>FR898192.1 GCA_000437395.1 Clostridium sp. CAG:288 | reverse complement strand
CAAAATTTGTAAGAGCTTTCATATTTCAATTATAGAAGACAACCGTTTAAAATGTCAATTATTAATTAATTTTTTTAAAAGAATTGTGATAATGGATGCGGCTCGTCAATAGCAAATTGGTTTTCTCATTGTTGTTTTCAATAGCATCAATTAGCATTTTTGTCGCCTTTTCTCCGAATAAATTATAGTCTTGAATAGCATATGTTAAACTTGGAGAAAAATTGTTTTTTTCACCAAAAGAATAACCTAAAGAGAAGACAGCAACATCAGTTCCTATCTCTTTATTCATATCTTTTATAGCTGCATAAGCTCCACGAGCTATTATTTCAGAAGCTGTAATAATTGCATCCGCCCCTTCTTTTATAGCGTGCATAGCGTAGTAATAGCCATCCTCTTTAGTTGAAAATTTTGAATAGAAAATGTGATTTTCAATTTCCTTTTCATCTAAGTTGTACGCTTTAGCAAAGCCAATAGATCTATCTTTTGAAATTGTTAGTTGATCGTTAGAGTTTATTAAATAAATATTATTTCTACCGCTTTCTTTCATTTCACTAACGACTTCTTCGACTAAATGAACATTATCGACGTCAATTGTTGAAAATGGCAAGTTAATATCATGTCTACCAATAATAACGCATGGAATTAATTTTTCTTTAATAGCTTCGATTCTTTCATCATTTAATGATGGTGATAGAATAATAGCTCCATCAATAGGAGATCTTCCCATTACCAGTTTATTTCTTGTACTATCAGAATCTAATCCATAATAAACTACGACATTGTAAGACAAAGAAGATGCATTAACTAAGACCGATTTTATTAATTCATTATAGAATGGTCTATAATCTCCTGATTCACTCGTTTCTAAAAACAATCCTATAAGGTTTGTTTTTTGTTTGTTTGAAAGAGAAGCAGCATAAAAATTAGGTTGGAAATCTAATTCTTTACAAATTTTCATTACTCTTTCGCAAATTTCAGGACTAACGTATTTTTTCTTTGAGAAAACGTTAGATACTGTCGATTTGGCAACACCAGCTTTTTTAGCAATATCATTTATTGTTGTCATTTTTTAACTCCTTTCTTAAACCTCTTTTATAACTATCTGGGAATTGATTGATATTAATATTTTTATCGAACAAATATAAAGAAAAAGCATTAATTATTAAAGCACTATAGCATAGTCCAAAAAATAAAAGCATAACTATGAGCCAAATTGTGTATGGACCGTGAGAGAAAAAAATTAAAAGCCAAGGGATAAGTGCTAATATAATTATTCCTAAAGTGCTAAAGAATCTTTTAAATGTAAAAATAGCACTATTTTTTATTAAATCCTTAAAAGTTAAGCTATAGTTCATATGCATTGTTATTAAATAGAAGACATAAACAAAAGAAATTATAAAAGCGATAGCTGACATAAAGATTAATAAACTAACTAAGAAAAATGGAAGCTTAGAATTACCATAATATGTTATCGTCATAATCATGATAAACTGCATTAACCCTATAATTGCAAATCCTATGAATCCTACAACTATATTTTCTTTCATTCCTTTAAAGAAATCTTTATATCCTCTTCCTACTTTATCAACCGCTTGATTACGTATAAATGCAAGCATTGATGTAAATCCTATTCCAGCTAAACCCAAAAGCGGAATCATTATTAAAAACGTTGTAAAGTTATAAGATAACATTATGGTGAGTTTATTTTCCTCAGCAGCATTTATTAGCTCACCATTTCTTTGCGAAAGCATAACCATAAAGAATATAATTGCTGGCAAAACAAATAAGAAAGATATTATTTGATAAACAAATAAATAGCCATAGTTGTCCTTAACAATAGATAAAATTTGTTTTCTTCTAGTTAAAGGAAGTTCTTTTTCTTGTCCATCACCTCTAATAATTTTATTAAAAATGTTTTTTTTCATTGGTAAAAAATCCTTTTTCTATTGTTTCCTCAATCAAATTATATCTATTAAAAATTATGTTGTAAAGACAATTTATAGTCATGAAACCCCTTATTTTCTAAAATAAATGTTATAAATGGCATATATTTGTTATTTTAAAAATCAATCTTCTTGAAAAAAACAAGAAAATGAAATATATTAAATTATGGTTTCAAGAAAACCGATATTTTAGAAAATGTGAGGAAAAGCTATGAACAATAACGTTTTCAATCTACAATATTTCGACAACAATATAAGCGAAATGGAAAGAGTATTAGATAATGAGTTAAAATCTCTAGTTTATACAAAGGTTTTAGATCTCAATGTTGAATATGCTCATAGTAAAGAGCCTGTAAAATTTTCAGACAAAGACAAATTAGAATATAAACCGCTTAAAGTCGGAGAATCTTGGGGGGAATTATTCGATTGTGCCTGGTTCCATTTATCAGGAAAATACGCTAATAACGATAGCAAAAAGATTTATCTTGCTTTAGACGTTTCTGGTGAAGCATTACTCTACTCTAATGATGGTTATCCATTAAAAGGATTCACTAATGGTAGTAGTGCATTTGACACAGCTTTGGGTAAACCAGGAAAATGTTATTACGAAGTTACATCACTTATTGAAAATAACAAATTAAATTTATATTTAGATTGTGGTTGTAACGACCTTTTTGGCAACGTTAAAGACAATGGAGCATTACTCTATGCAAATTTAGTAACCAAAAATGATGATATTGAAAAACTTTATTATGATTATGAAGTTGTACTATCCCTTTTAAAGACACTTGATAGAGATGATGAAAAATTTAAATATATTTTCGAAACATTATCTGAAGTTAAAAATAAAGTTTTATATCAAAACGAAAACTGGATTAACGATTCATTAAGTCTTTTAGAAAAAGTATTAGGCATCAAAAGTACTGTTGATCATGAAGTCACAGCAGTTGGTCACGCCCACATTGACTTAGCTTGGCTTTGGCCTATTAGAGAATCTAAGCGAAAAGCAATGAGAACACTCGCTAACGTTTTCTACTTAATCGAAAAATATGATGATTTCAAATTTGTTCTTTCTCAACCTCAACTTATTGAATGGGTCAAAGAAAACAACTTTGATTTCTTTAATAAGTTAAAAGAATACGAAAAACAAGGAAGAATAGAACTAGTTGGTGGTATGTGGGTCGAAGCAGATACAAACCTTACTGGTGAAGAATCTTTAGTTAGACAAATGCTTTATGGTCAAAACTATTATTTAAAAGAGTTCGGACATAGAGTTAATAATCTCTGGCTACCTGATGTATTTGGATATTCAGCTGCTATTCCACAAATAATGAAGCTATCTTGCCAAGAATATTTCACAACAATAAAAATCTCTTGGTGTTTAATCAATAAATTCCCTTATCACGATTTTATTTGGAATGGTATTGGCGATAATCAAGTATTAGTTCACTTACCTGAAGAAGGAACATATAACTCACCTATCTCTCCAGCAACATTAAGAAAGATCGAAGACAACGTTACTGAAAAAGACTTTAAGCACTCATTAGCAATATATGGTATTGGTGATGGTGGCGGTGGTCCAGGCGATGAACACGTCGAAAGATTACATAGAGAGGAAAGCTTATATTCATTACCAAAAGCTAAATCTGGTAAAGTTACTGATTTCTTCCAAAAGCTCGAAGAAAAGAAAGATACCTTAAATGTTTATAGTGGCGAACTTTATCTTGAAAATCACCAAGGAACATATACTTCACAAAGTGATAATAAATATTGGAACAACTATTTAGAGTCAAAATTAAAAACAGTTGAAACATATTTAGTTCTTAACAATAAAGATACAAGAATACTTGAAGATATATGGAAAGAAATTCTTCTTTATCAATTCCACGATATCTTACCAGGTTCAGCAATTCAAAGAGTATATAAAGAGTCAGTTCAAAGATATAAAGAAATTGACAAACAATTAGATGAAATTGTTAATAATGTTGATAATTCATTTAAAGCTTACAAAGATGAAAATAATCATTTATTCAACCCAACAAAAGATATTTTAGAAACATGTGAAGTTGAAAATGACAAATATACTCTTTTATCAATTGCTCCTTTCTCTACCAGTGTTTTATCAAAGAGAGTAAATGATAAATATACTCAAATTAAAAATAACAAATTAGAGACAAAAGACTTGTCTATAAAATTAGATAAGAAAGGTTATTTCACATCAATAGTTGATAAAAATACAAATAGAGAGCTTGTAATTAATAAAGCAAATGCATTATGTATATTCAAAGACTTTGGTGATGCTTGGAATATCTTAGATCACTATCGTAAGCAAGATATAATTCCTTTAGTTACTACCAAACAAATCGTCAATGAATACAATGATCTATATGTAATTAAACAATCTTACACCTACGATAAAACAACTATAGAGCAAGAAATAATAATTAATAAACTAACAAATAGAATTGATGTTACATTAAATTGCGATTGGCAAAGTATGAATAGAATGCTTAGATCAGTTTCAGATTTCACTATTAAATCCGATAATGCCATAGCTGATATTCAATTTGGACACTTTGCTAGAAGTAGATTAAATGACACATCAATCCACAGTGCTCAATTTGAAATATGTGCTCAAAAGTGGATGACAATCGCTGATAAAGAAAATAGTATTTCTATAATTTCACCAGCAAAACACGGATACTACGTTAAAGAATCTACACTAGATATCAATTTATTAAGATCAACAAATTACCCATGCGTAAATGGTGATATTGGAAAACATACAATTAAATATTCATATTTCATTAAAGATGATGATGACTTACTTAAAGTCGATCAAGAAGCTGAAAGAATTAATATTGTTCCACTATATACTGAGAAAGAAATTAATTCATTAAATTTAGTTGAAACATCACCAGAAATTCAAGTATCAGCTGTTAAAACAAGCGAAGATGGTAAAGGAACTATTGTAAGACTCTACAATAGAACTGATAAAAAAGTTAAATCAACCTTATCAATTGCAATCAAACATTCTGAATTATTTGAAACAAACTTATTAGAAGATGTTGTTTCCAAAGTTAATGATAGCTATTTAGAATTTAAACCATTCGAAATTAAAACACTATTACTTAAATAATAAAACATAAAAGCGTAACTTTAATTAGTATTATCTAAAATATGTTACGCTTTTTTATATGCAATCAACTTTGTTAATTAATATAGAGGATAAATTGATAGCTTAATTGTAAACAACTTGTAAAGAAATTAAAATTTATCAAAAAAGTGAGCAAAAACATATGAAATCTTACGGTTATATATAGTGAAGGGGAAAATATTATCAATTTCTATTTATGCTAACAATATATTTATTGAATCAAAAAAGCATAACATCTCTTAGAATATCCTAATTAATGTTACGCTTTATTTTATTATTAACTATTTACTTCTTTTTCTTCTCTTCTTTAAGTTTTGAAGCTCTTTCTTTTAATTCACTCATGTAGTTTTCAAGAGTCTTAGTAAAGTCTTTAGTTTTAAATGGTAAGACAAATCTAAGTTTAGCTTTAGATTCTTTATTTTTGACCATAATATAATTTTTGATTTGTTCGTATGAAATAACTTCTTTTGCCTTCTTAGCAAACTCACGGAGGTGAAGTGAGACATTAAAGCTAATACACATATCAATAACTAAAATACCGTATAATAGGCCTAAGAAGAACGAAAAATTAATGTTTGCCATAGACCAACTAAATACTTGCTTTAACGGCTCATATAAGAAGAATAAGAACAATGCTCCAACAGCACACCAGGCAGCAGAGAATAGTGGACAAATTATTCCTTGTATATTTCCCCATCTTTTAGAGTAATCCCAAAGCTTTAATCCCATACCTTTTATAAAAATAATACCAGCTATATACTCTAATAATGTTAATAAAACTAAATATAAAAGTATTTTCCAATACGATTCTATATTGATATCAGCTATAGCATATAAAATCATAACGCCAAAGCCATAAAGTGGTAAAAGAGGCCCGTTTAAGAAACCTGGGTTAACCCATTGTTTATGAACAATTCTTCTAAAGAAGAACTCTAATACCCATCCACATACTCCTCCGATTGCAAATAGAAGCAAATAACTTATTATATATTGATAAACTATCATAATTTTAACCTCTATATAAGAATATCAAATTTTTATGATCAAAAAAACCGATAAAGCAAATTTCTTTGCAATATCGGTAAATTAATCAAAACTCTAAATTAGTCTTGAACAAATGCAACTAAAGCAATAGGTGCATTATCACCACGACGATTACCAAGTTTTAAAACTCTTGTGTAACCACCGTTTCTGTCTTTATAACGTGGGCCAATAACGTTGAAAAGCTTTTGTAAAGCTGTTGTTGTTTGAGCTTCATCAGCCCAAATATCACGGACAAACTTTGCAGCTTGTCTACGAGCAGCGACATCGCCTTTCTTAGCATATGTAACCATACGATCAGCTAAAGCTGTTAATTGTTTAGCAACAGTAGCTGTAACAACGACCTTTTCACTAACGATTAATTGTGAAACGACGTTGCGAAGCATTGCTTTATCTTTACTTGCGGTATAGGCAGCCTTACTTCTAACGCCACCTTTACCATGTACGTTTTTACGTCCTTGTGTTTTCATTTTGAACTAACTCCTTTTAGTTTTCACGGAAGTGTAAGCCAAGAGCTTCAAGTTTGCCTTTGACTTCCTTGAGTGATTTGCGGCCGAGATTTCTAACTTTCATCATCTCTTCTTCTGTCTTATTTGTGAGTTCCATAACTGTTGAAATAGCAGCTCTCTTAAGGCAGTTGTAGCTTCTAACGGAAAGATCAAGCTCTTCAATTGTCATTTCAGCATACTTGTTCTTTGGTTGTTCTTGAGATGTTGAGATGATCTCTTCCTTCTCGGCAATTTTACTGAGTTCGAGGAAGAGTTCAAAGTGTGCTGTTAAGATTTTAGCGGCTAAACCGACTGCATCTTGTGGAAGCATTGAACCATTTGTCCAAACTTCGAGCACTAAACGATCATAATTTGAATCGTGACCAACACGTGTAGGTTCAACTTCATAGTTAACCTTAACGATTGGAGAATAGGAACTATCGGTTGGGATTGTTCCGAGTGGGAATTCGGTAATGCGCTTGTTTCCTTCGCTAGTGACAAATCCTCTGCCTTTACGGGCATGAAGGACCATCTTAAGGTTACCGCCTTCGGCAACATTAGCAATAACGAGATCCTTATTAATAACTTCGACATCACTTGGGAGTTGAATATCAGCTGCTGTAACTGTTTTTGGTCCCTTAACATCGATAGTTAAAAGCTTTGGAGTGTCATCATCCTCAGATGTAATCTTTAAGACTAAATCTTTAATGTTAAGGATGATTGTCGTGACGTCTTCTTCGACGCCATCGAGAGCGGAGAATTCATGACGAGCACCATCGACCTGAATAGCATAGACACTTGCACCAGGTAAAGACGAAAGAAGAACACGTCTAAGAGCATTACCTAAAGTAATGCCAAAGCCTCTTTCGAGGGGTTCCATGACGAATTTGCCATGGAAAGAATCTAAATCATAAGTAGCGGTCTTGAATGCAGGCTTTTCAAATTGCTTCATCGGGTTACCTCCTTAACCTCTTGGGCGTTTTGGTGGACGGCATCCGTTGTGTGGAACGGGTGTAACATCAGTAATTGTTTGGATTTGGAGACCAGCGGCAGAGAGAGCACGTAATGCTGATTCACGGCCTGGACCTGGACCCTTAACGTTGACATCAACAGTCTTAAGACCACGATCGACGCAGTCTTTAGCAACCTTTTCAGCTGCCATTTGAGCTGCAAATGGTGTAGATTTTCTTGAGCCTGTGTAACCAATTGTACCAGCAGAAGCCCAGGCAATTACATTACCATTTGTATCTGTGATTGAAATAATTGTGTTGTTGAAAGAAGAATGGATATGGGCAACACCTTTTGTAAAGTTAAGCTTAGCCTTCTTCTTACGGATTGTTTTCTTATCGTTAGCCATAGATTAACCTCCTTACATTGTTGCTTTCTTCTTGTTAGCAACTGTCTTTTTAGGACCTTTACAGGTTCTAGCATTGGTCTTTGTACGTTGACCACGGCATGGAAGGTTTCTCTTGTGTCTCATACCACGGAAACTACCAATTTCTTGAAGTCTCTTGATGTTGAGGTTAACTTCTCTACGGAGATCACCTTCTGTTTTGTATTTGCTGATTTCGCTTCTAATAGCGTTTAATTCAGCTTCACTTAAATCTTTAACTCTCTTGGTTTCGTCAACCTTAGCGACGGCACAAACTGCCTTAGCTGTTGGAAGACCAATACCATAGATGTATGTAAGAGAATAAGCGACTTGCTTATCGTTAGGGATTTCTACCCCGACTATTCTTGCCATAATTAATTAATTATCCTTTCTTAGATTAACCTTGTCTTTGCTTGTGCTTTGGATTTGAGCAAATAACCATAACACGGCCTTTGCGTCTAATGACCTTGCACTTATCGCAAATTGGTTTGACTGATGGTCTGACTTTCATAAGTAAATATTTCCTCCTAATCAGTTCTTGTTTCGATAAACGATACGGCCCCGTGTTACATCATAAGGGGATATTTCGACGGTGACTTTATCACCCGGTAAGATACGAATCTTGTTTAAGCGCATTTTACCGGAAACGGTGGCCCGAATCACAATCCCACTTTCCAATCTAACGTTGAATGTTGTACTTGGAAGTACTTCTTCAACTACTGCTTCCAATTTAATGAAATCATCTTTGGACATCTTTATCTCCCTATGTGTTTTCTGACATTTTCGTCGACTGTGAGCACCTCTGCTCCATCTTCCGTAATGACGATTGTATTCTCATAATGGCATGTCAATTTACCATCTAAGCTCTTAACTCCCCAGCCATCTTCCAAAATACGGAGTTCTGGTGAACCAACATTAAGCATTGGTTCAATAGCTAGGCACATACCCTTTCTTAATACTGGACCATGACCTGGACGTCCGACATTGAGAATCATTGGATCTTCGTGCATTTCACGACCGATACCATGACCACCATAATCTTCTGTCAAAGTATAACCAGCATTGCGGGCAACCTCTTCGACTGCGTGAGAGATATCAGAGAGGCGGTTACCAGGCTTCGCAACCTCTAAAGCTGCATAGAAGCAAGCTTCAGTAGTTTCAATTAGTCTTTGAGTTTCAGGACTAACTGTTCCAACAGCATATGTACGGGCTGCATCACCTTGATATCCTTGCCATATATTACCCATATCGACGGTTAATATATCGCCTTCTTTAAGAATAATCTTTTTAGAAGGAATACCATGGATTAGCATATCGTTCACTGACGCACAAATAGCGGCTGGAAAGCCTTCGTATCCCTTGAACGATGGGATACAATTTTCTTCTTTCAGGAATTTTTCAACCATCACATCGAGTTCGTGAGTTGAAACACCTGGTACGACAAGAGGTGCTAAACGATCAAAGACACGACCGAGCTTGTGCCCGGCCTGTCTCATAAGTTCAATTTCTCTATCTGATTTAATTACAATCATATTAAGCCTCTAATACTTCAACAATTGAAGCAAAGACTTCATCGATAGCTTTTAAACCATCAACCTCTTTAAGAAGTCCTTCTTGGCGATAATACTCAATTAATGGATAAGTCTTACCTTTGTAAGCTTCAAGTCTTACCTTGAAACTTTCTGGGGTGTCGTCATCTCTTAATATGAGATCATGACCACAAAGGTCGCATTTTCCGTCAACTTTCGGAGCTTTCGAAACAAGATTATAACTTGCACCACAACTTGTGTTTGGGCAAACTCGACGCGAAGCAATTCGATTTATCAATTCATCTTCATCAGCGATGAGGTTGATGACATGAGTTAACGGACGAGAAATTTCGTTTGTTAATGTCTTGAGGGCATCAGCTTGAACTAATGTTCTTGGGAAGCCATCAAGAAGGTAACCATTGGCACAGTCAGGCTTACTGAGTCTTTCTTTGACAATGGCGATTGTTACTTCATCTGGAACTAATTTTCCAGCGTTCATATATTCAGCAGCTTTCTTACCGACTT
This sequence comes from Clostridium sp. CAG:288, assembly GCA_000437395.1. Lineage (GTDB taxonomy): Bacteria > Bacillota_I > Bacilli_A > RFN20 > CAG-288 > CAG-288. The sequence continues at coordinate 213,260 of FR898192.1, read as the reverse complement.
CTGTACCGCTAGCAGCTGCTTCACGGAACATATCGCCTGTAGAAATATGTGGAATACCGTATTTTTTAACTATAAGTTCACTTTGAGTGCCTTTACCAGCACCTGGTGGACCCATTAATATAATGTTTAACATTTGCTTTCCTCCTTATTAGACAACACGACTATAATCTTTACCAGCAAGTAAGCCATCGATTTGGTTATAAGTTTCAAGGGCAACACCGACGACGATGATAAGACCTGTACCACCTAAAGCCAATGATTGTGGAACTAATCCAGATAAGGATAAAGCTACTGGCAAACAAGCGATAAATGTAAGAGCCATGGCACCTAAGAATGTTACTCTATTTAAGATCTTCTTGATATACTTTTCAGTTTCAGTACCAGGTCTTAAACCAGTAATGTAAGTACCATTTGTTTGGAAATCTTCAGCTAACTTTTCAGGATTGATTTGTAAGTTAGAATAGAAGAATGTGAAGGCAATAATTAAAACTAAGTAAATTATTAAGCCCCATGGCATATACCATGTACCACCATCAGCAGTTGGCATTGCAACCATTGTTTGATAGTTGAAGACTTTAATAATTGTTTGACACCATTCTGGAGTAGTTCCACTAGAGAACAAACCAATAATAATGCTTGGAGCCATCATTAACGATGAAGCAAAGATTACTGGAATAACACCAGAAGAGTTAATCTTGATTGGTAAGAAGCTTGACTTGTTTTGTTGATCGCTCAATGATTGGCTTGAAGCGGAGTGAGAAACAGGTAATCTTCTTTCCGATTTTTCAATAAAGGTAACGAAGATAATAATTGCAGCAAAGGCTAAGATATAAAGAGCTAGTTGAACTGTACCTTCAAGAATTAAAGATGCATCTTGGCTCAAAATCTTTTCACCTAAGTATTGTTGGAAAGCCAAATAGATTTGATTTGGCAATGACGAAACAATACCAGCAAAGATTAACATTGAAATACCGTTACCGATACCTTTGGAAGTAATTTGGTCACCAAGCCACATAAGTAACATGGAACCAGCTGTCATAAAGACAACAATTTTAATATAACCATAGACAGAAGTATCATTAACTACTAATCCTTGAGTATTTTGCATTGTAACAATAATACCATATGCTTGAACAGCAGCAAGAACTAATGTTAGATAACGAGTTGTCATATCAATTTTCTTTCTACCAGTTTCACCTTGCTTAGCAAGATCTGCTAAAACTGGAAGAACGTCCATTTGTAACAACTGAACTATGATTTGTGCAGTAATATAAGGGGAGACGCCTAAAGCGAAAAGCGAGAAGCTTTGTAAGGCGCCACCACCTAACATGTTCATTAACGATAGTGTATCAGATGATGAGAATGCAGAATCAGAAACTGTTACACCTGGAATCGTAATTGCCGATCCCATGCGGAAAATGAGAAAAATAGCGAACGTAAAGAGAATACGATTCATTACATCCTTGTTGTGAAGAATGGCCGCTATCTTTTTCATACTAGTTCTCCTTAGCTTCTCCGCCTGCTTTAACTATCTTATTTTTAGCTTCAGCCGAAAATTTAGTGGCAATGACGGTCAATTTTTTGGTGAGATTACCAACGCTGAGGATTTTAACACCTGATAATGTGTCTTTGATTAAGCCACTGGCTAATAAGACTGATTCATCAACTGTTGTTCCGTCTTCGAAAATTTCAAGAGCGCCAACATTAACAACTGCATATTCTTTACGGTTAACGTTTTTGAAACCTCTTTTTGGTAAACGTCTGTATAATGGGACGCCGCCACCTTCAAATCCAGGAGCAATTGCGCCACCGGATCTTGCGCCAGCACCTTTTTGGCCTCTACAAGAGGTCTTGCCCATGCCTGAGCCTAAGCCACGGCCGACTTTTTTACCGCTGTGGATAGAACCTTCAGCAACTTTGAGTGTATGTAAATCCATTATTTGACCTCCTTAACTCCGTATCTGGTCTTGTTAACCATTGAATATGTCTTGAGTTGTTCAAGAGCATTAATGGTAGCTCTAATTGCATTAACTGGAGTTCTAGAACCATATACTTTGGAGTAAATGTTTTTAACACCTGCAAGTTCGAGGACTGCTCTAACAGTACCACCAGCAACAACTCCAGTACCTTCTGGGGCTGGCTTTAAGAATACTTTACAAGCACCATATTGTCCTTCGACTACATGAGGTATTGTACCACCTTTGACGATTGGAAGTCTATACATGTTGACCTTAGCAGCTTCAAGAGCTTTCTTGATTGCTTCTGGGACTTCTGTTGACTTACCAGCGCCATAGCCGTACTTACCTTTGCCATCGCCGATAACGACGAGAGCGGAGAATCTCATTCTACGACCACCCTTAACAGTCTTAGAAATTCTCTTGATGCGGACTACTCTTTCTTCATAGAGCTTTTCTGGACGGGAATCGCGACGAGCGTTTTCACGACGGCCACCTTGGCGTTTTTCACCATTGTGGGCATCGCGGCGTTGACCCTTACGGGCAACTGGTTTTTGTCCTTCAGCAGCTGGGCTTTGGACTAAATTGTTTTCTTGGTTTTCCATATCCGTTTCTCCTAGAATTTAAGACCTGCTTCACGAGCGGATTCAGCAACAGCTTTAACACGTCCGTGATAGAGGTAGCCGCTACGATCGAAAACAGCTGTTTCGATACCTAATTTAAGGGCCTTTTTAGCAATGTCAGCACCAACTTTTTTAGCGCCTTCAACGTTACCGCCATCAGTTAAACCTAATGCGAGTGAACTTGAAGATGCAATTGTAACGTGGTTGACATCATCAACTAATTGAACATAGATACCTTTGTGTGAACGGAATACTGAGATTCTTGGGCAGGAAGCTGTTCCTAAGACATGTTCGCGAATACGAGCATGACGTCTATTACGGGCGATATTCTTGTCGATATGTTTAATCATACTATGACTTCCTTTCCTTATTTACCGCTCTTCTTAGAGGCGGATAATCTGATGAGTACGTGCTCACCCTTGTATCTAATACCTTTACCATGATATGGTTCTGGTTTTCTAAGTCCTCTGATGTAAGCAGCGACTTGACCGACTTTTTGAGCGTCAATACCACTTACGTGGATTTCAGTAGCACTTGTGGCTTCTAACTTGATGCCTTCAACTGGTTCGACGACATCTTCGTGAGAGTGACCAATATTGAGAACGAGTTTATCGCCTCTCATTTGTGCTCTGTAACCAATACCTTGGATTTCGAGAACTTTTTCGAAACCTTCAGAAACACCCTTAACCATGTTGTGGATAAGAGCTCTGGTGGTTCCGTGGAACATTTTCATTTCGATGGAGTCATCGGGACGCTTGACGAAGAGCTCCTTATCTGTAAGCTCATATGTCATGTGCGCATTGAAACTCTGGGTCAAGGTGCCTTTTGGACCTTTTACTGTGACGGTATTGCCGTCAATTACGACTTCGACACCAGCTGGGATGTCGATTGGTTTTTTACCGATTCTTGACATAATTTACTCCTTACCAAACGTAAGCGATAACTTCGCCGCCAACGTTGTTTTCTCTTGCCTTCTTGTCAGTTATAACACCAGCAGAAGTAGAGATGATTGCGATACCGAGACCATTTAAGACTCTTGGTAATTCGTTGACTTCAGCGTAGACACGGAGACCTGGTTTTGAGATTCTCTTTAAACCAGAGATGATGCGTTCACCATTTTCACCATACTTTAATGTAATAGTGAGAGTTGTTTTTCCATCTTCTGTGACTACTGCATAGTCTGAGATAAAGCCTTCTTCCTTGAGGATTTTGGCAATTTGCTTCTTCATTGTGGAAGAAGGCATGCTGACTGATGCATTCTTGTTGCTATTAGCGTTACGAATGCGTGTGAGCATATCGGCTATTGGATCTGTTAACATGTCGATGTTCCTCCTTACCAACTTGCTTTTTTCATTCCAGGAATTTCGCCCTTATAGGCTAATTCACGGAGGCAGATACGGCAGATACCGAATTTTCTGCTAACGCCGTGTGGACGACCACAACGGCTGCAACGATTATATCTTCTTGTGCTGAACTTTGGTTCTTTTTCACATTTAATTTTTAATGCTTTTCTAGCCATTTTGGTTCTCCTTAGCGTTTGAATGGCATACCCATCTTTTCGAGTAAGGCGTATGCTTCTTTATCACTCTTTGCAGATGTAACGACAATGATGTCCATACCTCTTAAGTGAGCGATCTTATCGTAGTCAATTTCTGGGAAAATTAATTGCTCTTTAACACCTAAAGCGTAGTTACCACGACCATCGAAGGAGTTCTTAGAAACACCTCTGAAGTCACGGACACGTGGAAGTGCAATAGTAATTAATTTGTCGAAGAAATCATACATTCTAACTCCACGAAGTGTAACCTTGCAACCGATTGCTTGGCCTTGACGGAGTTTGAAGTTAGCAACTGACTTCTTTGATTTTGTAACAACTGGACGTTGACCAGCGATTAAAGTTAAATCAGCCATTGCTTCTTCGATAGCTTTGGAGTTGCTTGCAGCTTCTCCAACACCCATATTGATAACAATCTTTTCAAGGTGTGGGACTTCCATGATCGACTTGTAACCGAATTCTTTAACGAGTTCAGCAACAACTCTTTCCTTGTAGTCAACTTCGACTCTTGAAACGACAGCAGCTTTCTTGCATTCGCCCTTTGCTTTTGGAGCAGCTTTCTTAGTTGCTTTTTTAGCAGTAGTTTTCTTTTCTACTGGAGCTTCAGCAGTTTCAGCAGCTTTCTTTGTTGCTTTTTTAGCAGTAGTTTTCTTTTCTGCTGGAGCTTCAGCAGTTTCAGCAGCTTTCTTTGTTGTCTTTCTTGTAGTTGTTTTTTTAGCAACCTTAGTTTCGGAGGCAGCAGCCTTGGAACTGGTTGTTTTCTTAGCAGCAGTCTTCTTAACTGGAGCTTTTTCGACTTTTTCTTCTTCAGCCATAATAACCTCCTATTACTTGTCGATTACTGTGTTGCTCTTCTTTGCAACACGGACTTTTTTGCCATCAACGACTTGGTAACCAACTCTTGTAGCTTTGTTGGTTTTTGGATCTAAGATAGCAACGTTACTTGCATCAATTGGAGCATACATGTCAACGATTGAGCCTTCTGGATTGCCTTGACTTGGCTTTCTGTGCTTCTTGCGGACATTAACGCCTTCAATGATAACTTTGTTAATCTTTGGGAAAGCTTTTTGGACAGTTCCTGTTGAGCCTTTATATTCACCAGAGATAACGATTACTTGATCACCTTTTTTAATGTTCATATTCCTTTACCTCCTATTATAAGACTTCTGGAGCAAGAGAAATGATTTTCATGAAACCATCGCCCTTATCTCTTAATTCTCTAGCAACTGGTCCAAAGACACGGGTACCTTTTGGGCTGCCATCTTCGTTAATGATAACAACTGCGTTATCATCGAATCTAACAGTGGAACCATCTGGTCTTTGATATGCTTTCTTAACTCTAACGATGACGCCTTTGACGATGTCACCCTTTTTGATCTTTCCGTTTGGAAGTGCATCTTTAACAGCGCAGATAACTACGTCGCCAACGCTACTAGCTCTACGGACGGAACCACCTAAGAGATGGAAAACGCGGACTGAGCGAGCACCGGAGTTGTCAGCAACAACGAGGTTTGTTTCGTTTTGAACCATAATTATTCTCCTCTCTTAGCAATCTTGACTAAGCGGAAATACTTAGTAGCTGATAAGTGTCTTGTTTCTTCAATGACAACTGTATCACCGACTTTAGCTTCTTCACGTTCGTCGTGTGCTTTATACTTTTTACGGTATTGAACTCTTTTTCCGTAGATCGGATGAGTCTTATAAGTTCTAACTTCAACAGTGATTGTCTTATCCATTTTATCGGAAACAACAACACCTTGAAGTTGTCTTCTGGTTTTAACTTGTTCTGCCATAGTGATTTCTCCTACTTAGTTTCAGCTAAAGCACGTTCCTTTTGGACTGTTAAAACTTTAGCGATTGACTTTCTGATCTCGGTAATTTTCTTGCCGTTATCAAGAGTTCCAGATTTTTGTTGGAAACGAAGAGCCATAAGATTGCTCTTGAGTTCATAAACCTTTTCGTTTAATTCTTGATCGGACATTGCTCTAATATCTTGAATCTTCATTTCTACTCACCTTGAACTTTCTTCTTAATGATACGGGTCTTAACTGGAAGTTTGTAAGCAGCTAAGCGTAATGCTTCAACAGCATCAGCTTCTGGGACACCAGCAATTTCAAACATAACTCTGTTTTGTTTGACTACTGCGACCCAACTGTCGACTGAACCTTTACCAGAACCCATACGAACTTCGGCTGGTTTCTTTGTTTTGCCTAAGTGTGGATATATACGGATCCAGATTTGTCCGGATCTCTTTGTGTAACGAGCTAAGACAATACGAGCGGCTTCGATTTGCTTATTAGTAATGTAATTACCAGATGTAGCTTGTAAACCATATTCGCCAAAGCTTACTTCGTTACCAGCCTTGGAAAGGCCTTCGTAGGACAATCCATGAGGTCTTCTATACTTAACTCTTTTAGGTTGTAACATAAGTTAGTTAGCTCCTTTTTTTTCCTCGCGTGGTCTGCGGCGATCAAAACGACGTTCTGATTGTTCGCGATTTGCGAGTTCTTTTAATGTAGCTGCGTCTGGTCTTGAAATCCAAACTTTGCAACCGAGACGGCCATATGTTGTGTGAGCTTCAGCCAAGGCATAATCAATGTCTTGTGTTAATGTGTGAAGGCTTAAGACACCTTCTCTATATTGTTCAGCACGAGCAATTTCAGCGCCACCGACACGGCCCTTAACTTGAGTTTTGCAACCCTTAGCACCGGCCTTCATAACGCGTTGAATAGCTTTCTTTTGAACTATACGGAAGCTAGCACGTTCTTCAAGTTGACGAGCGATTGATTGAGCGACGAGGGAAGCATCTAAATCTGGATTTTTGATTTCGACGATTGTGACCTTAACGTCTTCGGCATCGATTAACTTGAGTAAATCAGCTTTTAAGACTTTAACGTTGTCACCGCTTTGTCCGATGACGACACCTGGACGAGCGACGTGAACAGCGACAGTGATAATAGCTTTGCCACTCTTGCCCTTGATTCTTTCGATATCAATGTGGGAGAGTAATGCATCTTTTAATTTTGGTTCGAGATAGTTACGAATCTTCATATCTTGAACTAAATTTTGTGAGAAGTCCTTTTTGTTAGCATACCAACGGCTGGACCAATCTCTATTGATACCAATACGTAAACCTACTGGATTAACTTTTTGACCCATACTTAGTTGGCTCCTTTCGAACTGACAATAACTGTAATGTTACATAATCTCTTAACTAATCCGGAAGCAGATCCTTTAGCACGAGGTAAATATCTCTTAAGTTTTGCACCATCACCAGCATAAATGGTTTTGATGTATAAGCTTTCAGGATCCATTTTGAAATTGTTAACAGCGTTTGCTTCAGCAGACTTAATAAGTTTTAAGACAATTGGTGAAGCTGCTTTATTTAAATTGTTTAAGATGTCATAGGCTTCAACAAGTGTTTTGCCTCTGACAAGATCGATAACTAAGCGAGCTTTACGTGGAGTAACACCAGCGTTTCTAACGATAGCAACTGCTTCATCACGTAATGGCTTATTTTCGATTACTTCTTCTTTTTTCTTCTTAGCCATGTTTCCTTACTCCTTATTTACCTTGAGAATCATCACCGGATGTGTGACCCTTGAATGTTCTCGTTGGAACAAATTCGCCGAGTTTGTGGCCAACCATATCTTCAGTGACATACACTGGGACATGAGCTTTACCATTATAAACAGAGATTGTGTTTTCGACGAATTGTGGGAAGATTGTTGAACGGCGTGACCATGTCTTAATAACAGTCTTCTTACCGGAAGCGTTCATAGCTTCAACTCTCTTTAATAATTTAGGATCGCAATATGGTCCTTTTTTCAAGCTGCGTGACATATCTTCCTCCTTTATTTGCCATTTCTACTTCTCATAATGAGACGTGTAGAACTCTTCTTTTGCTTTCTGGTCTTAACGCCCATAGCTCTCTTACCCCATGGAGTACGAGGAGCATCACGACCAACTGGACACTTACCTTCACCACCACCGTGTGGGTGATCGTTTGGGTTCATAGCAGAACCTCTAACTGTTGGACGGGTGCCTAACCATCTGGTACGGCCAGCCTTACCTAAGTGAACGAGGTTGTAATCTTCATTACCAACTGTACCGATTGTAGCACGGCAAGTAAGTAAAACTTTTCTAACTTCACCAGAAGCTAATCTTAATGAAGCATATCTATCTTCTTTACCAAGAATTTGTGCTGAAGTACCAGCTGCACGACACATTTGTCCACCTTTGCCAGGTTGAAGTTCAATGTTGTGAATTAAGATACCTTCAGGGATGGAACCAATTTCCATGCAGTTTCCTGGTTTGATATCTCCGGCTTTACCGGATGTAATAACATCGCCGACTTTAATATCTTTTGGGGCTAAGATGTAACTCTTAACACCATTGACATAGCAGACGAGGGCGATACGAGCATTACGATTTGGATCGTATTCAATAGCCTTAACAGTAGCTGGTAATTCGCAAGATCTCTTGAAATCTACAACTCTGTATTTTCTCTTGTGACCACCACCGACGTGACGGCAGGTGATATAACCTGAATTGTTTCTACCGCCTGTTTTCTTAAGGCTGACGGTTAATGCTTTTTCAGGAGTGGTCTTAGTAACTTCATTGTATGTAGAAGCTGTACGGTGACGTAAGCCTGGAGTTACTGGTTTAAATGTTTTTATTGCCATAATTTTCTCCTATAATTTGCGTTCGGATTATTCAGCGTTAGAAGCTTTGGCAATTTCAGCAAGATTGTAGTTCTTGTTAACTTTGACAATAGCTTTCTTATAGCCTTTAACAAATCCGTTGTAACGGCCGACTCTCTTTTCTTTTCTGTCGACGTTAACGATGTTGACTCTGTCAACTTTTACTGAGAAGATTGCTTCAAATGCAGATTTGACTTCATCTTTATCAGCGTCTTTTGCAACTTCAACTATAACAGTGTTATTGTTAATTTGAAGATTTTGTGTTTTTTCTGTAACGATTGGTGCGACGATAATTTCGTAGTCACGAACAGTTGCAGTTCTGAATTTAACTTCAGCTGTGGTTGTTTCTTCAACCTTTTCAACTTTCTTTGCGCGTGGCATTATTCACTGACCTCCTCGTTTTCGCAGTCACATTCGCCGCTAAGGCATGTGGCGCAAGCTTTAGTCATAATGACTGTATCAGCGTTTAAAACATCATAGACGCTGATGTTGTCGCAACTAACAAGGAATAATCCTGGAATGTTAGAAGCTGCTCTGACAAGATTGTCATCGTATTCTTCGATTGCGAATAAGACTTTCTTGCCAGCTTTTAAAGCTGCAAGAGCTTCAGCAAATTTCTTTGTCTTTGGTTCTGCAAATTTTTCATCTGTGACAACGACTAAGTTGTTGCTTGCGACTTTGTCAGAAAGGACACTTGCAAGAGCTAAGAAGTGAACTTGCTTATTCATCTTAAGCTTGTAGTTTTGAGTTCCGGTTGGGCCAAAGACTGTACCACCATGTCTCCATAATGGAGATCTGGAAGAACCAGCTCTTGCTCTACCTGTACCTTTTTGTCTCCAAGGTTTTTTACCACCACCAGAGACTTCAGATCTTGTCTTTGTCTTGGCAGTAGCTTGACGACGATTAGCTAAATCAACTTTAACTGCTAATTGAACAGCATCTTCATGAGATTCAACACCGAAGATCCATTCAGCTAATTTAACTGTATCGATTTGGTTGCCTTCGTAATTAAGAACTGGCAACTCAATGTTGTTATTTATAATATTCATTGCTTTCTCCTTCATTACTTGGCTTCGGCATAGTTAACTAATGGTTTAACATCAACTTTGCCTGATTTTTTAACAGCAGATCTAATCTTGACGATTGATTTGTTTGGTCCTGGGATAGCGCCCTTGATTAAGATGCAGTTCTTGGAAGCATCAACGCTAACAACTGTAAGATTTAAAATTGTAGCTGTTGTGTTGCCATGATGACCTGACATTTTCTTTCCTGGGTGAACGCGGTTGTTGCAACGTCCGTTTGTAGCTAAAGAACCAATTTGACGGTGGTAACCTGAACCGTGGCCTTTTGGACCAATGTGTTTACCATATCTCTTGATTACACCAGAGTAACCTCTACCTTTGCTTGTGCCTGTGACATCAACGATATCACCAGCAGCAAAGATTGAACAGTCGATTGCTTCACCAACATTGTGACCATAGATTTCATCACCTTTAACTTCAGCAATTACATACTTTGGAGTTGTGTTTGCTTTGGCGAAGATACCTTTTTCACACTTGTTAGCTCTATTCTCTTTCTTTTCTTCAAGAGCAACTTGAAGAGCTTCATAACCATCGTTTTCGACGGTTTTCTTTTGGATGACAACGTTTGGTAATACTTCAACGACACTTACTGGATACATAGTTCCATCATTAGCGAATACAGAAGTCATACCAATCTTTCTGCCGATTATCGATTTCATTATGGTAACCTCCTACTATAATTTAATCTCGATATCGACGCCACTAGGAAGATCGAGTCTTTGTAAAGTATCGATCGTTTGCTTTGTAGGCTTGACGATATCGATCAGACGCTTATGTGTTCTGATTTCAAATTGTTCACGTGAATCCTTGTGGACAAATGGTGAACGTAAGATTGTGTAAACCTGCTTCTCAGTTGGGAGCGGGATTGGGCCAACAACAGTGGCACCTGTTTTCGTTGCGGCTTCGATGATTTTTTGAACTGAAAGATCGAGGATCTTGTGATCATAAGCCTTCAAACGAACTCTAATGTTGTTTGTTTTTGCCATGTTTTCCTCCTTGTCTAAAATCTGGCTAGACTTCGCTCGGTGTGAATTTCTCGAACACATGACAACCCTTATGGGCGTTTCGACAATCTCACACGTCAACGCGTGCTGGCATAATACCAGCCTTACAAATATATACCATATAGCTGATTAAGTCAACACTTTTTTATAAAAAATGGAAGAGTTTTTAGGCTCTTCCATGATAGCGTTTTCTTTATGCTTTTTATACGCGTACGCACGTGTATATAATAGGATAATAGTAAATTAATTACTTTTTTCTCTCATTTGCTGCTCTAATAAAACCTAAGAACAATGGATGAGGACGAGTAGGTCTTGACTGGAATTCTGGATGAAATTGACATCCTACGTAGAAAGGATGTTGTGGTATCTCAACTATCTCTGCTAAACCAGAAACAGGGTTAACACCAGTAATTTTCATCCCGTTTTTCTCTAAAATTTCTTTATATTTATTGTTAAATTCATATCTATGACGGTGTCTTTCGTGAATTATTTCAGTGCCATACAAACTTCTAACAAGACTATTTTCTTTCAACTTACATTCAAAGCTTCCGAGTCTTAATGTTCCGCCTAAATTTAATCCTTCGTATTGATCTGGTAAATAATCGATAACTGGTTCTGATGTAGCAGGATCGATTTCTGTTGAACTTGCATCTTTGATTCCAACGACATTTCTCATAAATTCGATAACAGCTAATTGCATGCCATAACAAATTCCAAGATATGGTATTCCATTTTCTCTTGCATATCTAGCTGCTTTCATTTTTCCGTTTGTCGCTCTAGATCCAAAACCACCAGGTACTAAAATGCCATCAGCTTGCTTGAGGTGCTCAAGAAATTCAGGATCGTCAGAGTGATCAGATTGAACCCAATCTATTTCAATTTCTTTTCCAACTTCATAGCCAGCGCTCTTTAAAGCTTCAGCAACACTTATATAAGCATCGTGTAGTTGTACATATTTACCAACTAAAGCAATTCTAATTTTGCCATTCATATGTTTAACTTTTCTAATTAATTCATTCCATTCTGTCAAATCAATTGGCTTAGTTTCTAAACCAAAGTAGTCACAGATGATTGAATCAATATTTTGTTTGTATAAATTTGTAGCAACTTCGTAAAGGATTTTTGCATCTTTACAAACAATGACAGAGTTAATATTTACATCGCAAAAGCCAGCAATTTTATCTCTAATTTCATCGTCAAGATCTCTTGGAGTACGTAAAACAAGCATATCAGGTTGAATCCCTAACGATCTAAGTTCTTTAACGCTATGTTGTGTAGGCTTTGTCTTTAATTCATCCGTAGCAGTTAAATGCGGAATTAAAGTTACATGAACGTAAAAAGTATTATTTATTCCGACTTCCCTACGCCATTGTCTAATAGCCTCTAAGAATGGCAAAGATTCAATATCGCCAACAGTACCACCAATTTCAGTAATAATAATATCTGCTTTTGATGATTCCTCTGCTTTTCTTAATTGTCTTTTTATTTCATCAGTAATATGAGGAATGACTTGAACTGTTTTACCTAAAAAATCTCCTCTACGTTCTTTTTCAATAACAGTTTGATATATTCTTCCGGTTGTTATGTTTGATGCCTTAGATAATTTTTCATCGATAAATCTTTCATAGTGACCTAAGTCTAAATCAGTTTCTGCTCCATCATCAGTTACAAAAACTTCACCATGTTGATATGGAGACATGGTGCCTGGGTCAACATTAATATAAGGATCAAACTTTTGCATAAAGACTTTTAGTCCTCTGCTTTTTAAAAGTCTACCAATTGAAGCGGCAACAATGCCTTTACCTATTCCTGATACAACACCACCAGTTACAAAAATATATTTAGCCATAAATCCCCCATAAAATAAAAAGAGCTAGTTTTCTAGTTTCTTATTTAAGTATGGCATAAAATTGAAATTTAGTCACTACAATAAGTAATTAAAAGCCGGTATTTTACTACCGGCCAAATTAATTTTACAATTACTTTTTGTTATTTGATTTTTGAGCTTCAGTTAAGAGCTCCATTTTCATTTTATAATATTCTGGGCTCATATCAATATAGTGATGATGTGGAAATTCAAATCTTTGTTCCTCTTCCCATATTTCATTTTCTAATTGATCAGAGACATATTTTCTAATTTCATTAAGTGGTTTAGATCTATATAATCTCTTTCCATCTTTCATTACTAAATGTTGAAGCTCTTTTAAAGTACAATTTTCAAAGCATCTATTTTTCCAAGGTTTTGCTGGGTCAACATAATAATATGGGCTAGAAAAATCAGGAGTTTCATCATATAAAGTTATTAAATCAGCAACTGCTTTTTTGTTTTCATCATATACTCTCCAAAGCTTTTTATGACCTGGATTTGTAATTTTTTCAAAAGTTTCAGATATTTTAATTTTAGGCATACATGCTTTTTCTTTATTGACAGCAACAAGCTTATAAACAGCCCCGAAAACTGGATCACTCTTAGCCGTGATAAGTCTTTCACCAACTCCAAACGAATCGATTTTACCACCTTGTTCAATAATTGATTTTATAGTAAATTCATCAAGACTATTAGATGCGACAATTATGCAATCATTTAGACCCGCTTCATCAAGCATTTTTCTAACCTTTTTTGATAAATATGCTAAGTCACCTGAATCTAATCTAACACCTTTTAATCTTTTTCCCATTGGCATTAAAACTTCTTTAGCGACTCTTATCGCATTAGGTACTCCTGAATGTAAAACATCATATGTATCTACCAACAAAATTGCATTATCTGGATATATCTCAGCAAACTTTTTGAACGCTTCATATTCATTATCATGATACATAACCCAACTATGGGCCATTGTTCCACTAACTGGAATATTAAACATTTGCCCAGCTAAAACCGTTGCAGTACTATTTACGCCACCAATAAATGCAGCTCTAGCACCATATACTGCTGAATCGACATTATGAGCTCTTCTAGCGCCAAAATCGGATACAGCTCTTCCTTTAGCAGATTTAACTATTCTTCTAGTCTTAGTCGCAATCAATGATTGATGGTTTATTTCAGCTAATATCGCTGTTTCAATCAATTGAGCATCAATTAAAGGAGCGTATACAGTTAAAATTGGTTCATTTGGATACATAATTGTACCTTCATCTATAGCGTATATATCACCTTTAAACTTGAACTCTTTAAGCCATGATAAGAACTCATCGCTGTATAAATTCAAAGATCTTAAATATTCAATATCTTCATTAGAAAAATGCATGTTTTCTAAATAATCTATAACTTGCTCTAATCCAGCAAAAATAGCAAATCCACCTTCATCAGGATTTTTTCGATAAAAGACATCAAATACAACCCATTCATCTTCTTTATAATCTTTAAAATATCCGTTGGCCATTGTCATTTCATACAAGTCCATCATCATCGAAATGTTTCTTTTTTCAAATTGTGTCATAATTACCTCTTGTATAAATTATATTTTATTTTAGTTGAAAACTAAGTATTAATGCAATAATATTATTCATACGGGGACATGGCGGAATGGTATACGCGCTAGACTCAGAATCTAGTGGAGAAATCCTTGTGAGTTCAAATCTCATTGTCCCCACCATTATTAGACTGTAGGTTTGATGCAATAGTATTGAACCTTTTTTGTTGGCATAAATGGATTTTTGCACTATCTGCCAAGCTAGAAGTCAGCCTTGTAGAAGTACCACTAGGTGCTTTTGCAGGGCTTTTTTATTTCTTAAATGTTACTACGGAACGAAAGGGTTTAAATAAAATTTCTTGTTTGGAGAGGCCCCATAAATTCCAAGTGTTGCATCGAAATATTGTATAATGTTATAATAAAATAAAGAAAAGCGGTGGAAACCGAATGGAAAAGAAGCCACATATATCGTTCTGTGGCTCCGGAACAGACTGCAACTATTGGTATCAAGGTAGGCTGATTCGACTATTTTTAAACAACAAACAGAATTTTACGATTATGCAAGACAAAACGATTTGAATGGATAATAACAAAAGGAGGTTTTCGTTATGAAAAAGAGAGGTTTAAGTGTTTGTCTGACAATTGAACTTGTTATTTGTGCAGTTGCAACGCTTTCCGCGTGCGGAATAAAACTGAAAGACAGAGAGATAACCCCGACGATAGAAGAGATTTGGCAGAGCCATACGGGAGAAGTCTACGTTGAGGTAGGGAATCTTGGCGATTACTTACAGGATAAAGACGCGGCTCAACAATTGGAGTTTTCAGTAAACGGAGGTAATTGGTATATCTGTTTTTATAACAACTCGATTGAAACAATGCCCGGCAACGGAATTTACAACATTCTCTATTCGTTTTACGAAGAAGAATATACAAACATATATACAAACATAACAAAATACAGTACAGGAGACGAACAGATTTTTCAACCTGGGACTACGATAAACGTATCCGTGCGCACGCCTAAAAATTACTACTACAAGGCAAGCGCCGCATCCGAGCAAAAGACTTACACTTTGAAATCGAAACGACAGAATGCAATTTCTCATAGTGTTGCCTGCCTGTTTAGTCGAGACGTTGATTCTTCGGGCGTTAAGTTATCTCACGATGCAGAAACGCAAGACGAAAAAAGGTTCGTGTTTTATTACCACAAAAGCAATCCGCGCATTGTGAACATAGGCGTCCCAGCAAGTGATTGGGACGAGAGCGAGAAAATATACCGTCATTATATAAGAGAATTGACCGAAGAGGAAAAAACAACGGTTGCTGGTTTAGGGCTGGAATACAAGGTGATACCGTACAACGAAAGATATCTGAAAAACCATGATGACGGAGGAAAGTCCGTCTACGGTGATCTTTTGGAACTGGAAGAAAACGGAGGAAAGCCTTCGGTGAATGGGTGGACTTCAATGCTGAATTTGCAAGAATCCCACGTCTGGGAGATTATGCCAAACGATGCAATGCGTGTGAAAGGCTTTGTCTTCCTCGTAAGGCAAAAGGCAACGAAGGACGCCGTTCAATCGCAAGCAATAGCGTTTTGGTATTATTATAGTCATGAAATAATCGACGTGATTCAATGAAAGGAAACGTAGCGGAGGTATCCGAGCGAAAATTTCGGTTACTTCCGCAACACGTTTCCCTAGAGCACCTTACAATTGTAACCTCTCTGGGTGGTTATATATTCTCTGGTTGCACCAACCTTTCGAGCGTGGCAATCGGGGCAAATGTACAATCCATAGGTGAATATGCATTCTTAGCTTGCAGTTTACTTACGAGCATTGAGTATAAAGACAAAAAGAAACAATGGAATAGCATTACAAAAGGTGATAATTGGTATCTCAACACCGGCAATTTCACCATTCACTGCTCCGATGGAGATTTGAGTAAGCAATAATTGAGACTAGTTACTTAACGATTAGTGTGTTAATAAAAAAGTCTAAAGAATTTTTAATAGGTGTCTACTTAAATATTTTATATAATAATTAATTGAAAACCTGCTTAAGAGAGATTGTTTTTTGAGTAAGCTTTTTTGTTACTTGAATTAGAATTTTTATTTGTTTCTTACTACAAAAAAATTGTATAATTTAACCGAGCAGTCTAGAATGCTTCCAAACGACTCAAAGTTATGGAGAGTCCGAGTTTAGCGCCATACCTTTGGCTCGTTATGTAAAAGAAAGAGCACATTCGGTAACTGAAACAGTTACTTTGACCTCCCACAACGTTGGGAGGTTTTCATTTATTTGCTGTACGCATTTTTCACTGACTGTACGCAAAATTTAATTACTGTATGCAAATTGTATTAAAATCGGTTACCTTACACATAAGAAAAGCATAGGTTTGACACAAATTGCACTAGCCAATCAAAAGTAGACATGTGTCAAACTTTTTTAATTTTTACGGGAGTTTGATTCTTACCGTAGGTTCGAACACTCGAACTTTAATACATAAAATTTTAAATTCTTATTTTGTGCGTTTCTATGATTTTATTTGTCAACGGTTGTCATAACAAATAAACGATTATGGGCTCTATTGAACGCTTATTGAAAAAAATATATAAATAAACTACAATTAAATAAACTTAATGACTCAGTGTTGAAATTAAGTGTGTAGAAAGAATTCAAATAGAGTGGAAATGTTACAAGACTGGTTAGCAGTCACGTGGGAGGTTAGCAACATGATAAAGAAAAGAACGCATATTATTTGTTGTGCAATGTTTCTAGCGGTAGCTTGTGTCGGATTGGTAGCGTGTGGAGGTGGCGATAGCAGCGGAGTAAGCAAAAAAATCCACGATAGGACAAAATGGTTTACCGAAGAAGAACTATCGGAAAAAGGACTTGCAGGCCTGACTGCGCCGACTGGCTTGTCTGGAGAAATAAACTCAAGCGATGCTTGGTTTAACGGTGGCTATTCGTTTTCGCAAGTTTGCCCGGACGAAGCAACGTTTAATGCAAACGCCGAGACGTATTTCTCATACTTCCAAACCAATTACGCCGGGATGTTCGGTGTACCGAGAATCGAAAAATATAATAGGAGCACAAACGAGAACTGGTACATCATAGAGCAAAAGAGTAACTTGAACGATTTTTTCGATGACAATCCTAGCAAATTATATAGTTTCTATTATGTAATGAACAACACCTTGGAAAACGGCTATTTCTCAAAAGGCTCAGTTTGGATTTTTGAAATTCGATATGAATTAGACACTGATTCCGACCAATATAAATTCAAGATGTTTATCGAAAGTGCGGATTCTACCCGTAATATGGTTTACACAAACTACTATAAAATGAACTGAGCAATCGAACTATCATTGTAGCAAAGGTTTCTTTGTGGCAAAGGCTCGAACGACACTTTGAGTCAAGAGATGGTAAACCTACAAGGACAAATTAATAACGCTTAAGTTATATAATAGAAAAAAGCTACGGGACAATGAGGTGGCGGAAGTGTTCAGAGGTAAGGCAATAACAGAAAAAGCAGAAGGTGGTAACGTTTCGGTTGTCAACATTTCCAACATCAGTGATATCGGCATAGATTACGCAAACCTAGAAACCATCAACGAAGAGGCAAGAAAAGTTGCAAGATATCTTCGCGATGTTTTAATCACGACAAAATGGTTCTCAATCATGTGGGTTTCGTCCCAAGTGGCTCTTTTTATGATTGCTGGGTGGTCGTTCCTTACGTAGTACTGTGGCAATTCGCCCTCGTCCTTTTTTGTGGCGTGGAATATGAAATCTACGACAAAGGACTTCTGAAGAATGGCATCACCGCAGTATTTCTCATTTGACAATATGTTGACGATTACGTTTTTCGTCCATTTTATGCCTTTAGGGCTCGGTATGCTTGATTCGTTTAATGCCTTTGCGATTTTTGTAGGGTATCTCCCTCAAGGTAAAGCTTGTAGATCAATTTGACAATTTTGGCTTGTTCCTTGTCTGTCACAAGTTCGTATTTGCCACCTCGCTTATATCAGAGAAATTGGGAATATGCCACGTACACATTGCCTTCACGACATATCTTGCGCTTTCCCTACTTTATGTTTTCTGATAATGATTGCGATTCTTCCTGAGCCAGTGATGACATTACGGTTAGGATGAATTCGCTTTTCATATCCATACTATCGATATTTTCCTTCTCAAAAAAACACGGTAACGCCTTTGGATTTCAATGCTCGGATGGTTTAAAGGACGTCCATGGTATTTCTGGAAAGCCTTGATATCGATAGCGTCAGATATCAATCTATTAAAGCAATCTCGCTTTTTGAGGCTTGTGCCGCTGATGCCATCATCATAGTAAATGCCCGCGTTTGTCCATTCTGGATTCTTGTTTATAAATTCCTCGAAATACCTTTGCTGCACGGCAAGGCTATTCAACTGCTCATCCTGTTCCGTTGAAACTCTAGTATATGCCACGACTCGCTTTCTCTGCCATACCTGCGAGCTGCTTTTTGATTTTGGTTTTGCTGCTATTTGAGTAATTGTCTTTCTCATTCGTTAGCCTCTAGCCAACCTATAACGGGCCTGTATTTTTTAGAGATTGCCTTGCGGATGGATTTGATTTTCTCTTCAGTGATGTGACCTTCTTCAATAAGGTTTTTTAATATCAAAACCAATAATCTATATTTTGTTTCTGACTGTGCTTGTTTTTGGCTCATTTCGTACCTCCTGACTATGGTGTCTATCTATCACTCTAAGAGGCTCGAAAGTCAAGTGATTAGGAAAAGATAAAAAATATATTTATAAGTTGATTATTTATCTACATTATCATATGATGTTTTTGAGGTGTAATTTTATGGACAAATTTGAACTAGTTAAATTTACTGATAATAATTTTGAAATTAATGTTAGAGCAGATATAGATAACGATACAGTTTGGATTACTCAAAAAGAAATGGCGCTACTATTTGAAGTTTCAATAGACAACATTAGCTTACATATTAAAAATATATTAAAAGAAAATGAATTAGATATTTCATCTATCGAGGAATCCTCGGTAGTTCAAATTGAAGGAAATAGAAAAGTCAATCGTCGTATAAAAATATATAACCTTGATATGATTATTTCCGTCGGATATAGAGTTAAATCACAAAAAGGTATTCTTTTTAGAAAATGGGCAAATAAAATATTAAAAGAATATTTAATTCAAGGTTATTCTATAAATCAAAAAAGAATTTCAGCATTAAATAAAACGATCGAAATACAAAATAAAATGCTTGCTTCATCATTAAATATTGAACAAGAAGCACTAGTTAATGTTATAGAGGAATATACAAAAGCATTAGACTTATTAGATAATTACGATCATCAATGCTTAATTAAACCTAAAGGAAATGAATCGATATATAAACTGACATATTCCGACTGTAGAACAATAATTGATTCAATGAAGTTTAAAACAACATCATCTGTATTTGGAGTCGAGAAGGAAGAAGGAAAATTAAACGGTATTCTTGCTGCAGTTTATCAAAATGTATTTGGACAAGAAGTTTATCCTTCATTAGAAGAAAAAGCAGCTCATTTACTATATTTCTTAGTAAAAGATCACCCATTTGCTGATGGATGCAAAAGAATAGCAGCAACATTATTTTTAGAATTTTTAAATAAAAATCACGCTTTAATAAAAGGCGGCAAAAAAATAATTGCTAACGATACATTAGTTGCAATTACTATACTAACTGCAGAATCAAGGCCTGAAGAAAAAGACGTCATGATTAAACTTATTATGAACTTCTTAGATTAAGGAAAGTAAAATGGAAAGTAAAATTGGAAATAAAGTAAAAAAGTTAAGATTATCGCTAGGAATGTCACAGGAGGAATTCGGTAAAAAAATAGGTTATACATCAAGATCATCTATTAATAAAATCGAAAAAGGAATCAATGATATTAGTTATGATAAACTTATTTTATTAATTAAAGAATATAACATTGATTTAAAATCAATTGTTGATGATGAAAATACAAACATCTCTAATGCTCATGACAAAAACAGCAATATTTATATTTCCTTTAGTGGAAGAGCTGAAGGAAATTGTTTTGATATTGCTCACCATTTGATGAACAAAAAAGATACTTTTATTCCTTTTAAAGATATATCATACAATCTTTGCTCTAATTGTAACTACGAGTGCTTTAAAGGAGCATGCAAATATAGAGACGATGAAATATACAGTTTAATTGAAACATCATTAACATATAAAAATATTATTTTATTAGTTCCAATGTATTGTTCTAATCCTTCATCTTTATATTTTATTTTTTCTGAAAGAATGCAAGACTTTTTTAATAATAATAGCAATAAGTGGAATACGTTTCTAAAGAAATTAAAAATAATAGCCATATTTGGTAGTGAAGAAGAAACACCATTATTTATTCCTACTTTATTGCAACTAGTTAATGGAGATAATAGTAAAATTTTAAAAATTGAAAGACATAAATTTAATCTAAAAATGGATGATAAAGTTACAGAAAACAAAGAATTATTAAATAAAATTGATTCTTTTATTATCAATTAAATACACTAATAATTTCTTAAATAAAAAAAGTTGAACTAACTAAGATAATTAGAACAACTTTTAATTTTATTATTTATTTAGAAATTTTGATTTACACTAGTTGTAACACCATAATAAATAATATATCCATTAGGATCTTCAATTGTGTAGGCAAAATCATTATCTAAAATAAATTCGAAATTTGGATTTTCTGTTGGTACAGAATAATATGCACTAGTTGAAGAACATCTTACGCCAGTATCTGTAAACATAATTTTGTTATTTTGCTTAAAGTTAACTATTGAGTGACTTGGCAAATCAGTTTTATCTTTTGAAAACTCAAAATTAACAAAAGGTATCTCTTGTGCACTAGCAAGTTTTATCAAATCAATTTCACTATTTTGAATATTCTTTGGAAATTTAATGGAATACTTTTCTCTATTAATTTCTTTATTGTTTCCATTAAATAACTCAGTAAAAGAATACTTACTCAATAGATTTTTAATAGAATTATTATTTAGCATTTTTACAAAATGAATTTTATAATTTCCACGATTTTCTATGCTAGATAAATCAAAAGAAACAGCTTCATAATCTGTTGTACTAATATGATAATTTGTATATGAATCACCACTCATAACAGTACATCTATTATTTTTAAACAAACCTTTTTCTTCTGATAATTGCATACCATATAAGCTGTCAAAATAAAGTGCAGAAACAAATCCAACATCATTATCTTCCAACGATAAATTCAAGCCATCAAGTAATCCATTCGTTTCTTCTTTAACCCATTTATCAACATTCTTCTTCATATTTTTATCGTTATTAATAAAGGATGTGAAGAAATCATCGGTACAAGATGCCAACGAATCTTTTGATAATTTGTCAATATTGCCAACCATTAAATTTGATATTCTTTCTTTAGTTGCTATATTATTTTCATCATATTTTTGTTCCATATTGGAATTAGTCATAATAGTTCTAACATAGTCTTTAATCTCTTCTTTACTATTCAAATTTGTCTTAATTAAGAAATTATCCAATGAACTATTAGAATACGTTAAGCCATAAATAGAAGCTAAGGAAATATAATAACTTAAAGGTGAAAACACTAAATTTTCATTATCATACATACCATTAATCGATTTAATACTATCAGCTAAAAAGTTATTAACATTTTCAACATGTGTAGTTGTAGCTTCAACTTTTGAGTTAGCATCTAAATTTTTGGCTAAATAAAACGATTTGTTATCGCCCGTTTTAGTACAAGAAGCTAAACATAGCACACTAAGCATTATTGGAAAAACTTTTTTCATAAAATAATATCCTCCTTATCAATTTTATGTTTTATATTTTTTGCCATCTTTTAAGTAAACAACATCTATCTACAAATTTCTAACTAATTTTTTATTTCTAATTTAATTATATATATATATAATAAATCAATCAATTATTTTTTATTTTAAATGTTAATGCTCATTTAACACTTATATTACTAAAAGTGTCAAAAAAGCTAGTATTTATCATACATTTTGATCTCTTATTTTTTAATCGCTAAAAATATCTAATTAAATAATTAAAATTTGTTATTAGCCTAAACTAAACTTTAGGTTATAAATTCATGATGGTATTAATAAAAGAAGTTAAAAATGAATAAACCACATATTTTTTGCTACATGATGACCTCAACCGACGGAAGAATAGATTGTGCTATGACATCAAAATTAAATGGAGTTAAAGATTACTACAAAAAGTTAGACGAATTAAATATTCCTTCAACATTAAGTGGAAGAATAACTGCTCAACTAGAGTTAGCTTTACCTGGAGAATATATTGCTAAAGATATAGCGAAAGAAGACCACGATTGTTTTTCTAAAAAAACTGATTCAGATGGATATGACATAATAGTCGACACAAAGGGAAGACTATTATGGGATAATGATAACAACTATGAGAATCCTCATATTATTATCACAAGCCAAACAGTTAACAAAGAATGCCTAAAATACTTAGATAGCAAAAATATATCTTGGATCGTCTCTTGAAAAGATAATATCGACTTAGCTAAAGCTTCTGAAATTTTATTTGATAAATTCAATGTTAAAAGATTAGGAATTGTTGGAGGTTCAAAAATCAATACAGCATTTTTAAAAGCTAATCTTCTTGATGAAATTGTTTTGCTTATTGGAGCTGGAATAGATGCACGTATAGGTTACACAACTTTATTTGATGGATTAGATGAAAATAGCGATGTTATTCCATTGCAATTAAATAAAGTCAAATCATTTGAAAGCGGAGCTGTAATGATTTCGTATAAGACTATCAAATAGTTTTAAAAAGACTATTATATTCTCACTTTATACTTGAAATATATTGTAAGAAATAATAGCCTTTTATTTTTTACTTTTTAATCAGCCAAATAACACTTAATTGATGTAAATGCAACATATCCAGTATCACCATAAGCTCTAAGTGTAAAGCTTGTTCCGTTGACTGGCATTTGAACTGTTACAAACTCTTCGTCTTTTAATTCAAGTTATGTTTCTTTTCCACCAATACTAAATTTATAAGAATTACAA
The DNA here is from genome assembly GCA_000437395.1 of Clostridium sp. CAG:288. Taxonomy (GTDB): domain Bacteria; phylum Bacillota_I; class Bacilli_A; order RFN20; family CAG-288; genus CAG-288. Next base: position 189,796 of record FR898192.1, on the reverse strand, counting down.
GTCTTAGATAAATCCCAAACTGCAGTTATAGTAATATCTTTAATATCCTTGTGGTCGTTAACTTCTTTTAAAGATTCACCTGTAATATACCCTGGTAATTTTTCAGATTTTGCATTAGGAGTCATTCCATATAATTGGTTAGAATCATATGCTCCAATAATGACCTTTTTAGCATTATCCAATTCGTTAACTCTTGTTACAAGTCGGTAACCATCGACAGTAGTTAAATCACCACTAGGTTCTTGACTAGATGATGAATAACTAGAAGGATTAATTATTGAAGTTGATGTAGAAATAGAAGTCGAACTGCTATTAGTACTAGTAGATGAAGTTTTGTTGTTTCCACAAGAGGAAAGTGTTATTCCTAAAACAGTAATAACAAGCAACAATTTATATTTTTTAGTTTTATAAAATTTATTTAAACTATATTCAATTTTATTGAAAATATTAAAACAAACTGATAAAATAAAATAAACAAAAGTGAGGTTTAACGATGAGTAATTTTGTAAGTGAATTTGAAAGCAAGCACCATGTAATAAAGCTTGAGAAAAACGCCTATATTGGCACTTTTAATGACTATAGTTTTTCTTATAAGGCTGGAGCGTACGAGTCTAATTTTATTAGAATAAACGCTTATTTTAATGACAAGAAACAAGAAGTAGTAAACTATCTTCAAATGAATCGTAAAAAGCTTAAAATCAATTCTTATTTTATTAACGATTATTCTTTAAGTTTAAATTTTGGAGCTTATTTTACTAACAATTCAAGATTCAAAAAAATAGATGATTCTCTAGAAGAAATAACAAAGTTCCTAGAATCTATTAACATTCCAAATAGCAAATATTGTCCATTATGTGGCAAAGAAGTTGGAGAAGAAAACCCAACTCAAACAATTGATTTTGAAGGATTACCTATCAAAGTTGATCGTGATTGTATCGATGTAATTTATAAAAAAGAAGAAGAAAATAGAGACAAATTCAATTCTACACCAAATAATTATGGAAAAGGCTTCTTAGGAGCATTATTAGGTTGCGCCATTGGATTTATTCTTTGGGTAATTATTGGTGCATTTGGACTTATTTCATCGTGGATTGCCATACTTATTCCTTTTATTGGAAGCTTTTTCTACGATGTACTCGGTGGCAAAAGAACAACTACAAAAATAATAATGGTGAGTATCTTATCGTTTATAGCTGCCATATCTGGAACATTCGTTGTTTATTTAATCGCTGTCGCAGCAGAAGTTGTTAATGAAAATCTCAATATGAGTACATTAAGCGCGTTCTCTTATTTATTACAAAATAGTTCAGAATTTGTTTCTAACTTTGTCACAGACATGGTAATCAGTGCAATATTTAGTATTATAGGTATTGTTGTTTCTTCAATTTTCATGAAAAAACAAGTTGGAACATTATACGTTAAAAAGAGAAAATAATATTTAAAAAAGCTATAATTGCTTTGACAGCAGTTATAGCTTTTATTTTGCATTCTTAAATATATATGTTAGATAACTTTTGCAATATTCACGACCATCTTCAATAATACCTAATCCAACAATTCTCATTGCTTCTTTTTGATTCTCCACAGGATTAATCAAAGGATAAAGACTATGAGTAAGCATTAATAACGAATTATATATTATTAATGACTCTTTTTCTGATAAATTATTAAATCTTTTGCATATTGATTTTTTTAAATCGAGCATATATGTGACAAAATCTTTTTTAAAATTAACTAGACTCTCAAGTGAACAATGAATTTCGATATCTGTTAGATATAAAGAGATTATTTTCATAACTCTTAAATTATTCATATAAGCATCAGTTATATTATCAGTTAATTCTTCAATAGTATCTTTCTTTTCAAAATCTTCTATTATCGTTTTTAAAAATTTAATATAATCATTTTTTAAAACATCGAGCATTATTTCTTCTTTAGAATTATAGTAACAATATAAAGAAGATCTAGCAATTGATATTTTTTCACTAATTGTTTTCATTGAAATATTTTGATAATCCATTTCGTCAAACATTTTGCTAACTGTATTAATAATTTCTTCTTTTCTAATATTAACTTGCTCTTCTGTACATGCTCTTTTCATTATTATTGCCTCATCGAAATATTATAATAAGTTATTGACACAGTGTCAAACAAAGAATATAATCAAAGCAAGTTGACACTGTGTCATTAATGATAAAATATGAAAGAACTAGTTATTTATTTTTCAAGAGCTGATGAAAATTATGGTGTTGGAAACATTAAAGTTGGTAACACTGAATTAATTGCAAACGAAATACAAAAAATACGAAATGCTGATATTTTTAAATGCAAACCAGCAATACCATACTCTAAAAATTATTCAAAGTGCTGTGATGAAGCAAAAGAATACCAAGAAAGCAACGCTAGACCTAAATTAAAGGAATATATAAGCGATATTTCTAAATACGTTATTATCTATATAGGTGGCCCAGTATACTGGGGCGAATACCCATATGAATTATATTCACAATTAGACATTCTTGATTTCACCAACAAAATAATTAAACCTTTTACTACACATAAAGGAAGTGGCTTAGGTGATTGTGTTGAAGCTTTACAAAGACATTGTAAAGGCACCTTAATCAAAGAAGGATTAGCAATTCAAGGTAGAAAAGTTAATTCTTTAGAAACTAAGAATAGATTACAAAATTGGTTGTTAGAATAGGAGAAATTATGAAATATACAACTTTAGATAATACAGGTATCAAAGTATAAAAAATATGTATTGGTGGCATGTCATTTGGTGAACCATCTAAAGATTTCCACGAATGGACATTAAACCAAGAAGAAACGACAAAAGTAATTAAAAGAGCGTTTGAACTAGGTGTAAATTTTATTGATATAGCTAACGTTTATTCACATGGAACAAGCGAAATATTTATAGGAAATGCTTTAAAAGAATTAAATACTCCTAGAGAAAAAGTAGTCATAGCTTCTAAAGTTTATTTTAATCCAGGAAAACTCTCAAAAGAAGCAATTATTAGAGAATGTGATCAATCTCTTAAGCGATTACAAACTGATTACTTAGACCTTTATCAAATTCATAGATTTGACTATGACACTCCAATAGAAGAAACTATGGAAGCCTTAAACGAACTTGTAAAAAGTGGAAAAGTAAGAGCAATTGGTGCTTCAGTAATGTATGCATATCAATTTCATAATATGCAAGTCGTAGCTAAAGAACATGGTTGGACTCTTTTCTCCACAATGCAAAATCATTACAATCTTCTTTACAGAGAAGATGAACGTGAAATGATTCCTGTTTGTAATCAATATAATGTTTCTTTAATTCCTTATTCACCTTTAGCCGGTGGCCATCTCACTCATCTTAATTGGGAGACAGATACAGCAAGATCTAAAACCGACAACACTTTAAGAAAGAAATATGATTCAGCTAAAGATAACGATTTGCAAATAATTGAAAGAGTTAACCAATTAGCACAAAAATACAACGTTTCTATGGCTCAAATTTCACTAGCTTGGCTTTATAAAAAAGGAGTTGCATCTCCAGTTGTTGGAGCTACTAAAATTAATCACTTTGAAGATGCTGTTAAAGCAATAGATTTGGATTTATCAGATGATTGTAAATATTTAGAAGAATTATATATTAATCATAAAATAGTAGGTGCATTACCTGAAGGAAAATAAAAGTAAATTTATACTCTTTTTGATATAATAAAAATATCAAAAGGAGTTTTTTATGGATAAGATTGTGTTTAGTGATGTCGATGGAACTTTATTAGATTCAAATCATAAAGTACTTCCAAACACTTTAGTAGCAATTAAAAAAATGCAAATAAAAGATGTTCCATTTGTAATTATTTCAGCAAGAAGTCCATCTGGAATATATCCTATATTACTAAAGAATAATTTTAATTGCTCTATAATATCTTATAGCGGTGCCTTAATTTTAGATTCAAATAAAGAAGTTCTTTACCATAAAGGTATGGATAAAGATAATGCAAGGAAAATAATTTCTTTCATTGAAGAAAGAAATTTTGATTTAACTTGGTGTCTATATTCTTTTGATGAATGGGTTGTCAAAGATAGAACAGATAAACGAATAAAACGCGAAGAACGAATAGTTGAAGCAACATCAATTGAAGGAGATATAAATTCCATCACTTCTGATGAAATCCATAAAATTCTTTGTATTTGTAACCCAGATAAAATTCTTGAAATAGAAAAAGAAATTAAAGATAATTTCCCAAACTTTTCAATTGTTAAATCATCTCCAATATTACTTGAAATAATGGAGAAAAATATAACTAAAGCCACAGCTATACACAAGCTTTGTCAATTATGGAATATTTCTATAAACAACACTATAGCTTTCGGCGATAACTATAACGATTTTGAAATGTTAACTACAGTTTCAAAAGGCTATTTAATGGATAATGCTCCTGACGAATTAAAAAAGCTAATTAAGCTTCATACTGACAGCAACGATAATGATGGTATTTATAACGCATTAAAAAGTTTATCTTTAATAGATTAAAAGCTTGAATAAAATTCTTTTTGCATGCAAAATAATATGGTTATTATGAAAAATACTTTTAAAGTTCTTAATTTAAAAGAAATTATACTATGGATAATTTCTTTAGTTGTCGTTATTAGTTCTTATTTACTTAGTGGTCAATATCAACTAATCACAATCCTTGCTCCTGTAGTTGGAGTAACTTGTTTAATATTTGTCGCTAAAGGTCATATTCTTGGACAAATATTAACTGTTGTTTTTAGCATTTTATATGCAATAGTTTCTTTTCAATTTCATTACTATGGTGAAATGATTACATATTTATGCATGACTTTGCCAATAGCGATAGTATCCATAATTTCATGGTTAAAACATCCTTATAAAGACAAAGGACAAGTAGAAGTTGCAAAATTAACAAGAAAATCAATTTTATTTTTATTAATTGCAACTATTGTTGTTACAACAATTTTCTACTTTGTCCTTAGTTACTTTAACACTCCAAATATTATATTTAGTACTATTTCAATAGCGACAAGTTTCCTAGCAGCTGCTTTAATGTTTCTAAGAAATCCATATTATGCTATAGCGTATATGCTTAACGATATTGTATTAATTGTTTTATGGTCACTTGCATCAATAGATAACATATCATATTTACCTATGATCTTTTGTTTTACAATGTTTTTAATAAACGATTTATATGGTTTTTATTGTTGGAAAAAGATGCAAAAAGATCAAGCTTTAAACAAATAAAATTTATAATTCACTGTTTGCTTTAAATCCTCGGCCACAAATCCAGTTCCATAACTTTTCAAAAAAGATTCTAATTTTTGTCCAAATTGAAACTCTAGTATTTTTTGCTTGGCTATCACCTTTAACAATAATTTCAAAAGTATCTTCAACTTTTTCGTTATTTTGATTTAAATAACTATAGCTAACTATATATTCGCCTTCAACATCAGTGTTATTTAAATATTCAGATGCATCAAATTCTATATTTTTTACAAAATTGTTCTTTAAAATATGATTTTCTAAGACTTGTTTAATTTGTTCAACTGTTAATGGTCTAGCAGGTGAAGTTTGAATAATCTTATCGCTTAAAATAAAAATAGGAGGAATATCATTTACAACAGTTACAACTATACTTAATGTACTTTCGTTATTAACCTTATCTTTAGCACCTAAAACTAAGACATGAGAGCCTATTATCATTTTTAATCTTCCAGATTTAAGATAAATATCACAGTTTCCATCTATGGCATCAACAGCTTCAAATAAATTAATAATATTATTAATATCGTAATTTAAAGATTCAGAATATCCTACAGTAATTGGATCTGAGATTTGACCATTTTTTCTACTAAATACAGGAGCAGTACCATCATAAACATCTACTACAAACGAAAATCTTTTTGTATTTGAACTACTGTCTTTTGATTCAAGTGTCAAATTATATTTTCCATAGCTTAATGCTTTATCAAACTCAAATCCTGTTGGTAAAATAAATTTATTTGAAATTACCCCAACATTATCCGTTATGGTAAAGTATGCTAGCAATTCTTGTTCTGTTATTTTTTGACCATATGGTATTCTAACATCTTTATTTTGAACAATTTTTGGAGCTGTAATATCAATTACATGTACTTTTAATTCTATTTTTGATTCTAGTCCATATGAATCGGTAGCTTTTAAAATAATACTATAATTACCTACTTTATTATTTTGATATGTAGAACTTTCTACAATTATTTTTAATTCTTTTCCTAAAACATCTTGTGCTTTTACTTGTTCTATAATTTGATCTTGAGTTAACTTATCATCAATATTGACATATACATCTTTTTTATCTCCATCATGCATTATATTGTCATACTGATATCCATCAACAATATATGGTTGGACTTTAAAAGTTCCTAATTCATCTATTTCATCTAAAAGAGTAGAAATTTCAATATCTAAATCACCAGATCCCATAATAAAATCAAAGTCTATTTTTCCAATAAAGTTAACAATAAATGGGTTGATTTTATCATAATAGTTTGGGATAGGACTATAAACATATGGAAGTTGATCAAAAAAAGGATATCTATTTTCTAACGAGTCATCTTCGATTTGATCTAAGTTTTGATTTGTATTATTTATCATACCAAAATAAGAATCTTGATCCATAGAACTCTTGTTGTAATCTTCAATATAGCCATATAAACAATCAGCTTGCGTTATTGGAAAATTAATCAAACGCAAAACAATTATTTTGTTATTTGCTTTTGGTATTTCATATATTTTGTTGCTATTCTCTGTGCCAAATTCAAATGGTAGACAGTTATAATAATCAACATCTGGATCACCAACATCATAAGGATTATCGCGACACCAATTTTTTCCTTCTTCAGATGTCGTACCAATCCCTTTTACTTTAGCAACATACTCAAAATAATCTATCGGTTCGCCATATGGTTTTAAATCAGAGAAAGTTACTTTACGACTTTCATTATTGATCGTAACTTCTGGCATGTAATCAAATATATTTTTGTTTTCATCTCTTAAATTAATACTATTGTAGTTTTTTATTTTTTCATTATTAATTTTGCTTGGCATATATGTTGAAACACATAATTGTGCAGCAAATATTGTCAATGCTATTATTTTATATTTTTTCATATTATCCTTTCATATTACTTTTAAAATAATCTTGTTTTATTATTTTTAATGTTGTTGTAAACTATCAATTGATTGGAGAATAAAATGATATATTATATGAATTTAGCTAATTTACCATATAAAATGATAAAATCTAGGCAAAAGAATATCGAAATGCGCTTAGATGACGAACGTAGAAAAAACTTAAAAGTAAATGATTATATAATTTTCACTCATAGAGATGACCCTTCTTTAAAGCTTAAAGTTTTAGTGACAAATCTTTATAGGTATAATTCATTTGATGAATTATACAAACACCACTCCAAGGCTTCTATAGGTTACTTAGAAAATGAAGTAGCTGACCCAAAAGATATGGAACAATATTATTCAAAAGATCAAATTGCTAAATATGGCGCATTAGCTATAGAAATTAAATTAATAGGAGAATGCTATGACAAATAAGACAAAATTAAATGATGAATTTATCTTAACTGTTAAAAAGGAAATACAATTAAGTGGCCAATCAATAACTAAATATCTTACATATTCTATTTTTTCGATTATAGCTGCTGTCGTTTTATTTTGTGTCTATCGATCAACAAATGAAATATTAGGTATCATTTTACCTATAATAATTGTTATTGCCGTTGTTATTTATAGCATATACTTTTTTGGTAAAGCCTTATCTTGGGGTAAAAAAGGTAATAAAGATGTCTATGTAGTTGAATATATATTTGATAAAGATTTCATAAAAATAACTATGGAAGATAATTCGCATGCTGTTTCATATTCAAGAATAACAAAGACATATTATGTAGGTAATTATTTAGTGCTAGTAACAAATGCCGATCCTATTATCATAGATAAAAATGGATTCACAGATTGCTCTTTTGATGAATTTAAAACATTTTTAAGCCAAAAACATATAAATATCAATTAGTATTCACAATTAAGATTTTTCTAACCAAATTTGATTAATACTTGTTCTTTTAAAATTGTAAACAAACATATATTTAAAAATACTCATAACAATTCCTTTCTGACAGAAAATTATTTTTTACCATCACTATATATATGGAAAATAAGATTTGTTTTCCTATAAAAATTGAGATGAAATTGTTATAATTAGTTTTGTGCTCCTATAGCTCAGCCTGGATAGAGCAAACGCCTCCTAAGCGTTAGGCCGAAGGTTCAAATCCTTTTGGGAGCGCCATTTTATTTTGTGCTCGTAGCTCAGGTGGATAGAGTGTTGCCCTCCGAAGGCAAAGGTCATGAGTTCGACTCTCATCGAGCACTCCAAAAATTATTGCAAAGTAAAAGACCATGATTCTTATTAATTAAATAAGCAGTCATGGCCTTATTTTTATTTATTTGACTTTAGATCCACAATGAGAGCAAAATTCGGAATCGCTATCTATTTCTTCACCGCAATGTGGGCATTTCATTTTTATAACTGCACCACATTTTTTGCAGAATTTTGCATTTTTACTATTCTTTTCACCACATGAATTACAAATGACATAGTCATCCTTATTTTCGTTAAATGAATCAGCTATTGTATCTAATGATGGTTTTAACATTTGAACATGTTTATTTGTCACAGCGGATGTTTCATCAACGTTATAGTTATAAAGTTCTCTTTTATATCCAAAGAGTAATAACATTGCTCCTATAGCTAGCATTGGCAATCCAACAAAAGAGAACGCAAATAATCCTATGCTTGATGCTCCATTAGCCATAGATGCAAAGAAGCCTATAAAACCAATTATTGTTAAGATAGCTCCTAATCCTACAAGGATAAAACCAATGATTTTAATCTTCTTTTTTGTCTTTTCATGATTGACATTTTTATTGTTCATAACAAATAGCCTCCTTACAATTTAATTATACATTAAAATGCTTTTTAATACTATTACAATATAAAAAAGTTGTTTTTAGCATAAAATAGCGTAAATAAATTCAATTATTTGCTTTTTTTTAAAAAATATATTTAAATAGATATGAGGTGAACATATGACAAAAACAGTAGTAGCTCTTATTTACGACTTCGATAAGACATTAGCAACAGATGATATGCAAGCATTTTCTTTCATTCCAAACTTAGGTATGACAAGTGCTGAGTTTTGGAAAGAAACAGGTGACTTTGCCAAAAAGACTGGTACAGAATCAACATTAGCTTATCTTCATACTATGATAAAAGAATGTAAAGAAAAAGGTATCGATCTTACTCAAGAATACTTACATAGTCTTGGAAAAAGCGTTAAGTTTTATGAAGGAGTTTTAACTTGGTTTAAACGTTTAAACCAATACGCTGATAGTTTAGGTATTCAATTAGAACACTATATTATTTCTTCAGGCAACAAAGAGATAATTGAAGGAAGCACAATTGCAAAAGAATTCAAAGCAATTTATGGCTGTGAATTTTTATATGACCAAAATGGTATAGCTTATTATCCTAAGTGTATTGTTAACTATACTCTTAAAACCCAATACTTATTTAGAATATGTAAGGGCGTTACTAATTTAATAGATGATAAAACAGTCAACCAAAAAGTCAACGAAAAACACGTAGAATTTAGAAATATGATTTATCTTGGTGACGGAATTACTGATATTCCTTGTATGACTTTAATTAAAGAAAAGAATGGCAAATCAATTGCCGTATATCAACCTCAAAAGAAAGATGTCGTCGAACAATTGCTTTTAGATAATAGAGTAAACTATGTTTGTAAAAGTGACTTTAAGAGCAATTCAACTTTAGAAAAACTTGTTAAATTAATATTAGATTCAATTTCTATTAGTGAAAAACTACTTAGCAAAGAAAATTCACAGTATATTAGCTAAATTTAAACATAGTAAAAGCGCCGCAGCAATGCGACGCTTTTTTTATTTTTCTTCTTTTGGTGTTTCTTCACTCTTATCTTCTGATTTTTTTGATTTTGATAATAGTTTTCCGCCGAGATATCCTGCAAGAACAGACTTCAAGTCAATACCTAGTGACTTTTCGACAGATTGAATAATTTGTGAAGAGTTATTAGTAATTTCACTTGCAAGTTTAGTCGTATTTCCATCACCGTACATAGTAATGTTATCAATTTGACTATATGCAGCAGCAAGAGGTTCACTACTTGCCTTAACAATATCTGGCAAGACGTGTGAATCAAGGATAAGTTGTAAAACTGAAGCTTCGCCCATTTTTTTCATAGCCTCAGCTTTTTGTTCAATAGCTTGAGCTTCAGCTTGACCTACTGCTTCAATACCAGCAGCTTTTTGTTCCGAAGCAAAGCGTTCAGCTTCAGCTTCAATTTTCTTAGCTTCAGCTTCCCTTTCTTTAACTATTTTAGCTGCTTCAGCTTGAATCTTTTGTGCTTCAGCTTGTTTTTGAAGTTCAAATAATTCTGCTTCAGCTGCTCTTTGACGTTGGAAGAGTTCGGCTTGTGCTTTTTGTTCAACAGCATATTTTTCAGCATCTGCTTTTTTGTTAACAGCAGCTTCTAATTGCTTTTGTTGAAGTTCTACTTCACGTTCTCCAAGTTCAACTTGTCTTTCACGTTTAGCAATATCAGCGTTAATTTGAGCAATGTTAATTTCTTGTAATCTCTTTTGTTCCTCAAGTTTATAAGCAGCGTCTGCATTAGCTTGAGCTGTATCTGATTGTTTCTTTAATTCAGCTTTTTTCAAAGCATAATCAGTATTTTGTTGAATAATCTTTGTTTGAGAATCAATATTTGCTTTGTTTGCAGCTTCTGCAGCAGCAGCTTGAGCAATCTTAACATCTCTTTCAGAATTTGCTCTAGCAATTTGAGCATCTTTTTGAATTTGTGTAATGTTATCAACACCTAAGTTTTGAATAACGTTTTCTTTATCTGAGAAGTTTTGAATGGTTAAGTTAATAATTTGCAAACCCATTCTAGCCATGTCTTGCATAGCATTTTCTTTAACTTTTTCAGCGAATAAATCACGGTTGTGAACAAGCTCAGTAAGTCTCATTTGACCGATAATTTCACGCATATTACCTTCGAGAACTTCTTTAGCAATCGCTTGAATACCACCAAGTTTTTCTTGTAAGAATATTTGTGAAGCTAAAGCTATATCTTCAGGAGTATTGCCGATTTTAATATTAGCAACGCCATCAACATAGATATTAATAAACTCACATGTTGGAACAGCATCTGGAGTCTTAATATCTACTTGAATAAGATTAAGTGGTAACTTATCTATTCTTTGAATAAATGGAACTCTAATACCTGCTTTACCAATAAGAACTTTTTGTTTTCTTGGTCATGTAATAATAACTGCAGTATCCGGTGGTGCCTTAACGTATGATGCAGCAAAAATGATCAAAACTAATAAGACAACAGCAGCGATACTAATACCGACAATCGCACCTACATTCATAATGTTTTTCTCCAATCTAGTTATTAATATTAATAACATTATAAATATATTAACTCATACAATAATTATTGTCTATAAAAATAAAATGATGTGTTTTTATGATTGATTTAACTTAATCTATTTCATATAATAATGAAGAATTTTAAATGCCCAGTTGGTGAAATTGGTATACACGTAGCGCTTAGAACGCTATGAGGCAACTCGTGCAGGTTCGACCCCTGTACTGGGCACCATTAATATAGCTAGATTTGTCTGATTATAAAATCAGACTTTTTTATTGTTTTTTTACTAAGGAGAATAAAAAAGACCGAATTAGAAGCAGGATTAGAATATTGCTACGATGATGAAAAAGTAGAATTGAGAAAAGAAAATGCTATTGAGCAATGTAAAAAATACAATTCTATAGATGATAAAGATTACACTGCACAGTATTCTCAACTTCAAAAAATGCTTGGAAGCGTTGGAGAAAAAGTTTGGATTGCAAAAACTTTCAACTGTGATAATGGAAAAAAAGATACATATCGGTAATAATTTTACTGGAAACTATAATCTAACAATTTTGGATATCAGAGAGGTTTATATTGGAGATAACGTTATGATCGGTCCTAACACTTTAATAACAACTGTTGGTCACCCATTATCCCCTCTTGGAAGAAGAAATCATTTAGCTTTTGCAAAACCTATAAATATTGGAAACGATGTTTGGATTGGAGGAAATGTGACAATACTTCCTGGCGTTACAATCGGTAATAACGTCGTAGTTGCAGCAGGAGCAGTAGTTACCAAAGATGTACCAGATAATTGTTTAGTAGCTGGTATACCTGCAAAGAAAATAAAAGATATAATAGATGATACAAAATAATAAAAGATAAAGTGAAAATGGCAACGACAAAAGAATATAAAGACTTTGTTTTGGAACAATTAAATTTGCTAGATGATATTTCATGTAAAAAAATGATGGGCGAATATTTATTGTATTATAGAAAAGTATTGTTCGGTGGAATATACGACAATAGACTTCTCGTTAAAATTGTTGAAAGCAATAAAAAATACAATATGTCAAAAGAAACTCCTTATGAAAAAGCAAAATTAATGTTTTTGGTCGATAATATTGATGAAAAAGATGAATTAAAAAATATTGTTCTTGATACTTATAACGATTTAAAACATTAAAGTTTCTTGCTACTATTTGCAAGTTATTATTTCTTTTAATTGTAAAAATAATAGGAAGTTTACTATAAAGTTAGACATAACTAACTATAGATGCTATAATTTCTCCCGGAAAAAGGAGAAACTATATGAAAAACAAGCATTTATTAAAAAAAGTCTTTGTCTGTTTAATTGCAATAGTTTCAACGATGTTGACTTCATGTAATAAAAAGCAAGTAGAAGCTCTGCCAACTGTTCCAGTATTAAGTGATACAAGAAGCGAAGAAGTTGAAATGACTACAATTAAAACTTTATATGGCAAAGATGTAACTTATAACAAAAACACTAAAAATATTGTTGCACTCTCAAACACTGGTGATTTACTAGCTTTAGGTGTTCGACCTTTAGCTGTTGATGGAAATGCCAATCAACAAGGATATGAAGATTTCTTTAAAGGGGTTGAAATATTAAATAATACTCAACCATTTGATCCTGAGGAAGTAATGAGTTATCGTCCAGAATTAATACTTACTTATAACACTATGGATGAATCAAACATTGCAAAACTTGAAAAAATAGCACCTACAATTCCTGTTTATTTTGATACTTATGACTATACAAAAAGATTAACTTATTTAGGTAATATTTTAGGATTAAGCGAAAATGCTGAAACTATTATTGATTACTGTAAAAAGACTGAAAAAGTTGCTTTACAAAAGATTAACGATTTAAATATAACTGATAAAAGTGTTACTGTTTATACTTATTATCAAGGATTAACTATACCACCAAATTACAAGGATGCTTTTGTATTTAATCACATTTTATATACTACTTTAAATTTAAAAATGTTGCCAATTGTTAAAGATTTTTTAGATGATCAATCACAACAAGCTTTTTCACAAATTAGTAACGAAAAACTAAAAGATTATGAAGGCGATTTAGTAATTTTTGCTGGACTTGGAGAAGAAACTATACCTGATAGTGTCAAAACTAACGAAGGATTTAAAAGCTTAAAAGCAGTCAAAGAAAACAGAGTTGGTTGCATAGATATGATTTTATATTCATTCAAAGACGCTTTATATATGGAAGCTCAATATAATCAAATTTTAGATGCTTTAAAAGTTGCAAGTAATCAAAATTAGTATGGTAAAGAAGAAAATTCAAAACAATCAAAAATTTGTAATTTTATTAATATGCAGCCTCTTCTTTATCGCTGCTATGATTGTTTTATCTATATTTATCGGTGCTGAAAAAAGCATTACATTTAAAGATTTTATCAACGCTTTATTTAATTACAACGATGAAAATTTTAATGAAACAATTATTAGAAACATTAGAATACCTAGAATAATTGCTGACATAATGGTTGGTGCTTGTCTTGCTGTTGCAGGTGCAATAATGCAAGGTACAACTAAAAATCCAATGGCTGATTCTGGAATTATGGGTATTAGCTCTGGTTCAGTGTTTTCAATTATTATAATAATGGTTTTCTTTCCCAATATTTCTCGCTTAGGAAGAATTGGATTTTCATGTCTTGGCGCTTTAGTTGTAATTTTATTAATTTATATAGTTGCTTTTATTGGTAGAAAAGGTTTAAGCAGTGATCGAATGGTCTTATCTGGCATGGCTATTTCTACTTTATTTTCTTCAGTTACAACCGCTGTTGTTTTAAAAACAGGTCAATCTGGTGAAATGATGAAATATATGGCTGGTAGTGCTGCAAATACTATTTGGTTAGATATCTATGTCAGCTTACCATTCTTTATTGTCTCAATAGTTATTTCTATCGCCATATCTAGATCTTTAACAATTTTAAATCTTGGTGACGAAGTTTCAAAAGGCTTAGGTGGCAATGTCACATTGATAAAAACACTTTCGACATTAGTCGTATTAGTTTTATCTGCTATTGCTGTTGTAATAATAGGACCGGTCGGTTATGTAGGATTAATGGTTCCACATATTGTTAGACACATATGTGGTACTGATTATCGATATGTTATACCTAGTTGTGCACTTTTAGGAGCGGCATTTGTCTTGTTTGTAGACTTTATAGCTAAAAATATAATGCCTGGATTTGAATTCCCAATTGGATTATTAATTACTATAATCGGTGTTCCTTTCTTTATCTTCGCTTCGAGAAGAACAGACGAAAATACTTTTAATGGATGATAGCTTATGAAAAAAATTAAAACTAATAATCTCACTTCATTAAAACGCGGAATAATTATTAATATTCTTCTTTTCGTTCTACTATTAGTAATATTTCTAATTGGTTGCAATGTTGGTCAATACCACATGACGGTTTTAGAAGTATTTAAAACGTTAATTGGTAAAGGTGATAAATATTCTAATTTAGCTTTGTTCTCATTCCGTTTACCTCGTTTATGCTTAGCGTTACTTGTCGGTATTGGAATGGGTGTATCTGGTGTCGTAATGCAAAACCTATTACATAACGATTTAGCTTCACCTGGAACACTTGGAGTTTCTGATGGCTCAGGACTATTTGTAATCTTATACGTAGCATTAGTTAAATCTAACAACTCCAATCCATTAATGTTATCAATCTTGGCACTTATAGGCGGTCTTTTATCAGCTGCAATTATATTTATATTATCTTATAGAAAGAAAAAAAGCATTTCTCCAACACGTCTAATTATGACTGGCGTGGCTTGCAGTGCTGCCTATAGTGCAATCGGTACTATATTTATGTACTCGTTAGATAGAAACCAATTAGAATTCTTACAACGTTGGCAATCTGGTGAACTTTGGGGAACAGATTGGAACTACATTATAATTTTGTTTATTTGGCTCTCTGTTTTTGGAGGAGCAATATATGGTAAGTCATATACACTTAACGCTATAAATATTGGATACGATGTTGCAAAAGGAATAGGTGTTAATACCAAAAGAGATTTTGTAATATTGGCAATCGGAGCAATAGCCATAAGTAGTGCTTCTGTCGCTTTTGGTGGAAATTTCTTCTTCCTCGGTTTAATAGGTCCACATATTGCTAAAAAGCTCGTTGGTGTTGATACACGCGTTTTGTTCTTGGCTAGTGGTACTTGCTCGGCAATTATTATATTAGTTGCTGATATGTTGATTATGGGCGTTGATGCATTTGCAAACATTCCAACAGGAATATTTGTTTCTATATTATCCGTCCCATATTTTATCTATTTGTTAATAAAAAAGGAGTAGCTATGGAAAATTGTATTATAACAAACGATTTAAAAGTTGCTTACGATGACTTTGTAGTCATTCCTGATTTTAATATAGAAATTAAAAAAGGCAAAATAACATCGATTATCGGTGCTAATGGTTGTGGTAAATCTACTGTTTTAAAAGCTATTGGCAGAATTATTAAAGCTGAAAGCGGAAATATAATCATTAATGATAAAGATATCTTTAAAATGAAAAATAAAGATATTGCTAAAGAAATGGCAATCTTACCACAAACACCTACTGCTCCAGGATCTATTACCTGCTTTGAATTAGTTTCATATGGAAGATACCCTTATCAAAAAGGATTGGGAAAACTGTCTAACGAAGATAAAGAAGTAATAAACTGGGCTTTAAAAGTAACAAATATGGAGCAGTTTAAAACTCGTAGTATCGCTTCATTATCTGGAGGTCAAAGACAAAGAGTTTGGATAGCTATGTCACTAGCTCAACAAACAAATATTATTCTCCTCGATGAGCCAACAACTTATTTGGACTTAAACCACCAACTTGAAGTTTTGGAATTGCTAAAAAAGTTAAACCAAGAAGAAAAGGTAACGATAGTAATGGTATTGCATGATTTAAACTTGGCATGCAAATACTCTGATTATCTTCTTGCTATGAAAGATGGACAAGTATTTGATTTTGGATCTTCAAACGATGTTTTTAATGAAAATATGTTAAAAGAATGCTTTGCTATTGAAGGAGAGATAATTAAAGATTCTAAAACAAATAAAAATGTCTGCGTGTCATACGATCTCTATAAAAAGGAGAGCGAACATGAAAGCTAGATATGTTTTATTAACTTCTCTTTTCTTCTTAGTGTCGTGTAATGCTAAACCAAGTATAAATGATTTTTCTATAAAAATAGATAACATCAATATTACATATGAAGGTGAAAGCATAACAACAGTCAAAAAAGCCACAAATCTTAACACGCTACAAGATCTTAGTGATTTTATGGACTATGTAGTCTTCACATCAAAAAATGATGAAGTTGTGTATACTTCAATTACTGATTCTTTTAAAGAAAAACTTAAAGAAGATATTAGTTACTATTTTAGATGGGCTGGTCAATATGGAATATTAGCACATAACTTTATTAAAGGTTATGATATTTCCAAAATTGATGAGAACTTAATTGGTGTCTATGGTTCCATAACTCAATATGCTTTCAAATCTTACACTTTAAATGAAAACAATATTAAAGTGCTCGATTACACTTATTATTATAATGTCTTGCAAGATGACAGAAAAAACGACTATACATATTTAGACCTACCTCTTTATAAAAATAATAATGGGTTTGTTAACGTCTCAAATAGCGAAGAGCTATTTTATGCATTAGCTAATAGCTATTATCCAATTCCATTAAATGGATCAACAGCCGAAAAACTATTTGACAAAATGATTGCTACTGCTTATAGATTAGTTCCTTCATTAGATATAAGTGAATATGAAAAGTTTAATAACATATTCAACTTTATAATTAACGAAAACACTTATGATTATGACTCATTTAACTACAAAGATAGCAAACATACAGATTATGAATGTTATTTCTTAGACGGAATACTTAATAATAAAAACGCTGTATGCGATGGAATTGTTAAAGCTCTAGTTTCTTTCTTAAATCTATTTAATATAGAAGCTTATCATATTGGGGCGGTTTATAATAACGCTGGACACGCTTATGCTTACATAAAAATAAACGATAACTATTATTTATCTTGTCCAACAAGTTCAAGTAGTGTCTATAAACTTAACAATAAAAAATATCACTATCACACTTACTCCTATATGCTAACTAATTACTATACTTCAAGTAAAACTTGGCATTATGAAAGCCTGTGTCAAAGCCAAATAATAGATTCTTTAAAAAATGTTACTCCATATGATTATTATTCAAAGACAAAAATAAAAATTGACAATCAAGAAATATCTCTTAATGTTAAAAACGAAGAAGAGACGCTTCTCATATTAAACAAGGTAAATAAAGTTGCAAAAGATAATAATTATGTTATGCAAATTGAACTTTTAGGCGATTATGACATAATTAATTCAGCATTTAAAAAATTTAAAGACAAAGACTCCACTATAAAGATTAATAACGGCATGTTTAATAACCAAAAACTTTATACTTTTATCTTTAACGGAGGCAGTTTATGAAAAAAACTAGACTACTTATATTATCAATAGTTTTATTAACTGGCTGCAATAATAAAACACCTCCAAAGCCACCTAATAACTTAAACTTTATTGATAGTTATAAAAACGAATTGAAAACACCAGAAAAAGTTATATCAAATAGGAAAGAGCTTATATATGCTTTAGATTACATGGCGTTTTATAAAATTAAAGATAAAGTTTCCTATTATATTTCTGATAGTTATGCATCAACATTTTATAGCATCTATAGCGAATTCAATAAAGCCATTAGCACATCAAATATCGCTGACAATTACCCCAATTATTTAAATTATGACTTGTATGATCAGTTTAAAATAATCACTGTAAGCTTATCTATTCAGCCACTCGCTACAAACTTACCAACTTATATAGATACCGAGAGTATCTTTATAAATGAATTTGATTACAAAAATGATATCAACAAGCGAGATAAACAATTTGAAGACTTTCCGCTTTATTTAAAAAATAACGGGTTTATAAATGTTAATGATAGCGAATCGTTATGGTATGCAATATTACAAAATTATTATCCTATAACTGAAGAAAATAGCATTGAAGATAAAATATTTAACGAAGCCAAAAATGTATTAAGGCGAATCGTTGATGATGATATGACTGATTTAGATAAAGTTAAACAAATCTATAATTATCTAACTTGTGAAGTTAAGTACGATTTCAATACTGCTTATAGCGATTTAAAACTATTAAATAGAGAACAATGCTATTACCTCGAAGGAGTATTTCTAAATCACTATGCAGTCTGTGATGGGAAAAGCAAAGCTTTTGTTCTTTTATGCAAACTCGAAGGAATAGATTCAGTCCGTGTCACAGACTTTAAAGACAATTTCTTAGGACACGCTTATAACTATGTAAAAGTTAACGAAAAATGGTATCTAACTTGTTCAACATTTGGCAGTAATCGTCTAAAACTTAACGATGAACTAAGCGTTGTCTTACCATCATACAATATGTTCTTAACTAATACTACAACTCCATATGGAAATGACTTTGGTTACGATTCTAAAATGTATGAAGATATAAAAAATCAAATATGCGAAACACCATATAACTATTTAAAAAATAACAATTTAATTGTTGAAAACGAAAATCAATTTAATAGTATCGTCGAAGAAATTATTTCAAAAACCAAATATGATTATTTTGAAATTGAATTTCAGGATATGAACAAAAATGACGATGTAGTAAATACATACATCACAAATTTAAGAGAAAAATACAGTTTCTATGATCTATATCTTATTAAAAATAGGCCATACGAAGATTATAGATATGCTTGTATTTTTATAAAAAAAGGAGAAACAAAATGAAAAACAAACAAATTATTATGGGATTATGTGGACTTTTATTAGTTGGTGGTACAAATTTAATTACCTCTTGTACTAATAAAAACCCAGCAAGCAATTCTTCATCTTCATTAGTTAGTGTAGACAAACTTCCGCTTGATAGAAGAATTACTTATGTCACAAACAACATGATTAACGATGAATATGCTAATGCATATACAAAAGAATCATATGAAAACTTAATTAACGCTTTAAACGATGCAAGAAGCGTATTAATTAAAGATAATGTTACTCAAGAAGAATTAGATAGTGCTTTAGCTAGTTTAAACGAAGCGGTAAACGGCTTAACACCTAGAGAAGTTAGCAATGTAACTACAGGCCAAATTTCATCTTTCATAGATAGCATGAATGGAAATTACACTTTGACAATAACTGATTATAATGTATCTAAAGATTCACCTGTCACTAGAACTTATAAAGCTATTGAAAATGCATACTATAACGAAAATAACAACACAGGCTATGTAATTTATGATAGCTATGTTCATAGCTTTTCATTAAAAGATACTAACTTAAAAATTAATAGTGCTGTTATCGGCGATAGTTGGACATACCCTGCTTATATTTTAGCAAATGAATTCTATGATCGCTTTGCTGCTGTCTTTGGTAAAACCGAACCATTATCTAGCAATGGACTTGATGTATATGGTTGGCCATATTCAAAACATTTAGTTAATACTAACACATTTGTCATAGATAACTCTAACTATGTTGCTTTCTTATTAGACACAATGTTTGATGTTTATTCATATGACTTTGATGATCTATCACCATTTGGAAATTATGTTGGATTTGATTTAACTGACAATAAATTAACTGCATATATTGCTAACGATTCAAAGTTAACAGATGTAACATTTAAATTTACCTTCAGCGATATTAATAAAACAAAAATAGATCCATTAACAAACTATTTAAGTAACAACAAGACTTATTCATCAGATGACGCTTATAATCCTACAAGTAAAATTGAAGATATTTTAAGTAAAAACTCAAACGAAAAATATGGCTTAAAAGTCGATGTTTATAATGGAAAAGACGGAATCAATGATAGTGTCGATTATAGCGTATATAACGTTGTAAACGATAAAGCAGCTTATTGGGTTGTTAACGACAAAGCTTTAGTTTTGAACAACGATAAAACATATCTTGCTAAATTTGAGAACAACACAATTACTATGGGTGAAGAAAATGACTATGGCATATCTGATATGAATTTAATTAAAACTCTTCTTTCCAAAAAAGATAATCTTCAATATAATAGCCAAATTGATGAATACTTTATCGATATAAAAGATTCACCATTAACAAGAAACGCATTAGCATATTTCTTTGATATTTCAAATAATACAAACTATACCAAAGATGATATTACCAAAGTTTCATTAAAGGTTAATGGTGATAATGAATTAGTAATTTCTTTATGGACTAAGTATAAAAAGACAAGTACTGATCGTGATGGTTTAATTTTAACAGGTGTTGTTAAACAATATGAAGGCGTATCTATAAGCAGTTTCGACGATCAAACTTCTAGTTTAAAAGAAAGTTTAAACAAATTAATCACTCAATATCAAAACGTTTTAAACGAACCAGTAAAATACACAACATATAGCTTTGAAAAATTCAAAACTATTTATAACAAAGCTCAAGAATTAGCAAACGATGAAAAAGCTTTAACTAATGATCTAAGCAACATTATTAAGCTCTTACCATTAAGATATAACGAACTTGAATTAGCTGGACAATCATTTAACGAAAATGGCGTCAATGATATAAAAGCTGCCTATAACAATTTATATAGCGATGAATATTCATCTACACCAAATTCTTATAAACTTAGTGTTTCGTATGGCGATAGAACTGTTGAATATGTTTATAACTCATCTTATTATTACAACATTACAGATAATTCTGGAGTAATTAAACTTGAAAGTTTCTTATATAATTTCAAGATTATCGATGGAAAAGTTACATTACTTTCACCAAAAGTTACAGTTACTGGTGCAAGCCAAAGATATTTATCTCGAGTTGCTTCTTTAGTCGGTAGTTATTCATCATTAACAACAGATGATGAATATAATGATTTATCGTTTACTAGAATTTCCTCAACAAACGATTATTACATCAAAAATCCTTCATATTTAAACTTCTTTGAAGAATTATATGAAAGTTCAGTTAGCGGATTAACCGTTTCTACAAGCGATAATAAAATTACCTTTAAAGCCTATAACTCTTTAAAACTTAGTTCTATAACTGATGAAACATTATTGTTAAATGAATGTTTAGCTACAGCTACAGTTAGCGAAATTAATAGTGCTAATTACTCTGTTTTAGATGAATTTTTAAGTTCAAGCGAAGCTATTGTCAGTAAAGAAAGCATAGTTTCATATCTTAACGACAACGATTTCACATCATACAGTTTAACAAAGAATTATGGTGATAAAACATTAACAACTTATGTCACAGATAAATACTACTATAGCGAATATGAAAACTATAACGAAGATGAAGAAGTATTTAACGTCAATGTAGTATTCTATGCTTTAATCAACGGCACAGTTAAGAAAGTTACAATTTATTTTGATAATCAACACGATAGTCTTTATGGTGTTGAGAGTGTTACTATTAACGGTAACGAATGTACTTCAATTGCTGATTTTGCTACAGCAACACTAAATAATTTAAAGAATATTACAGCAGATTCATTGACAGGAACAAGTCGTTTTAACTATGATTTAAGCGATACAGTCTTTAACGATTTATTAACATTAACAAAAGAAGATTCTGATGAATATGAAAGTGCAAAAATCACTTTAATTGACAACTCATTATTGATTAGTTTCGATGATGGATATGGCAATTTAGCTGCAAGATATTCATTAGTTTCAAACGTTGAAGGTAATTCATTCTATGAATTCTATTTCAACTTTATTATCAGTAGTGAAGAAGGAACATTAGAATAAAATTTCGGAGTAAAATATGAAAAAAATTGCAATTTATGGAAAAGGTGGTATAGGTAAATCAACAACCGTTTCAAATCTAGCAAAAGCTTTAGTCAATCTCGGATATAAAGTCTTTCAAATAGGTTGTGATCCTAAATCTGATTCTACAATCTTACATAATAATGGAAAAAGAATAATGACCGTTTTGGATGCAATTCGTTTAGGTGTAGATGATGAAAAACACATTCTATATTTAGCAAGTGATGGAGTATATTGTTTAGAAGCGGGTGGTCCTCGTCCTGGCTGTGGTTGTGCTGGGCGAGGAATCATCGCTGCTTTTGAAAAAATAAACGAATTAAATTTAATTGAAAAATACAAACCAGATTTTATACTCTATGATGTTTTAGGTGATGTTGTCTGTGGTGGTTTTGCTATGCCTATAAGAAATGGTTACGCTGATGATTTGTATGTTGTTACAAGCGGTGAAATGATGGCTTTATACGCTGCTAATAACATAATAGAAGCTGTTAGTGACAATGCTTCTAGTGGATATGCAAAATTTAAAGGGCTAATTGTAAATAAAAAGAACATTGAAAATGAAGATGAAATAGTTTCAAAAGCTGCTAAAGAAATGAATGCTAATGTTTTCTTTACATTACCTAGAGATAAAATTGTTCAAGAAGCTGAAAAGTTAAACAAAACTGTTGTCGAAGCTTTTAACAAATCCGAAATGAGTGATTTATATATGGATTTAGCAAGGAAAATTAGTAATGAAGAATAACTTTATAGTTCATAAAAAACTAACAAAATATAAGCAACTCAATAGCTACAAAAATTGTTGCGCTACACACTGTAAAATGGATATAGTTTTAGAAGAACTATCTTTATTTTCTTGCTTCAACATTTTAGTTATTGGAGTTTTTGAATGCTCTTTTTATTCAAAGAAAATTATCTTTGATAAAAAAATTAAAAATTATAGTTATTTATTAACGGATAAAGAAATTGTCTTCTCTGATTTAGACGAGCTTGATAAGTCATTAGCATACATGAATAGTTTAGATAAACACACATTTGTATTATCAACTTGCATACCACAAATTAACAACTTAGATATTAAATCTCTTATAAGAAAATACCCTAATTTAATTTTATTAAATGTAGAAGATTATACATCGTGTAACTCTAATGATATTTTAAGCAATTTCTATTTATTATTAAAACCATTTTTAAAAAATGACATGATAATCAAAAACAAAATAACGCTTAACGATTATAGTAAAAACATTATTTCTAATTTAAATAACACCTTAAAACATAAATTAATAATTGTTAATAATTTTAAATATCTAGCATTATTAAATTCTTTTGAAAATCACTTAATAATTGATAACACACACATACAACAATTATCATTTTATAAGACTTATTATAAAGAACTTAATATTCCATTAAATAAAGTTTTAAAAGTAGAAAAGAAAATATTATCATTTATGCAAAAATATAATAGCATTTCTATTAAATCACGTTATGCCATCTATTTAGCTTCTCTATTTTATGATTACAATATAAAAATAGATCAATTAATTACCATTGAATTTAATATTAATGCTTATAACACTTTGAAAAAAATTAACGATGATTGTTTAATTTCTTTCGATTATACTTCAACTTTAAATAAGAAAAACAAAACTTATAATTTAATTATTGATGACGAAAAAATAATTAATTATTCCAACTTCGATAAAATATATTACATAATTAACGAGGTCTTATTATGGGATTAAATAAATACTCTTCTTTAAAAAGTGCTCGAATGGCTCTTTATAATAAATTTGCCTTAATAAAAGATCTAGCAATTGTTGAATTATCTACTTCTGGCCACGGAGTTTATAACTACGGCGATTTAGCTTACAAATATCCTACTATAATAAAAGATAATTTATACTCAACATCTATAAATGAAGTAGAAATTTCTATCGGTTTATTCACCAAAGTAGAAAACGCAATTAAAGAAGCTATTTCTGATGGATATAAAAATATTTTTTTGCTTCCTTCAAGTCTTGTGTTAATGCTTGGAATAGATTTAAATCTTTTAGCAAATAAATATAAGAAACTATTCGATATAAACATTTTTACAATAAATATAAAGATGCATGAAACATATTATTCAGGAATATGCAAATTCTATGATTATTTAAAGACTTTAAATTGCAGCGACTCAAACAAAATTTTAAATTCATACGCTATAATTGGAGGCGAAAACTCAATTGCTAATTACAACAAAAAATTAGAAGTTAAAAAGTTAATAAATACATATTTTAATTGTAAATGCTTATTGATAGATTCAAATAATATTAAGTTAGAAGACTATCTAAAGTTAAGTAAAGTTCAATTTATCATAATTACATCTTTATCAGCTTTAAAACTTGCTGAGAATTTAAAAGAAAGATATGGAATAAACTATTTTTATTTTAATTCTATAAATTATCAAAGCATTAATAAGACTTTAAATAATATTAGTACAACTTTAAATATTCAGTTTAAGAAGAAAGGATTATTAAAAATTAACACTGATACATTTAATCAAATAAATAATGTGTTGCACTATAGTAATCCAAAAATACTTATTTATGCAGATGAAGATAATCTCAATTTATTTAAAGACTATTTTGAATTGTTCAACTATACAAATGTTACATATTACTCAATGTATGAAAGTGCAAATTATCAAAAAATAAATGCCGATGAACTTATAGACAAATATAAAAAGAGAAAAGTCGTTATAATTAGCAGCGATACAATATGTAAGTATTTTAAAAAAAGTATAGCTATAAACTATGACGGACTAACTTATAATTTAGTTACCGATATAGATAGATCACTTTTTTCTATTGATTCGTTTTATGAATTTTCAAAAAAATTAATCAAAGAAATTTTTTAAAAACAAGTTAAACATTATTGACATTGTGTCAGTAAGCAAGTAAAATATACTTGCGTTGACACAGTGTCATTTTATGTTAAGGAGATATTTATGAAACTAAATAACAGTGTTGAAATGCCTTCAATCGGTATAGGAACTTATTTGCTTGAACCAAAATATGCTTATAATAGCGTTTTAAACGCTTTAAAGCTAGGCTATAGATTAATCGATACAGCTAACGCATATATGAACGAAAGAGCAGTTGGCCGTGCAATCAAAGATAGCCAAATTGAAAGAAAAGATATATTTGTCTCTACTAAATTATGGGCATCAGAATATGAAAATCCAAACGCAGTAGAAGAAACACTTGAAAGACTTGGACTCGATTATATCGATTTATTATTTATCCATCAACCAACTAAGAATTGGCGTGAAGGATATAAACAATTAATAAAAGCATATAAAGAAGGAAAAATAAGAAGTATTGGCATTTCAAACTTTGAAGGTGAATATATTCAAGATTTACTCAAAGAATTTGATGTAATACCACAAGTAATTCAAGTTGAATGCCATCCTTTCTATCCACAAGAAGAATTACGAAAAGTAACTGATAAATTAGACATAAAAATAATGTCTTGGTACCCACTTGGTGGTAAGGGAATGACCACTGAATTATTAGAAAATCCTACAATTGTTAATTTAGCAAATAAATACCATAAAACAAGTGCTCAAATTGTTTTAAAATGGCATATAGAAATGGGATTTATTGTCATTCCAGGTAGTAAAAATATAGATCACATTAAAGATAATATTGATTTATTTGATTTTACCTTAACTAAAGAAGATATGAATCAAATTGCATCGTTAAACAATGGTCAAAGAAGATATATAAGAACTGATGAAGCTTTAGAAAGATTCCTTAATTGGAAAATAACATATGAGAAAGAATAAAGTGAATTACGAAAAAGGCTATGTTTATAAATTAATGGATCAAGGTGGTCCAACCGACGTCAGAGAATCATACTTTAAAGAAGCATCTGAGAAAATGATAAGATCAAAGAGAAAAATGGTAATAAATAACTAATTAAACAAAAAATCTAACATGTTTTGAACTTGTGTTCTTCATGTTAGATTTTTCTTTTACATTTTGATTTTAATAGCTGTTATATCATCTATGAGTTTAAAACGTGGATATAGGTTATAATCAGGATCACTTTTAGCAACATTAACTATTTTATCGATTATTAATTTCAAATCAATTTCGTCTTTAAACATAGTTTCAAAAGAATTATAAATACCAAAGCAATCAAAGGCAGAAGCAAATCCATCAGAAAATAAATAAACATATTTAACATCTTTTTTTTCAACGCTTGCACTTAAAAAATTAAAGTTTGGATTGTCATAAGGTGCAAAAACATTATAGCCTTCAACTTTATTCATCATCTTTCTATGTTTTATCAACATGTCATTCACGTATTTTCTAGCATCTTTTATAGAAATACTTTTTTCTTTTGAGATATCTATCATTTCCTTTATTGCAAGTGAATCAAGCTTTATTAATTCAGGTTGAACATATCTAATAATTTTTCCATTGTTTGTAATAACTACTACTTCACAATCACCTATAGTATGAATGTTAACAATATCTTCTTTTATCTCACACCAAGCTAAGCCTGCACTTGGTAAATATTCTTCTGATTTTTCATCAGTATATTTAGATAATTCTTTAGATAGTGTATATAACTTTTCAATAATACTATCATTTCCTTTAGGCAAATTATTCTTAAGATAACTTACTAAAAAAGAGCCACCACTTGGCTTAAATTTTGTTGGTGCTAAAGAAGTAGCTCCATCCATAACCATAAAGCATGATTTAAATTCTAAAAATCTATCCTCGTTATATCTTCTTGATTTTCTTGTTACTTTTTCAACAATCATATTTTATGCTCCGATTATTTTATTACGCTTAAACATATTAATGATATTGCTAAAATTATTACACCTGAAATAAGAACAATTAAATCATATAATTTATATTTTTTCTTGTTATCTTTAAACATTAATCCTAAGCCAAATAGTATTGTTCCACATAAAATTAACAGCAAGCCACAAAAAGCTATTAAAAGCATTCCCATTAAAAAAGGATTATTTACAGATGAGAAGATGTTAATGGAACCTAAAAGGAAACCAAGAAGCGTAGTCATTAAAGCTATGATTTTAAAATTGTTTACTTTAATCTTTTCAAGTTCTTTATATTTTTCATTGTGTAAATCAAATTGTCTAATGCTAGTCCCTTGTATAAGATAACTTTCATAGAGAATTGTTCTTGAAGTGTTTTCAGCATCATTGACATTAACCATGCTTAATGCACGCCTAATTTCATACTCACCTTCATCATATCTTCCTAATAAAACTAAAAGTCTTCCACGTGTCGCATAAAATTTATCGTAGTTTTTTCCTACATCAGTATAAATAACACCATTTATTATATTTAAAGCTTCTTTAAGTATAGTCTTAGATTCAAAATCTGACTTTGCTTCTAGTTCTCTCTCATAATAAGTTGCAATTAATTCACAATAGAAATTTTTTATTCCTACTTCATTTTTAAATTCTTCTTTTCCTAAAAGGACTTTTGTTTCACTTATTATTTTTTTAATTGTATTTGAATCATTTACTTCCGAATATTTTGCTAATTGATAACAAAATTCAAACATTGGAATATCGGAAAAATAGCTTCTATACTTTGATACTAAATCAAACGAACCAAGCTTTTTATTTCTTCTATACTTAGTTGCAAAAATAAATAGAATAGTAAAAGCTTTGTTTTTATTAGCTTGATCGTTGATAGTTAAAAATTTATTGATTTCACCACAAATATCTTCTAATTTAAACTTAGTAATATCTATTTTTTTAGAAATATCTATGCATTTACATTCATACTCTCTTTTGCATAAATACTCATTTGAGGTATTAGCAAAATCAAAGATATCTAATTCTTTTTCCAATTCTTTAAATTCTGTAATATAAACTGACTTTTCTTCTTTTATTAATTCTGTACTCATACCTTTTTCCTCATAAATAATTATATAAAAAAAGATAAGTAGTAACAATAAATTGTTAGCACTTTAAAATATAAATGCACTATAAAGTACCAACTTTAAAACTGTTCTTGTTAATATTATGAGGATTTTGGAGATAATGCTAACCGTAGCCCCACTAACGAATTGATCCTTTTAAGGCTATCAATTCCTAAAATTGTGCTTAACAATACGAATGCACAAATAAATTTTCTTAAAATAATGATTTGTAGCCACCATAGGCAGTTTGTTTGCTGTAATTTGCTGCAAAGACAAATGTCAAAACTATTAAGAAAATAATAATAACGAATAAAATTGAAGCTGTAATAAACAAAACGTATTGTCGTTTGCCATTTTTATCGAACTTCCACGCTAACCATAATGCTACATCAATTATACTAGCAATTACCGTTATTATTGTGATTGGATTATCATTTTTTGTATTGGCCGAAATTAAGCTCCAAACAAAATGTGACTTTTGAAAACTTGAACCGCTTATAATTTTATATCCATCAAAGATTGGTATAAAACTTAAAATTGTGAAAATGACACAAGCTGTAATGCAAATATAGAATACCATATTATGAATTTGTTCCATTAAATGAAGCGTATCAAGTGAAATTTGAACATTTTCATCTTTTGTAAACAAATCCGATAACTCTACATCAAAGAAAATTGCTAACTTCTCTGCATTTTCTCTTGTAGGATAAGCAAGTCCACTTTCATACTTGGCTATCATAGAGCGAGAGATGAAGATTGCGTCAGCCAACTCATTTTGAGTTATCCCCTTTTCTCGCCTTAGTTTTTTAAGCTTTTCTGAAAAAGTCATAGATAAATCCTTTCGAATAATTTTATATATCATATTCTACTATAAATAAAGTTCTTTTTGATGAACATTTAACTTTCTATTTACGTGTATAGATAATTATTTTTCGTTTTCTTGCTTTTTTGATTAAAATTACATATAAAATGTAATTAACTACATCAAACTACTATATTTTAAAGTATTTATAGAAAGAAAATAAAGTATATGATATATATAAAAGAGTGAGGTATAAATATGCCAATTAAATTATCAAAATCAGATTATAAGAAACTTGAAACTATTTTTGAAAATCAAGACAACAATATAAGTCTTTCTAACTTTTATATTGATATGATAGATCTATCAAAATCCATAGCTAACAAAGTTCAAAAAGAAACAATAAATAAAACTATAAATGGAAAAACTTTTATTGATACTACTCTAGATTTATTAGATGTAGAAGATAGAGAATGGTTTGATTCTATAAAAGACTCTCATAAACTAGAAAATATTAAAAGTCTTGATATCAATGATTACAAAAATAACGCCTATTACAAAAATATAAAACCAAAGCAAACAAAAAATTCTAATTGGGAACTTAAGTATTTAAATTACAAACCTTATGAAGTATTTGTTTATAAAGATACTATTAATTTTGAAAATAACATTGAGCAAACTTGTTTAGGTTATTTTAAAGAAAAGTTTTCTTATCTTGCAGTGTTACAAGATAATACAATATGGATGAGTGTCACTCCAAATGAGATAGAAACAATGAAAGAACCAATAGATGAAGCTCATGGAAATGTCATAACGTATGGTCTCGGCTTAGGTTATTTTCCTTATATGGTTCACTTAAAAGAAAATGTTTCTAGCGTAACAATTATCGAAAAAGATCCAAATGCAATTAAATTATTTGAAGACAATATATTGCCGTTATTTGAACATAAAGAGAAAATTAAAGTTATTAATATCGATGCTTTTGAATATATCAAAAAGACAGCTGAATTTGATTATGCCTTTATTGATTTATGGCATACCGTTGATGATGGATTAAAACTATACGTAAAAATGAAAAATGCTGAAAGTAACAAAGTTAAAGAATATTCTTATTGGATAGAAGACTCACTTGTTTCCATTTGTCGTAGATGCATGGTTTCAGCTATATATGAAGAACTAAACAGTATTGAAAGCATTAAGCCAGAAACATTTGAAGACAAAGTAATCAATACCTATAGAAAATACATAAGCGAATCAAATTTAGACAATTATGAAAGTATTATAAAATTATTAAAAAAAGAAAACTTAATAAACTTATTAAAATTTTTAAAATAACTTTAAAAAATAGTATAAGTTATTGCTTTAAAAAATATAGTTGAGTATATTTAATATTGGAGGTAATAACAATGAAGTCATTAATCAAATCTTTTGACAATTTACCATTAATCGTTAAGATTATCTTCGCCTTACCATTACTCGACATCCTTTGGGTTGTCTACAGATTGATAAGAAGTATTGTCCATAATAATGTTTTGGGCATTGTCTTAGCTGTTTTATTAATTGTCATTGGTCTCCCATTCTTATGGTTAGTTGACATTATCACTCTTATTGTTTCAGGAAAAGTTATTTGGATTGACTAATCCAGCCAACAAGACAAAATCGATAGAAAAACCTGAAAGCCGAAACTTCCAGGTTTTTTTATTCACTAATTTCTATTGCTGATAAAGAATAATTAATTATCTCCACTTCGTATATAGATTTTTTATTTGTATTAAAATATTAGTTATTCCATATTTAATTAATTTTGTTCCAACACCCTTTCCTCTTTCATTATTTTTTACAAAAAGCATTTCAATCTTTTTATTTTCAACACCCATAAATGCAATAGAAGAATCTCGATTATTATAAGCGATTATTAAATGTTCAACATTTTCTATAGCTTTAGGAACATATTCTTTTATTTTATCTATTTCTTTTGATGTTAAAAATAAATGTGTTGCTCTTATAGAGTTTTCCCATATATCAATCAAATCAGTTATTATTTTTCCAGTTCTTTCATTTTAAATTCATAAATATTCATTGTTTTCACCATATTAATTTAACCATCTTTAAATAAAATAAAGCAATGTTTTATATAGATTATTTTTTACAATATTAACCTTGATATTTATTGCTTAACATTTTTTGCAAGTGTATAATTCTCGCTTGTATGAAATCAATTAATTTAGAAAATAACAAAACTTTTAAATCAATATTATACTTAGCTATTCCATCCATGATTGCTCAACTTGTAAACGTTTTATATAACATCGTTGATAGAATATTCATTGGAAACATGCCAATAAACGGAGAAATTGCCCTAGTCGGTGTTGGAGTTTGTGCACCAATTTTAACCTTTTTATCATCTTTTTCTTATTTAATTGGTTTTGGTGGTGCACCGATATTTTCTATGTCACTGGGAGAAAACAACAAAGAAAATGCAAAGAAAATACTTTCAAACTCGTTTGTTCTTTTATTTATAGTCTCATTTATTCTTCTTTTAATTATTTATCCATTTGCTAAACCTATTCTTTATCTTTTTGGTGCTAGCGAAGCAAGTATTCCTTACGCTTATAATTATATTCTTATATATTTGGGTGGAACATTTTTCTCAATTTTAACTTTAGGATTAACTCAATTTATAATAGCCCAAGGGAAATCGACAATTGCAATGCTAGTAACATTACTTGGATGTCTAATTAATGTCGGCTTAGATCCATTATTTATTTATGTACTAAATATGGGTGTATCTGGTGCAGCTCTAGCAACATTAGTATCTCAATTTATTTCATTTGTATTTGTACTTTTTTTATTACTTAAAGTTACTACTATAAAACTTTCATTTAGTAAACTTGATAAAAAAGTAGTTTGTAAAATTCTAAAATTAGGATTTTCGCCTTTTATAATTATGTGTACTGACTCTATCGTTTTTATATGTCTAAATACATGCATTAAAAATTATGGTGGTGCTCAATCAGATTTTTATATTGAAGTTGCCACTATCGTACAGGCTTTCTTTTCATTAGCTACCGGCCCACTTCTAGGTATTTCTTCTGGTACCCAACCTTTGTTAGCCTTTAACTATGGTGCCAAAAATATAAAACTTATAAAAAAATCAGAAATTCAACTAACTATATTTGCACTTTGTTTTTGCACGATGTGCTTTGGTTTATCTTTTGTGCTAGGCAAACCATTTGCTCAACTATTTATTAGTCTATCATCATCTACAGGAAACGATAAAACTGTCGAAGTTGCAGCTAGAGTCATATCGATTTATATGTACGGAATTATCCCACTAGCTTTTCAATATGTCTTTGTTGATGGATTAACAGGGCTTGGACAAGCTAAGTACTCAATTTGGTTATCGCTCAATAGAAAATTAGTTTTACTTCTTCCTTTAACTATTTTACTTCCAGCCATAACTAAAGATGCTTTTAACGTCTTTTATGCTGAACTAATAGCTGATGTTATATCTAGCACTGTAAGTACAATAGTTTACTTGATTATTATCCCTAAGATTCTAAAAAAGAGAGAGCTAGAAACAAAGAGTGTTATGGATTAATTATCTATGCCAATTATTATAAAATCTTATATCGTATATTAATAAATTACTTTAATTTTATTTCCATTAAATATTCATTATCAATTTTTTGATATCCAAACTTATCGTAGAATTTGTATAAATCACCTGCAGTATAGAATTTGATTTTATCAATATTTGCTTTTTTTGCTTCTTTTAGTATTTCATCCATTAAAAATGTTCCTAAGTGTTTTTTTGACAGCTCTGGATCAATAAAGAATTCTTGCAAATCATATTCGTTTTTATTTACAAAAGGAATAACATATCCAATTGCCGCACCGCATATTTCATTATTTTCATTTACTAAAGTAAAGCTAAAGGAAGTAGGAATACTACATAAAATATTTAGGCGTTCAAAACAAGATTGTTCATTCCAATCTTCAATCCATGGTTCACTTAAAAAAGCTTTTTTCATAATTTTAGATAATTCTTTAATATCATTTATTTCTAGCTTTCTAACTACATAATTCATTTTTTCTAGCACCTTTATAAATAAATTTATTCTTCTATAGGTTTAAATTTATAATCTTTTTTTATAGGTTCAGGCATAAGTTTAAATTCATAATCCCTATGGCGCATAGAAGCTTCAAAAGCGTAATAATTATATTGAGAAGTATAAAAGAATATCTTATCTTGAGTAGTGTTTAGATATATTTTTTCGTCGTAACCTTCAATAAAGTTATCAGGCTGACATTTAAATGCAGCTAAGGCTTTTTTCAGAAAATTCATTCTATAAAGCATTTCATTAATAAGAATATTAGCATCAACATTATCAGCAATTTCTGGTATATCACCAAAAATATATAAAATGTTACGTATTTGGTTTATTTGTTCACTCACGTTAGCAATAAGATATTCTCTTTTCATTTCAATTTCTTGCTTTGTCATAATAATCTCCTTTTTATCTAAATTTGTATAAATATTTTAGAGAATCATAGTTTTCTTTTACAAAAATGCTTTATAAATAATTTGATTTGATATAAAACATCATTAATATAAAATTCATTAAAATTATTGAAAACCAAATCTGTTACTACACCAGTTTCTGCAAACAAATCACAAAACGATTTCCAATAATGGCACTCTTCATAAATAATTTTATCAATCCATTCAGTTATTTTATATTTACTTTCTTTATATCTTATATTGTTTATCTTAAATGCCTTATGTCTTTACCTCACTTTTTCAATTTATTATAACATCAAAGCCGTAAATACTCCTCATCCACATTTTATATAATCTTGTATCGATTATAACATTTCTTTGCCTTTTTATCTATATGAAATTTAGATACATGTAATTTAGATTTTTTTCAAAATTCAAATTGTGTTAAATCGTGTAAATAATTATATATTAGAATTATTATTCGCAAAACAAAAATTAAAGGTGAATATCTTTAAGACATTAAACTCATATTTATAATCTCTGTCTAACAACATCACATACTTTTGGAAATAAAAATTAATTGTCATCTTATTGAATTAAGTGGAATCAAAATTACATAATTTTCTTGGCTGGCATTAATATCTAATGTCATAAATGCTTTTTAACAATTTCAATAGAGGTCCAAAGAATCTTGTTTGCGCACATTTTTATGTATTAAGCAACCGTATTAATATAAGTTAGTACGTTTTTTTGTGCAAACGCACATTTTTATGTAATATATATTTAATCTTAGTTTAATTGTATTCGTAGTCTTAGTCTTTTGTTTCCTATCGTACATCTCTATTTTAATATTTTGTATAGATCAAATTATCATTTAATTTAATAATAGATCAGTTAAAAAATGGACACCAGACATTTTTAGGTATATACCAAGAGCAATCTAAGTAAACAGATAATTTGAAACTTCAATAAACCTATTTAAAATGACTAAAAAAAGGCCTCTTAGTTAAAACTAAGAGGTTGGTTTTCAAGATGGTGCTCGAGGCGGGAATCGAACCCGCATACCCTCACGGGCAACAGATTTTGAGTCTGTCGCGTATACCTGATTTCGCCACTCGAGCAATTTAGGATAAATTAATAATTTTGCATGATTTTTTACAAAACTATTAAAAGCTTTACGCGTAGACAAATAATAGCAGTTTTGAATTAATCTTTCAACTATAAAGTTAAATTTATGCTATCTTTTTATGTTAAAATTGGGTATTATAAAGAATAGTGAGGTGATACCAATGTCGCTTTCTAGAGTAGAGAAATATGCAGAGCTTAGAAAACGTATCGATAACATGGTTTCAACCTTTGATGACCCTATAACAGACAATAAAATTCCAGATGTGCAAATGGACGAACCAAAAGTTAAAGAAGAAGCCATGACTAAAGAAAAAGTTCAAGAAGCACATATTAAAAAGAACACTTTATCAATTTCAATTGATGAATTGATAAAACAACACGAAGAGTACACGCAGACAATTTCAAAATCTGAAATAGAAAATCAGATGAAGACTCAAAAGAAAGAGCATAATTTTACAAGGTTATTATTCATTATTCTTTTAATTGTTGTTATAATAGTCGCTGTTTTTGTTGGTCTACTATTAGGGGGAGTAATGAAATGAGTTTTTCTATAGCTATCGATGGTCCAGCAGCAGCTGGAAAATCAACTGTTGCCAAACAAGTTGCCAAAATTCTTAATTGTGTATATATCGACACAGGTGCCATGTATAGAGCCATAACTTGGTACGCTTTATCTAAAGGAGTAGATCCTAAAGATGAAGAAAAAGTTACTGCTTTATTACCTGAAATTGATCTTTCACTCCACTTGGATGGAAAGGTCGTTGTTAACGACCAAGATATTACAAAAGAAATAAGAACAACTGAGGTTGCAGATAACGTTTCCTATATTGCTAGCTATAAAAAAATAAGATTACACTTAGTAGAATTACAAAGAAAAATGTCTAAAAACGTTTCTGTCGTTATGGATGGCAGAGATATTGGTTCATACGTTTTACCACATGCAGATGTAAAAATTTTCCAAGTTGCCTCTGTGGAAACAAGAGCAGTAAGAAGATATAAAGAAAATTTAGAAAAAGGAATTAATTGTTCAATTGAAGAAATTGAAGAAAATTTAAGAAAGAGAGATTATATAGATTCTCATAGAGAATTTGCTCCTTTAAAAAAGGCAGAAGATTCATTCGTTTTAGACACATCAAATATGACTATAGATGAAGCAGTGAATGCTATTATAAAAATTGTTAAAAATAAGTTGGGTGAGGTGAAATAATTAATGAGAGGAAAAGTTGCTTTAGTAGGCTCACCTTCAACAGGTAAGTCAACAATATTTAATAGAATTATCGGCGAAAGAAAATCCATTGTAAGTGAAGAACACGGAATAACACGCGATCGTCTTTACGCCGAAGCAGAATGGTTAGGGGAGACATTTACATTAATAGATACTGGTGGACTTGAAATAGTCAACGCTCCTTTCCAAAAAGAAATTAGAGCACAAGTTGAATATGCAATAGATGAAGCTGATGTCATCATTTTTTTAGTTGATGGAAAAGCTGGACTTACGGCTAATGACGATTATGTACGTTCATTATTATTTAAAGTAAAGAAAAAAGTTGTATTGGCCTGTAATAAAATTGACGATGTCGATCACATGTATAGAATCTATGATTTCTATTCATTAGGATTCGGTGAACCTATTGCCGTTTCAGGCGCACATGGAATTGGTTTAGGTGACCTTTTAGATAAAGTAGTTAAAATGCTACCTAAGAAGTCTCCTAAAGCCTATGACAACGCTATAACATTCACATTTATTGGCAGACCAAACGTTGGTAAATCAAGTTTAACAAACGCTGTTTTAGGCTCGGATAGAGTTATAGTTAGCAATATAGAAGGCACTACTAGAGATGCTATTGACCAACCGTTTAAACGCGATGGTATAAACTATGTTGCAATTGACACAGCTGGTTTGAAAAAACGTGGAAAGATATATGAAGCTGTAGATAAATACGCCGCTTTAAGAGCTATGGATGCTATCGAAAGAGCTTCAGTTGTATGTCTATTAGTTGATGCTTCAACAGGTATTTATGAACAAGACAAACACGTTGTTGGATATGCTATTGAACAAAACAAACCTATAGTAATAGTCGTAAATAAATGGGATTTGCATAGTCACGAACCTGATGCTCAACAAAAATTTACAGAAGAGCTTAGAATATTATTCAAATTTGTCGATTATGCACCAATAGTCTATCTTTCAGCTAAAAATAGATCTGGACTTAAAAATTTGTTTGATGCTATTGATAAGTGCTTCGAAGATAGCAATAAGAGAGTTCCAACTGCTATTTTAAACGAAGTAGTTTTAAATGCTCAAATAATGAACCAAGCCCCAGATTTCAATGGTGGAAGATTAAAAATAAGCTATGTTAGCCAAGTTAAAGCTCAACCACCAACCTTTGTATTCTTTGTTAACAACCCGAAGTTCTTACATTTCTCATATGAAAGATATATTGATAATACTATAAGAAGAACGTTTAACCTAGACTACACCCCTCTTAAGTTTGTATTTAAATCAAAAAATAAGGAGGTTGAAAAGTAATGAAATTTGCTGTTTTAGGTAATGGCTCTTGGGGTACAGCACTCGCACAACTATTAATAGATAATGGTCACGATGCTATCCTTTGGGGTATCGATAAAAAAGTAAATGATGAAATCAACATCAATCATACAAACTCACAATATTTTGGTAATGAAACAAAGTTACCAGAAACATTAAAATCAACTTTGGATT
The DNA here is from genome assembly GCA_000437395.1 of Clostridium sp. CAG:288. Classification (GTDB taxonomy): domain Bacteria; phylum Bacillota_I; class Bacilli_A; order RFN20; family CAG-288; genus CAG-288. The sequence goes on along the minus strand of FR898192.1, from coordinate 152,222 downwards.
TAAAAGAAGCTCTTAAAGATGCTATAGGAATTGTAATTGCTGTACCAACAGCTGCTGTTAGATCTATTTGTAAACAAATAGAACCTCTTATAACCTCAAAAACATATATCATATCCGTAGCTAAAGGTTTCGATCCAATTACAGATGAAAGAATGAGTCAAGTAATACGCTCTGAAATTCCTGAAGAAAAAAGACATGAAGTAGTTTCTCTCATAGGGCCAAGTCACGCTGAAGAAGTTATTTTAAGATTACTTACTTTAGTTACTTCGACTTCTTTATCTCACGAAGATGCTAAATTTGTCCAAGAAGCTTTTTCTAACAAATATTTTAGAGTTTATACAAACACTGATGAAATCGGCGCTGAATATAGCGTTGCAATTAAAAATATAATTGCTATAGCTTCTGGTTGTCTCGATGGATTAGGCTATGGTGATAACGCAAGAGCAGCATTAGTCACACGTGGATTGACTGAAATGGTAAGATTTGGTGTTGCAAATGGTGGAAAATTTGAAACTTACATGGGATTAACTGGTATTGGCGATTTAATGGTCACATGTAATTCACATCATTCAAGAAACTTCATGGCTGGATACGCTATAGGTAAAGCAGATAGTGCTATAGAATTTCTAAAGACAAACACAAAAACCGTCGAAGGAATACGTAGTGCCAAAACTATTCACGAATTAAATAGTGGAAAATTAAAGGTAGAAATGCCTATATGCGAAGCAGTGTACGAAGTCCTTTTTGAAGGCAAAAAGCCATCTACACTTGTCGACACATTAATGCTAAGAACTTTAAAGAAAGAACTTTAGTAACCATTCGCCCACATTCACATATGCTAATGTGGGTGAAAAAATGAACGATTCATTATTTGATAAAGTTGAAAAAAAGACTAATGTTAAAAAGGATGATATCTTAAAACTAGCTAAAAAAATTCAAGGAAAAGATCTAAACGATGAAAAAATGCTTCGATCTTTAATAAAAGATGTCGCTAAACTTGCTGGAAAAGATGTATCTAAAGAAAAAGAAGATAAAATTATAAAAGCAGTAAAAAAAGATAAAGTTCCGAAAAATTTTGATTCAATAATTTAATTTAAGGAGGGTTTCCTCCTTTTTTTGTTATTCCTTTATCATAAAAATTATGCAATTGTCATACCTAATAAAGAAGACATACAAGGGGGAAAGATATGGAAGCATTAGAACTCATGGAAGTATTAGGTGAAAGAACTAATGGTGATTGCTACCTTGGCGTCGTCGGTCCAGTAAGAGTTGGAAAATCAACATTTATTAGGCGCTTTATGGAAGCGGTTGTTTTAAAGCATATTTCTGACCCTGAAGAAAAAAAGAGAGCAACTGACGAACTGCCACAAGCAGGTTCTGGAAAAACTATCACTACAACGGAGCCAAAATTTGTACCAGCAAACGCTGTCACATTAAAAATTAAAGAAGATTTAGATGTTAAAATAAGATTAATTGATTGTGTCGGCTATATTATTGACGAATCAATTGGCTATCTTGAAGATGGAAAAATGAGATTAGTTAAAACGCCATGGTTTAACGATCCAATACCATTTGATGAAGCAGCACATATAGGCACCAAAAAAGTAATTGAAGAACACTCTACAATTGGTATTGTCGTCACAAGCGACGGAACAATCGGAGATTTTGATCGTCAAAAATATATCAAAGCCGAAGAAGATATCGTTAATTCCTTAAAAGAAATTGGAAAACCATTTGTAATAGTTTTAAACACTAAGACACCTGGAGCAACTCAATCACAACAATTAGCAACTGAACTTGAAGAAAAATACGATTGTCCAGTTATGTTAATAGATGTAGAAAACATGCAAGAAAAAGAAGGATTAGAGCTTTTAAATAAAGCTTTATTAGAATTCCCAATTACTTCTGTTGCTCTTTCATTACCAACGTGGGTAAGTAATTTAGATGACAGTCACTACATAAAATCATCAATAAATCAAACGCTAGAACAATCAATGACTGAGGCTTCAAAAGTTAAAGATGTAGAAAAAATCATTCCTACAATGTTAACTAATGAATACTTGAGTGATGCCAAAGTAACTAACGTAGATTTAGGAAGCGGAATCGTAACTATAACACTAGACGTAAAAGAAGACTTATATGATAAAGTTTTAAAAGAATTAGTCGGATGCGAAATAACTGATAAAAGTGAGCTAATAAAAGTCTTATCAGATTTCGTAAAAGCTAAAAAAGAATATGATTTGTTAGGTAACGCTATAAAAATGGCTGAAGTGACAGGCTATGGCTTTGCCTCTACTTCTTCTCAATCAATGAAAATAGATAAGCCAGAAGCTTTTAAAACTAACAATCGTTATGGTATTAGAGTTAAAGCAAATGCTCCAACATATCACATTATAAAAGTTAACACTACAACATCCTTTGAGCCTATACTTGGTAGCAAAGAACAAAGTGATTTCTTCTTGAAATATCTAACCGACGCTTACGATAAAGGTATTGATGAAATGCTTGAATGTGAAATGTTTGGACAAAAGCTTAAAGATGTTATTCAAGGTGGAATAGTTGGTAAGTTAAGTGGTCTACCAGAACCAGTAAAACTTAAACTTCAACAGATAATAAAAACTATCTCTAACAAAGGAAAAGGAAACTTGATAGCTTTCGTTTTTTAAAAATGCTAAATATTCCCGTAAACATTGGATTTTTTTAACTTTTATTGTCTAAAGAAAACGCTTGCATAAGTAATATCATTATGCTATCTTATGGCTATAAAAGGAGAATTTAAACTATGAATACAAAAGATTTAGCCGGTGTTGTCGCTGAACAAGCTCGTTTAACAAAGAAAAATGCTGAAGTTGCTATAAACGCTACATTCGTAGCTATTGGAGAAGCTTTAGTCGCAGGTGAAGAAGTTAGAATTCCTGGCTTTGGAACATTTGTTGTCAAAGAAAGAGCCGCTAGAACAGGTCTCAATCCATCAACTCGCGAAAAAATCGAAATTAAGGAATCTAAAGCAGTCGGTTTTAAAGCATCTAAGAATCTTAAAGATTCACTTAACTAATTTAGTTTAAAAGACTCAAGGGCTCTTTTGGAGCCCTTTTTTGCATATTTATTTTTATTAAACATATGCTTTAACATGAAAATACTTCTTTGTGGATACTCAGGCAAAATGGGTCAACTTATACTTAATAGTTTTAAAGACAAATATAATTTTGTTCATTTAATTGATTCTTTAAGTAAATACAACTCTAAAATAATTGATGATGTAGATATTTTAATTGATTTTTCTAATCCTAATTTTTCTTATCCAATAATTATAGATGCTTTAAATAAGGGAAAACACGTTATTGTAGGTACTACAGGTTTTACCGAAAAAGAAATTAAAGATTTTGAATATTACGCTAGCACCAACAACACAGGAATAAGTGTTATCTATAATTTTGATAAGTCTTTATATTTATTTATCAAAGCATTAAAGCTATTTGACGATCAATCAAATACAGTTATTATCAAAGACTATCATCATTATTCTAAAAAGGATTCCCCAAGTGGAACCTCAATTTTAATATCTAAAGCCTTTACAAAATCAAAAATAATTTTTATATCGTATAGAGTTTCAAAATATGTTTATAAGCATGAAGTAACAATAAGTGGAAAATCAAAATTAGTTTTTACTCATGAAATTAAAGATAAAAGTGTTTATCTTGAAGGTATTGATAACGAGATTAAAAATATTATGCATATTAAAGGACTTAAGCGTACACTTTCATGATATACTTTTGTCATGAAAGAAATATTCGATTATTTAGCTGATTTAGAATCGCTTTTTGAAACATCAAAAGTATATTTAACTGGAGGCTCTGTTAGGAATCACCTCCTCGGTTTTGCATACGACGATTATGACATAGCTATTGGATTAACACCAAAAGAAATAGTCAAACGCTTAGAAAAATCTAAAATTGAATTTAAAACAGTGTTTGCCAAATATGGTATAGTAAATATTTTTTTAGATAACAATGAGTTTACCTTAGCTAGTTTACGAAAAGAAAGTAATTATGACGACCATCGTCATCCAAGTATAATCGAATTTGTCGATAGTTATATTGAAGATTCCTACCGTCGAGACTTCACTATAAACGCAATATATATGAATAGTAAAAAAGATATTTTAGATCCTCAAGAAGGAGTTATAGATATAAATAACAAAGTGTTAAAGTCTATAGGTAATCCGAAAACTAGATTTGAAGAAGATCCTCTAAGAATACTTAGAGCAATTAGGTTTAAAAACATATATAATCTTAAATATGAAGAAAATCTTCATAAAGCTATTATTGAAAATTTTAATTTAATCAAAGAGCTAAACCCTTTAAAAGTCAAAGAAGAATTATCTAAATTTAACAAAGATAGTTTACTAGAATATGAAAAAATAAAAGGAGACCAACATGAAAATTATTGATTTGCATACAGACACATTAACAACTATAAAAAACGATGAAAATATTGTAGAAAATAATAGGTTACACATCGATTTAAAAAGAGCTCATGAAAGTGGATATAGTCTTTGGACAATAGCATGTTTTTTAAACATGCCTCAACATGGAGGAACACTCTTTCAAGATGCCTGTAGCTATTTTCAAAAATTAGATAAAGCTATTGAAGCTAATTCTAATATTGCTGCTCCTTTTACATCGTATGACGAATATATAAAAAATAAAGAGAGTGGAAAAGTCACAATATTCAAAAGTATCGAAGAAGGTGAAATAATCGAGGGAAAACTCGACAATCTTAGAAGACTTTATAATAAGGGCGTTAAGATGATGACACTCACTTGGAATTATCCTAACTCTTTAGCTTGGCCAAACTATCCAAGAGAAAATTTAAATCGAGCAGAAACAAATTTTGGATTGACAGAAACTGGAAAGAAAGTTTGCTTAGAATTAAATAGATTAGGAATGCTTTTAGACGTTTCCCACTTAGGTGATAAATCTTTTTATGATGCAATTGAGTTTTATAAAGGACCTATTATTGCTAGTCATTCAAATGCGAGAGCAATTAATCCAAGCGTAAGAAATCTTACTGATGACATGATTAGAATCATATCTAAAAGCGGTGGCGTAATTGGATTAAATTTATGTGAAAATTTCGTTACTAAAACAGGCGATTATTTAAATGATCTAGTTTTACACCTCAATCATATTAAAGCCGTTGGTGGCATAGATGTAGTTTCTTTAGGATCAGATTTTGATGGTATTCAAACTCCACCATTAATAACTGATTGTACAAAATGGAATATTTTATTCGATAGACTATCCAAAGAAGGATGGACAGATGAAGAAATTGAAAAGTTATCTTGCAAAAACTTCGAACGTGTTTTAAAAATGTTTAAATAGGAGAAAAGAATTATGAATATATCAAAATTAGACTTTGATTGGCGCTCTTTATTAATAAAGCGATATAAAAACTATGGTTTAAACGAAAACGACATTGCAGTAATATTTTGCATCAATGAAATTATTAAAGAAAAGAAATATTTAGTCTTGGCTGATGATATAGAACCTTTAATGACTCTTAAAAAAGAAGAAATAGATAATATAATTACAAGATTATTTGAAAGAAGATTTATATCTTTTGAAGAAAATAACAATAAAACAGTCACTTCTTTAGATCCATTAATAACAAAAATATTTTCTGATACACAAAAAGATTTAATGATTGAAGCTCAAGACAATATCAGAACTGATGCCAAAAGTAAAGGCGAAGCAATGTACGCTTATTTTGAACAGTTATTAGGTCGTTCTTTAAATTCTATCGAATTTGATAAAATCTGTTCTTGGTATCGTGAAGGTGCAACTGATGGCATGATTAAAGAAGCAACTGAAAGAGTTAAACAAAAAAGTAAGAGAGTAACAATTGCTGCAGTAGATAAAATGATCCTTGCACTCGAAAAGAGTGCAGATATAAATCAAGAAGGCTATACGACAAGATCTGAAGACTGGAGACAAGGCACAGCAAAAACAATAGAACAGTTAAAAGGCAAATGGCTTCAAGATGACAAATAAAGAAAAGTTATATAACTTAAAAGAATATTTAGATACTCTTTATCCAAATACAAAATGTTTTTTAAATCATCAAAATGATTATCAACTTTTGTTTGCTGTCATAATGAGTGCACAATCACAAGATAGAGTAGTAAATAGCGTTACACCAACATTGTTTACAAAATATCCTTCTCTTGAATCTTTAGCCAATGCAGATTTAAATAGTGTTATTGATATAATTAAAATTGTTGGCTTAGCACCTACAAAAGCTAAAAATATTATAAAATCAGCTCAAATCTTAATTGAAAGATTTAATGGAATCGTTCCAAAAGATAGAGAAGATTTAATGAGTCTACCTGGAGTTGGATATAAAACCGCTTCAGTAGTTAGAGGGGAATTATTTAATTTAAATGAGTTTCCAGTCGACACTCATGTCAATAGAGTAATGTTAAGACTTAATATTGCAAGTAAAAACGATTCACCTAAAGACTTAGAACAAAAACTTGTTAAACTCTATAGCGGAGATAATATGATTCATTTTCACCGACAAGTAATTACTTTTGGAAGAGAAATATGTATTGCTGGTAAAAATTGCCACTGTGATAAATGTCAACTACCATGGTGTAAGAATCGTAGAATCGTTAATAATTGAACTGCCATATATATTTGTTAATTTTTCATAGCCCGACTTAATTTCATACTTCACTTTAGATGGATCTTGACAATAATATTCAAAGTTTTGACCCGTAATAAAATTAACAGTTTTATTTCCGTTATCGTTTATCGTTATAAAATATCCTAAGGAACCATATATTTTTTTATAAACTTTATCTTCATATTCTTCTAAAGGTTCAAGATAAAAAGATAACTTGTTGTCAAATGTAAAAACTATCGGATTAATATCTGGTAATATAGGAAATGGATAAACATCATATTCATTTCCTTTTTTTACATACGTCTTATTTATGAAGTTACTTGGAATATAGCCGTTAGGCAAAAAATAACCATCGGCATATTTAACTAAATCAATTTGAACAATATCTTGAGGAATTGTAAAAGATCTTCCTTTTACATTTATTTCTTCCATTATCTTTTTAAATATTTCTTTGCTAGTATTTCTTCTTTTATCATTACTACCAAAGTATGTTTTTTCACATTTTATTGGAATATCAAAACCACTCCAGACACTCAAAGTATAATCTTTAGAATATCCACATAACCAACTGTCCTTATCAGCGTTTTTAGGATAACCAAATTTACTTATAGTATTAGAATCGTATGCTCCAGTACCAGTTTTGGCTGCTATTTTAACATTGTTTATTTTAACTTTTCCTAATCCGTTATAATCTTCTTCAACAATGTTTGTTAAAACATCTGTAGTCATAAATGCAGCTTCATCGCTTAAAACTCTTTTACCTTCTTTTTCATCTTCATAAATTGTTTTTCCAGTATCAATTGATACTATTCGTTTAATTAATGATGGATTAACATAAATTCCACCTCTACTTAACATTGAGTATGCTGAAGCGAGATTTAAAGGTGAAACACCATATTTCATTCCACCTAAGCCATAGGAAAGAGTAAACTCACTATCATCCATTAAATTTATCGATTTCAAATAATCGCTTAAATATTCATCGCCTAATTGTTCTTCTAATTTAACTAATGTCTTTATAGCTGTTGTATTTTTTGAATAACCCAAAGCTTCTTTTAATGATAAGTCTCCATAGTATGAATCACCAGCGTTATGAAGACTTTCACCATTAGGATAAAAAGTTTCTTCATCAACAAGTGTAGTGTTTGAATTGTAATCAAGTTTTTCAAAAGCTAAAGCATATTCAAAAATTGGTTTAATTGTACTTGCAGGCCCACGACGCATATCATAAGCTCTATTATATAGTTTCTCACCAACATAATTTCTTCCACCACTTAATGCTATACAATTACCAGTTTCATTTTCTATTAATACAAGTCCAATCTGTTGATTATTATCTATAAATTTATATTCTTCACCACTACTAATTTTATCGACATAACTTTGAATGTTAGAATCCATATAAGTTTCTACTCTTAATGGTACTGTATAAGGATCAAGATTAGTTAATCGCTGTATTTCTTTATAGCAACAATCTATATAAGCTTGATAGTCATTTACCGCTTCGTTTTGCGGTGGGGTATTAATAATATCTTTTACCAAAGTATTTTTAGCTTGTTTATATTCATCTAAAGATATATATCCATTTTTTAGCATAGAGCCTAAAACGACATTTTTTCTTTCATCAGCTCTATCAGGATATTTTAATGGATTTAAATTAGATGGAGATTTAACTAATCCAACAATAGTAGCACATTCACTTAAAGTTAAAACAGAAGGATATTTATTAAAAAACTTTTTACATGAATTGACTATTCCTGGAACAACTGGATCAAAATAAACCATATTAAAATAAAATTCTAATATTTCTTCTTTGGAATATTTGTTTTCTAACTTGATAGATAATAGTAATTCATCTATTTTTCTAGTCATAGTTTTTTCAGAAGTTAAAAATAAGTTCTTTGATAATTGTTGAGTAATAGTTGAAGCACCTTCAATATTTTTACCCATTAAATTATTTAATAATGAACTTGAAATTCTTTTAACATCAAAGCCATCGTGTTCAAAAAATGATAAATCTTCTATTGATACAAGAGCATCTATTAAAGTCTTAGGAATATCTTCATACTTAATATATGAGTTTTTTGTATCTCCTAAAGACTTAATTAAATTACCATTTTTATCGTAAAACTTTGAATAATTAATTTCTGGATTTTTGACTATATCTGGATTATTTAAATTATTTATACGTGTCAATACAAAAACTGTTCCTACAAAAGTTGGAATGAAAATAACTAAAGAAAAAAATGAACAAAATAATTTAAGAAACCTTTTGAACCTCGACATTAAAATATTCTTCATCCACAGCTTCTAATAAGTATAGACGTGGCTGAAATCCAGGCTTAATTAAAACTCCATTTTCCATGAAAAAAGATCTTTTAAAAGTTTTAGATTGTGCATCTAAAATATATTTGGCATCTAACAAATACGTTTCGTTATACGCTTTAAATCTAACGACAAAGAAAGCTAAACCACCAAGTTCTTGTACTTGACGTAAATGCCTAATTTGTTGTGGTCTTATTTTTGACAAAGTCAAAGCATCTTTTATCGTTTCTTTACATTCAAAATCAAGATACTTTTGTCTATAAATACCATTAAAGTCAGTCGTTGATTTTTCATCAAAATACGCATCAGTTATATGAGTTCTATTATTTTTATCCATCTTACAAACTTTAATTGGAGTAGGTCTTTTATAAATTAAAGCTCTGTTTTGGTCTTTATAAAAATTACACGAGATAATGACATCGTGTTCAAGTTGCATACCCATATTCGCTCTAGAGTGATTAATTTGTTGTTCACTTGGTTTAACAACTTTTTGACCATTTGGATAATTGACCATAATTAGCCTGTCTCTCCTTTCAAGTTTATTGTGTCTTTAGCTATTTAAAATATTCATCGACGTCCTTCAAAAATTCAGAATGTTTGACGTTTCGTCCCTTAAGTATCTTATTAATACTAGGTTTAAGAATTGATGGAACCGGCATTTGTTTTAACAAAGTTTCTGTGTAACCTTTTTTTACATAATCTGTTTTTGTATAAAAGCACTTATAAAGGTTTAATAAATCATAAGCATCATTTAACGGATCGTGACTTGCACCGTGTGTATCTTCATCAAAATAATGTACAAAGTTGACTAATGAAAGCTTTGTTCCTTTTTTATCTGTTATAAAATTGCTTAAAAAAGCAGAGAAATCTATATAGTTATGAGAGAACTGCTTAAAGAAAGTTATAGTATCCATCTTATTTGTTAAATAGGCTGAAACTTTCATCATCAATCTATCTTGTTCACCAAAGCAAACAAATTTAGTGTTCTCAATAGGTTCACCATCTTCAAGTAAAAATTCTTTTAGTTTGCTTACAACAATATCAAAACTTTCAGCATCGTCTAACATTGAATCAGTAATGCCAGTCAAGTTTGTAATAACCTTACCAACTTTGTGCTTGGCTTTGACCATCATTTTAAACTCTTTATATGGAGCAACTATATGTCCATGTTCATCGACACTAGCTACTACAGCTCCGATTGCAATAATTTCATGTTCTAACTGTGTTCCTTCGAAATCGACAAAACATAATCTAGTAGCGTTTTTAATTAAATCTAATAGTAATTTCATATTTTGCTCCTTTCTACGGCTTATATTTTAGATTAAGAATAATGAATTGTCTATATAGTTATCACATTAGTTCTTTTTCGCATATAAATGAATGAACCATGATTGGTTCAGAGAGGTGAATTTATGTTTTATAACAATCAAATGTGTGGTTGTGGATGTAGAAACAGAACTTCGACACTAAACAATATGTTGAAGCCTCAAACGACTTCTATTACTTCTTGTTCAACAACCATAGTAAGCGAAAAAAATTGTACAAATTGTGGTGTTACTTTAGCATTAAGTTCCACACCTTGCTGTGCAAGAGTATGCGAAACTATAACTTATACATTAACAATAACAAACAATTCTTCACAAGAATTAGGCTGCCCAACACTTAATATTATTCTCGGTGATTCACTTTGTTACATGTGTGGAACATTAACAATTGATGGAACCGCAAACGATGCTACATGCTTAAGAGGCATTACCTTAGATACAATTGCTGCTGGTGCAACAGTTACTATTACTTTAGAAGCTAGAGTAATGACAAATGAAAGATATGTTAACTCCTTAGCATATCTTGACTATGGAGCTTGTTGTTGCTTAGACAACAGATGTTATCGTACCACAAGCAATATTGATCAAATTCAAGTTTGTCAATGCTGTGGTAACTAAAAATAGCTGGTAGGTTTGTGCCTACCAGCTTTCTTTTCCTTCAGATGTAACATATTTTTTAAAAGCTTCTCCGATATTATTCATATCGCTAGAAATTTCCAAAATTCTAATAAGGTGTTCAGTTTCTTCTTCGCCTAAAAGTTTTAACCAATCTTGGAATAAACCTATAATTTTAGACATTCTATTGTTAAATTCTTGCATACCCTTAGCAGTTAAAGTTACATAAATTTCTCGACGATTTTTAGCGTTCAACGTGCGAACTATCATTTCATTATCTTCAAGATTTTTTAAATTTGCAGTTACGTTAGGACGAGACATATTTAACGACTTACTAATATCGCTTGGATGGCAACTTGGGTGATAGAAAAGATATAAAAGGATTCTAGAATCCGATTGTACTAATTGGATAAATGGGTTTAATTCTCCCTGAGTGTAGATTTTTTGAATTAGCTCTACCAATTTAAAAATAGATGTTTGTGAAGACATATTTTACCTCAATGTTTAATAATTGTACTTTTATTGTTTTTTTTTGTCAAACTTTTATATTTATTCATACATAATTGATATTGTGTAAAAAAGAACTAAAACTAAATATATTAATTACTTTAATATATGATATAATCTTTAAGTCTTAGATAGGAGATTAAATATGATTGAAAACGAACAAAAAGATATTGATAACGAAGTAAAAGAAGAAAAGACTAATGAAGTAACTGAAGAAAAAGTTGAAACTCCAGCTGAAGAAGTGGAAGTTATCGAGCAAGAAAAAGTAGAACAAGCTCAAAAAGCGCCAAAAAAAGCTGAAAATATCTACTATGATCTCGATTCTAAATATTTTGTTTCAACCGATGAAATTTATAAAGAATTATCTGATCGCCAAACAAAATTTATGAGCGAATATAACAAAGGAAGAAGAATTCAAGTAATCATGACAATTGTCGTCTTTGCATTCTTCCTCGCATGTTTAATTGTTATGTTCATAGGCAAAAAAGAGCTTAACTTCTTAATGTATATTTTCTTAGGCTTAGCTGTCGTTGCTTTTATAGCTAGCATGGTAATAAATTCCAAATTTAAGAAATCATCTATCGACTCAATCGATAGCTATGTACACAGCTATTTCTTCATCTTGGATTGCTTCTCATATAGCGAAAACGAAGCAAGCAATGTCAAGTGCTCACCAAACGCTAAAGTAGAAGATAGTGAAGTTATTGAATCACACTACTTTGACACAATTTTATCTATCAATTCAAGAAATAGAGTTTCTGGATCTTTCAAAGGTCATCTATTTGCTACTAATGATGTTGCAGTAAGAGTTCCTGAAACTTCTGCACAAGTAACTGCTAAGAAAAAAGATAAAATTGGTTTCTATGGAAAGTATTATGCTTTTGATGTTAAATCAGACAACAGCATAATCATCATTAGAAAGTCTAATGAAGGAGCCAAAACAGCCGAACCAACATATTTAGATGGCTATGAAGAAGTAACTATTGAAGGCTTAAATGAAAACTTTGAAGTTTATGCAACTGATATTGAAAAAGCAAAAGAATTATTTACAGACACATTTAAAGAACTTTTAGAAAACTTAGTAATCGATAAAAATTTACTTGACTACTTTATTTCACTCAATCCACTTGGCACAAAAGTGGCATTGAATTATAGCGACGCAATGATGTCAGTCCCACTCCAAAACAAATACCAAATTGAAGTAGTCAAAAAGCATTTAGATGACAACAAAGCAGTATTTGCTATTGTCAATTCACTTATAGGAGAATAAACATGATCGCCAGTTTCGATTTGAAGAGCTTTAAACACGATGGCTCTTCGCATCGTATGTGGCGTTCGTTAACCTTAGTAAATGAAGATGACAACTATTGGATTTTAGCTTCCCCTCGCACCAAAGTTATTGAAGATGACGGTCGCGAGTGGAAAACACAACAACCTACGCTTTACATACTTAGCAAAAAAGAATTTTTTAACGTTATTTGCATGATTAAAGGTAAACGCACTATTGATTATTATGTCAATATTGCTTCTCCAACTGTTTTGATATCTGAAAATGTTCTTGGCTTTATCGACTACGATTTAGATTTAAAAAAATCTAGAGGCGAAGTTAAAGAATTAGATATTAATGAGTATCAAGCAAACTCAATTAAATATTCTTACCCAGAAGATTTAAAAAAAGTTGTTGAAGAAACTTTTAGAAGATTAAAAATATCTCTCACTGTTAGCAATAAACCATTTGACGATTTTGGAAATTTAAAGACTTATGACTCATTCCAAAACGCTAACAAAATAAGAGTTTAGACGAGGATTTATATTATGGATTTTATTTCACATAATGAAGAAGAGACAAAAGTAATAGCTGAAACTTTGGGAAGGGGCTTAAAACCAGGCTCAATCATATTAGCTTACGGAACTTTAGGAGCAGGAAAAACTTGCTTTGCACAAGGTTTAGCTGCAGGAATTGGTATTACAAAAAAAGTAAACTCTCCTACATTCAACATTATTAAAGAATATTTAGGAAACAAATTAAATTTCTATCACATCGACGCTTATAGACTTGAAGATAAAAATAGTGTTAGTGATATCGGATTTGAAGAAATCTTTGGTGATTTAGAATCAATATCATACGTTGAATGGCCTGAATTTATCATCGATTATTTAAAAGGGTATAACGTAATAAAACTTACAATTACTCCAGATGATAATACAGGTTATAGAAAAATTTCCTTGGAGGAAGTTAAATTATGAACAAATTATATTTAGATACATGCGCTGGATCACTAGGAATAGCAATTGTAACAAAAGATAAAACTTGCAAATCTGAAATTAACGCTGGTAAAAAAACAGCTGAAGAACTTTTTCCTTTATTACAATCTCTTTGTAGTGATGCTCTCATTAGCTTAAAAGATATTGAGGAAGTATTTGTCACAAAAGGTCCTGGATCTTATACAGGAGAAAGATTAGGATTAACAGTAGCTAAAGTTATGGCAACTCTCAATCCAAGCTTAAAAGTATATACTGGCTCAACACTAAAAGCTTTAGCAGCTAACGAAAAAGAGAATTGCGTTTCATTAATCGATGCGAGAAACAACGCATTCTTTGCTGGTTTCTATTTAAATGGACAAGAAGTCAAAGAAGAAAGAGTTGATATTTCGGAAGTCGATCAATTTGTTAAAGAAAATAACGCAAAAATTATAATCAGTATTGAAGATAAAAATGCTGTTATAACTCTTAAAGACAGAACTTATATAAAAGCTTCAATTTTAGAAGGAATGTTAATGCTAGATAGCGATCAATATACTTATGAAGATGAGCCTTTAAAAGCTGCTCCAGTTTACATGCATGGAAAAGAAAGAAATTAGTGTTAGCGAAAATAATGTCAGCGAAATTTTTTCTATTGAAAAAGAATGTTTCGAATTATTATTACCAACAAACACTTTCAATGAAGCAATTAAAAATAAAGACTATTTCAAATGTGTTGAAATAGATAAAAAGATAGTTGCTTATTTACTTGGAACTTTTAATGATTATGAAGGAGAAATAATAGAAATAGCTGTTCTTCCTAATTATAGAAATAATGGTTATGCTCAATTATTAATAAACAACTTTGTAAAGTTTCTCAGTGGAAAAGAGTTCCTTTATTTAGAAGTAAGAGAAAATAACATAAAAGCTATAGAGCTTTATAAAAAAATAGGATTTGAACAATACAACATTCGTAAACACTATTATCGAGATGGAGTTAACGCAATCCTATTTAGAAAGAAGTTGATATCATGAAAGATGAAATCATTATTGGAATTGAATCAAGTTGCGATGAAACAGCAGTAGCTGTTTTAAAAAATAGAACTGAATTACTCGCAAATGTTGTTAGTTCACAAATTAAAACTCATATGCAATTTGGTGGAGTTATGCCAGAAATTGCATCTAGATTACACTTAGAAAATGTTGGTTACACGATTAAAGCTGCTTTAGATGAATCTAAAATTAATTTAGATGACATCTCAGCCATTGCTGTTACTAAAGGCCCAGGTTTAATCGGTGCTCTCCACGTTGGAGTTACAGCCGCCAAAACAATGGCAGCATATTTAAATAAGCCACTAATTGGTGTCCATCATCTTGCCGGTCACATTTATGCAAATGAATATGTTTCACAGCTTAAATTTCCTTTACTTGCTATCGTTGTAAGTGGTGGAAACTCTGAGTTCGTCTATATGAAAGACCATTTATCATTTGAAATAATCGGTTCAACTCTCGATGATGCAATTGGAGAATCATTAGACAAGATTGCCCGTGCTTTAGGCCTTCCTTACCCTGGTGGTGTTGCAATCGATAAGCTTTCACAAGATCCAAATACTCCAGTAATTAAATACACAAAGCCTCACGCACCAAATTATGACTTATCTTATTCTGGAATTAAAAGCGCACTTATAAGAGAAATAAATGAGAAAACCAAAAATGCTCCTTTAACTGAAGAAGAAATAAAAACATATGCTAAATCCGTTGAACACGCTTTAGTCGATCAACTATTAGATAAAGGACTTAAAGCTGCTAAAGACTATAACGTCAAGCAAATAGTTCTTGGTGGCGGTGTCTCTGCAAACTCTTATTTAAGAGCAGAAATTGTTAAACGCGCGGGCAAAGATTACGAAGTAATTATTCCACCTTTATGGTGTACAACTGATAACGCAGCTATGATTGCAAAAGTAGGCTCATACCTATACGAGAAAAAGCAATTTATGGATTTAAGTGAAGGCCCAGTTGCAAGCTTAGATTTATCAGAAGATTGGTAATTTTAAAACTATAAGCAAAACTTCAAAGTGAGCTTATAGTTTTTTTATACTTAATAAGTACTTTTGTACTATATTTTTAATTTAGTATTTTGTAAGTGCTATTATTTCATTGTATAATATATATGTACCAAATAGGTATATTGGTTAATAAAAAGGATTTTATCCTTGTTAATATAATTGTCGCTTAATAACAAATGAAATATAAAATTTTATTTAGTGCTATAATTATGGCCAATTTTTAGCCAGGTCGGGCTTTAAAATAGACCAGGAAGGAATAATATAATGTTACCAGTAATAACCGCACTGATTATTGGTCTAATCGTTGGTGGCGCAATAGGTGTTGCAGTTATGTTACTTGTTCCTTACTTCAAGGAAAAGAGAGCAAAAAGCAACGCTGAAAAAATTATTCACGACGCAGAAGTAAAAGCTGATCACATTCAAAAGAATGCTAAAATTGATGCTAAAACATTAACAAACGAATTAAAAGCTGCTGCTGAAAAAGAAATTAAAGAACGTAAGCAAATCGTAGCTGAAAGCGAGAAAAAGTTAGCTCAAAGAGAACAAGCAATAGATCGTCGTGACGCATCTTTATCTACAAAAGAAGATGCACTCGAACAAAAAAAGGAAACCTATAATAATAGGCTTGCCGCATTAGACAAAAAAGAAGATGAATTACAACTTAAAATTGATTCAATTATCGCTGAATTAGAAAAAGTTGCACAAATGTCAGTTTCAGAAGCTCACGATGAACTTATGCGTAGAGTAGAAGAAAAAATGAACAAAGAAATTGCTGCTTACATCAAAAACAGAGAAGATGAAGCAGAAGAACAAGCTGATGGAAAAGCTAAAGATATTATGTCTCTTGCAATGTCCAAATACGCTCAAGAAGTTACAAACGAAAGAACAGTTTCAATCGTTTCCTTACCATCCGATGAAATGAAGGGAAGAATCATTGGACGTGAAGGTAGAAATATTAAGTCTCTAGAATCTCTATTAGGTGTTGATATCATTATTGATGATACACCAGAAGTCATTACAGTATCCTGCTTCGACCCAGTAAGAAGGGAAGTAGCACGTATGACATTAGATAGATTAATTAAAGATGGTAGAATTCAACCAGGAAGAATTGAAGAAATCTTCAATAAATGCAAAGAAGAAGTTCATCAATCAGTCGTCAAAGCAGGTGAACAAGCAGTATTTAAACTCGGTTTACCTCGTATGCACAAAGAGTTACTCGAATATGTTGGTAGATTAAAATATCGTACATCATATGGTCAAAATGTTCTTGACCACTCAATCCAAGTTGCTTATCTTGCAGGAATAATGGCTGCCGAATTAGGCTTAGATCAAACTCTTGCTAAGAGAGCTGGATTATTGCACGATATAGGTAAATCAGCAGACTTTGAAATGGATGGAAGCCACGTCGAAGTTGGTGCTAGACTTGCTAAAAAATATGGTGAACCTGATGTTGTAATTAACGCTATTGAATCTCACCATGGTGATAAGCCATCCAAATATGTCATTTCAAATCTTGTCCAAGCAGCCGATACATTGTCAGCCGCTAGACCTGGTGCACGTAGTGAAACACTTGAAAACTACATAAAGAGAATTGAAGATCTAGAAAACATTTGCAAATCATACGAAGGTGTCCAAAATTGCTATGCAATGCAAAGTGGTCGTGAAGTCAGAGTTACTGTCATCCCTGATAAAGTTGATGACTTACAAGCCTTCAAGATGGCTCGCGATATCAAAGATAAGATTCAAAACGAAATGACTTATCCAGGTCAAATCAAAGTTTCAGTTATTAGAGAACTTCGCGCTGTCGAAGTTGCTAAATAAGCATGAACATCTTATATCTTGGCGATATTGTAGGCCGGATCGGTCGTAAGGCCGTTGCCGGCCTTTTGCCACAATTAAAACAAACTTATTCGATTGACTTCACAATTGCAAATAGCGAAAATGCTACACACGGACACGGATTATCACACATCCACTATAACGAATTACTCGAAGTTGGAATCGATGCATTCACAAGTGGTAATCATTTCTTAAGACACAAAGATGTATTTAATACAACATTTGATTTTTCCAAACAAGTAAGACCTTATAACTTCAACAATAAGACACCACTAGAAGGAACTAGAGTGTTTAAAGTAAAAGATAAAACTTTAAGATTAACAAATCTTTTAGGAAGAGTTTATTTAGATACTGTAACAAGCAACGCTTTTGATGATTTAAAAAATATCATTGAAACAGAAGAAAAGACTGATATACACATAGTTGATTTCCACGCTGAAGCAACAGGCGAAAAAATATCACTAGCCCGTGCTTTCGATGGACAAGTCACCGCTATTGTTGGAACACATACTCACGTTCAAACAGCTGATGAACGCCTGCTTCCAAAAGGCACTGCTTACATTACTGATTTAGGAATGTGTGGTGCCTATGAAAGTATTCTTGGCGATTCTCCTGAGCCAGTTATAAAAAGAACATGGACTGGCATGCCTGCTCAATTTACTATTCCTGAAAGTGGAACAATTCAAGTTTGTGGAGCAGTTATTTCAATTGATGATAAGACAAATAAAGCTACCTCAATTAAAAGAATTTTCGTAATAAAATAGAAAGAGAGTAAACAAAATGAAAACTGATGCTAAAAGTTTGCCAAATTTAAAAGAAGCTGCAAATAGAACTAAATCTCCAATTCAAATAACATCAGCAAAGAGTAAACCTTCTGACGCCTTAAAATCATGGGCAAAAGGAAGAAAATATTGTATTTATACATATGGTTGCCAAGCAAATGTTAGAGATTCAGAATACTTACGTGGATACTTTGAAAATATAGGCTTAACAGAAACTGAAGAAGGAACTGAAGCTGATATCACTATTTTTAACACTTGTGCAATTAGAGAAAATGCTGAAACCAAAATTTATGGTGAACTTGGTAGAATGAAACAACCATCGCAAAATAATCCAGACATGATTGTCGGTATATGTGGTTGTATGATGCAAGAAGAAAAACCATTAAATTTTATTCGAGAGCATTTCCCATATGTCAATTTAATCTTCGGAACTCACAACATCGATGATATTTATCCTTTAATGAACGAAATAATCGAAAGAAAAAATAGAGTTATCTCAGTAAAATCTATCGAGGGCGACGTCATTGAAGATATGCCATCGAAGAGATTTGAAAAGTATAAGGCATTCGTAAATATCATGTATGGCTGTGACAAATTCTGTACTTATTGCATTGTTCCTTACACAAGAGGAAAGCAAAGAAGTAGAAAAGTTGAAGATATTGTTAAAGAGGTTGAAGAACTTAAAGCCAAAGGTTATAAAGAAGTTACACTTTTAGGTCAAAATGTTAACGCTTATGGAAAAGACTTTGAGAGTCCAATAACATTTGATGTTTTATTAGAAAAAGTTGCTCAAACAGGAATTGATCGAGTCAGATTTATGACTTCACATCCTTTCGATTTTCAAGAAAGAGTTTTTGAAGTAATGGGCAATTATTCTAACATAATGCCTGCTTTACATTTACCTTTACAATCTGGTTCCTCTGAAATGTTAAAGAAGATGAATCGAAGATATGATAGAAACATTTATTTAGATTTAGTTCAAAAGCTAAGAAAACACGTCCCAGATGTAAACTTAACAACCGATATTATCGTTGGATTCCCTAATGAAACAGAAGAGCAATTTGAAGAAACTCTTTCTTTAGTAAGAGAAGTCGTATACGATTCAGCTTTTACCTTTATCTTTTCACCAAGACCTGGTACTCCAGCCGCTAGAATGAAAGATGAAACTCCAGCAGAAGTTAAAAAAGCTCGTTTCTTGAGATTAAAAGAATTAATTGATGAACAAGCCACCTATACAGCAAGCAAATTTGTTGGACAAATAGTTGAAGTTTTATTTGATACTGTTTCAAAGAAAGACAAAACTAAGATTTCTGGTTATGAACGACATGGCAGACTAGTTCATGTCGATGGAGACGAATCTCTTATCGGTCAAATTAAAAAAGTCAAAATTACTTCCTCTCGTACATATTCTTTAATGGGAGAAATAATTGATGACTGAAGAAGAAGCTCTAAAAGCTGAAGCAACTAAACTTGTTGAATCATTTAAAGAATTAAAAGTTGTACAAGAATATATATCTTTAAAAGAAGCTATAGCTAACGATGAAGAATTAAATCAAACGAAAATTAAAGCTAAAGAAAAAAGAAAGCAAATAGCTTTATCAGATAATATTCAAGACCAATTAAAATTAATAGCTGAAGTGAAAGAGTTAGAAAAATCTATTAACGATGATCCAAAATTAATTAATTTATCTAACGACAAAGAAATAATAGATGAAATAGTTAAAAAAGTTATTCACATAATAGAATGAAAAATGGGCTAAAGAGCCCATTTTTTATTCTTTGTTATTTTGACTTGTTCCATTGTCCTTTTTTTGAACTTGGACACTTAAAACATCTAAATCATAAAACTCAACAAAATTGACATAAACCGAAACAATAACAGTAAACTTTCCATCTTGAGGATTATAAATAATAATATTATCATCTCCAGCACTATATAAAATTTCTTTAAAGACTTTATCGTGCCATTCTGCTGAATCAGTGAAAGAACAATAAACTGTAATAGATTTACCTTTGTTCATTTTGCATAAATCACTAATACAGTTAGAATCGTTTGCCATTGTTTTATCATTGCTGTTATTATCATTACCAGCGTTCGGTAATGGATAATCAGGCATTTGATTATTTACATATGGGTTATTGTAGTTTGGATTCATTCCCATATTTTGATTTGGATAAGGCTGATTAGAATAATTGTTACCATAGTAATTTGGTGGTTGTTTTTCCATAAAGTTCTCCTTGTTGCAGTAGAATATATGCAAATAGCCTCCAAAGTTTGACACTTAAAAAATAAAGTATTTAAATTAAGTAACTTAAGTTATAAAATATCCCTATGGAGGTAAATATGGATAATAAAAATACAACACTAAGTAAAGAAGAACTAGCTATCCAAAAAAAGAAAGCTAAAGAAGCTAAAAGAGCAGAAATAGCTAAAACACTCCCAAAATATACTCGTGGCGAGGAAATATTTAACGCCGTTTCACATATTGTCGGAGGCGCTTTAGGTATTGGAGCTTTAGTAGTTGGAATTGTTTTTGCGGCTTTAAAAACTGATAAAATCGGAGTAATGTCAATGATAATCTTCGGATTATCTATAATGATTCTCTATACAATGTCAGCAATATATCATTTCTTATTTATAAATAAAGCTAAGAAGGTTTTTAGAGTATTTGATCACTGTACCATTTATCTTTTGATTGCCGGAACATATACTCCAATATGTTTAATTACATTAAGAAACGAATGGATTTGGGGATATTTAATCTTAGGAATCGTTTGGTTCTTAGCAATATTAGGTATCGTATTTAACGCTATTATGTTAGATAAAAAGCCAGTAAAAATAATGTCTCAAATCTTATATATTATCATGGGTTGGGGCATTGTCGCTGCTATTAAACTTTTAGTAAAAAACATGGCTCTTCCAGGAGTAATACTCATTATTGCCGGAGGAGTTTGTTATACAGTCGGAGTAATATTCTATGCACTTGGAAAGAAAGTAAAATATTTCCATTCAATTTGGCATTTATTTGATTTGTTTGGAACAATACTTCAATATATGGGTATTTTGCTTTACGCTGTAATCGGAATTTAATATTTAGTTCTTATTATTTAAGTCAATTTTTAAATAATAAGAGCTTTTTTTATATTTTTATTTCAAAAACAGCATTTTTACTATAATAAATGTAGTAGTTATATTAACTTTAGTTTATAATAGATGCGGTGATTTTTAGGTGTCATTTAAAGCTATATTTAATAGAGGTTTCGAAGATGAAATACTAGAATGTATTAGCAATGCTAATAACCTCTATGAATTTGAATCAAAAGAAGGAACAAGAATTAAAATTAGAAAGCTCTCAGATGAGTCGTTAGCATTTCAAAGAATTGCTAAAGGCTTGGATGTAAAAGGCATTTTAAAGCTTAATTCATTAACTAAAATGTCAGCTTCAGTGTCCGAATTAAATGCTAAAGTTGAATACAACGTGTTTATGACAAGAATGTTCTTTGACTTTCCAAATGAAGTATCGTTTGTCTATCAAATAGTTCACGATGGAAAAGAAGTTGATGAACCTACAGAAATTATTATAACTGAAAAAGAATAAGGAAAAATTACAATGAAACTTGAAAACAAAATTGCAGAAGAATTGAAAAGAGTTCTCGATAAACTTGGATATGAAATCAAATTAGACGAGATTGTTATCGAACACTCAAAAACAAGAGAACATGGTGACTATGCTGCTAACATTGCAATGAGACTTGCCAAAGTTGCTCATAAGTCTCCTAGACTTGTCGCAGAAGAAATCGTTAATAATTTCAAGCTTGAAGAAGTTGAAAAAATAGAAGTTGCAGGACCAGGATTTATCAATTTCTTTATTAATCTTAAATCCTTGCAAGCAGTTGTTAAAGAAGTAATAAAAGAAGGAAAAAAATACGGTCAATTAACATACGGCAATGGCACAAAGGTAAACGTCGAATATGTTTCTGCTAACCCAACTGGTGACTTACATTTAGGTCATGCTAGAGGAGCTGCTGTCGGAGATTCTTTAGTTAGAGTCTTAAGAAAATGTGGATTCGATGTTACTGCTGAATATTACATTAACGATGGTGGAAACCAAGTCGACAATTTAGCAAAGTCCTTACTTGCTAGATATAAAGAAGCCTGTGGTTTAGGTAAACAAGAAATGCCTGAAAACGGCTATTATGGTAAAGACGTTATTAGAATTGCTAAGTCAATCTATAAAGCCGAAGGCGATAGACTTTTACCTTTATCCGAAGATGAACAACTTAAATATCTCAAAGAAAAAGGTATTCAAGCTATGTTTGCCCAAATAGTTAAAGATTTAAAGAAGTTTGGCGTTGAATTCGATGTATTCTCTTCTGAAAATAAAATCAGACAAGATGGTAAAGTTGAAGAAGTTAAAGCCGAACTTAAGCCTATGTGTTACGAACAAGATGGTGCTACCTATCTTAAAACAATTCAAGATGGAGACGATAAAGATAGAGTTATCGTAAAATCTGATGGTTCATATACATATCTTTTACCAGATATTGCTTACCACAAAACTAAATATGATAGAGGCTTCGATCAAATTATCGATGTTTTCGGTGCAGATCACCATGGCTATATAGCTAGATTAAAAAGTTCTATGAAGTCTCTTGGATATGATCCAGAGAAAATCGGAATTGTTATCATTCAAATGGTAAGACTTTTCAAAGACGGACAAGAATACAAGATGAGTAAGAGAACAGGTAATGCTGTTTCTATGAGAGAATTAATTTCTGATGTTGGTGTTTCAGCCACTCGTTATTACTTTGTAACACGTTCTGGATCTAGCCATCTAGATTTCGATATTGATTTAGCTAAATCACTATCATCAGATAACCCTGTTTACTACGCAATGTACTCTCACGCTAGACTTGTTTCAATGTTAGATTCAGCTAAACTTAAGGGATTAACTATTGATAAGAGTGCTCACCTTTTAACTGAACCAGTTGAAATTGAATTATTAAAAACTATCGCTGGATTCCAAGATGCAATCTTAGAAGCAGGATTAACAAGAGAGCCATATAAAATTACTATATATATTCAAAAACTCGCTTCACAAATCAACGAATTCTATACAAAATGTAGAGTCTTAGATGAAGGAAATCCAGACTTAAGTGCAAGCAGATTAGCCTTATGTAAAGCAAGTGCTCAAACACTCAAAAACGCATTAGATCTTATTGGCGTTAAAGCTCCAAATAGGATGTAATATAAAAAAGAAAGGAAAAACATTATGGAAAAATCAATGTTAGATGTTGCCTACGAAATCGTATCGCAAAGAACAGAGCCTATTACTTTTAAAGAGTTAGTTGCCCAAATTGTTGCTGAACTTAATTTAAGTGAAGAAGAATGCGCAAAACGTATATCACGTTTCTACACAAACCTCATGCTCGATGGAAGATTTGTTACATTAGGCGAAAACACATGGGATTTAAGATCAAGAAATAAGTTTGAAAAAGTTCACATCGACATGAACGACGTCTATAAAGATGAAGACGAAGATGAAGAAAATGAAGATGAGGATGAAGATTTCAACGATGAAGATTCATCTGAAGATGATCTTTACAATGATGAACTCAAAAAAAGTGATATAATTATAGATGCCGATGAAGAAATGGAAGGAGAATAATCATATGGCTTTAGAAAACATGAATAATATGCTTAGAAAAGCATATAAAGAACATTACGCAGTTGGTCAATTTAATATTAACAACGTTGAATGGACATCAGCAATTTTAGAAACAGCTGAAAAGACAAGAACACCTGTCATCCTTGGCGTTACAGTTTCTGCCGCTAAATATATGGGTGGTTGGCACACAGTTGTCGGTATGGTCAAAGGTTTAATGGAAGATCTCCATATCACAGTTCCAGTTGCTTTACACGTCGATCACGGCCCATCATTTGAAGATTGCAAAAACGCAATTGATGCTGGATTCACATCAGTTATGATTGATGCTTCTCACTATCCGCTCGAAGAAAATATCAGAATCGTTAAACAAGTTGTCGAATATGCACATCCACGTAACGTTTCTGTCGAAGCTGAATTAGGCAGAGTTGGCGGACAAGAAGATTCAGTTGTCGCTGAATCAATGTACGCTGTTCCAAGCGAATGTAAGAGATTAGTCGATGAAACTGGCGTTGATTGCTTAGCTCCAGCTTTAGGTTCAGTTCATGGTCCATACCACGGTGAACCAAAACTTGGCTTTGCTGAAATGCAAGAAATTTCCGACTTATTAGGAATTCCACTTGTTTTACATGGTGGCTCTGGCATTCACGATGACCAATTCAAAATGGCTATTGCTAGAGGAACATCCAAGATTAACATCAACACTGAATGTCAACAAGCTTGGACAGCAATCGTAAGAAAAGTTTTATCTGAAAACGATAAAGTTTACGATCCACGTAAGATTATTGGCCCAGGAAGAGAAGGAATTAAAGAAGTTGTCATTAATAAAGCAACAGTCTTTGGTTCACTTGGCAAAGCTGAATAATTTATAAAAATCAAAGAAAAAGCCCCCCCTTTTAACAAGGGCTTTTTTCTTCTAGGGGGAAACAAATGAACGAAGATTTTTTCAAATTAATAGAACAATACGATACAATAACAATTTTTGGACACATTTACCCTGATGGCGACTGCTATGGTTCCGAAATAGGATTAAGAGAAACCCTCAGACATTTTTATCCAAACAAAAAAATATATGCCTTAGGATCTGGCTTTAAAAGAAGACCTAAAGACTTTCCAGGAATGGATGAAGTTGATGATGAAACAATAAAGAATTCATTAGCAATCATTGTTGACCTAGCAGGGCTAGATAGACTTGAAGACAAAAGGGCAACAACAGCCTTAGCATTAGCTAAAGTCGACCATCATATTTTCCAACAAGCTTTTGGCGTAGTCGATATTGTCAAAGAAGACTATGTATCTGCCACACTAATATTAGCAGAAATGCTAATTGATCATTTTGGATATGTTCCAAAAAGTGCAGCTGGACCACTTCTTCTAGGATTGATTACTGATTCAGGTAGATTCTTATATCAACCTATAGACTCCAAGACTTTAATAACAGCAGCAAAGCTAGCCGAATGCGGTGCAAGCTTTAAAGAAATATATGATGTTTTATATCTTGTTGAAGAAAAGTCGTTAAGATTTAAAGGTTATATTTTCTTAAACTATTTAAAGCATCCATCAGGTATAGCTTACATGGTATTGAGCAAAGAGAAGCTTGCAGAGTTCGGATACGATAGCAATAGTGCCGCTGGATTTGTAAATTCAATTGCAAGTATTGAAGGAATGAAAGTATGGGTTTTCTTTACTGAAGGCCAAGATGGTATAGTCCGTGTTGAATTAAGATCTTCTGGTTTTCCAGTTCAACCAATTGCTGTACACTTTGGTGGCGGTGGTCACCTTTGTGCTTCAGGATGCAGATTAGATAAATTAGAAAAATATCAAGAAGTTATTGATTATATCGCTCAAGAAATTGAAAAGGGAGAATAATTATATGAATTTTAGTAAAGAACTTTTCGATGCTATTATCGTAGCTAAAAAAGCTATGGAAGTAATAATGAAATATTACAAAGACCATTTTAATATTGAAATTAAAAGCGATAAATCACCTGTCACCGATGCTGATAAAGCTAGTAATGAGCTTATCTATAACGAATTAAAATCAAAGTATCCTACATATGCCTTTTTAACAGAAGAAATGGCTGATAACGAAGAAAGATTAACAAACGATTATGTTTGGATTATTGATCCATTAGACGGAACTGAAGACTTTATTCGTCACGATGATCAATTTTGCATAAACATCGCTTTATCTTATAAAGGACAACCAGCAGTCGGTGTAGTTGCAATTCCAGTTACTGGTGAAATTTATTATGCTTCTTTAGGTTGCAAAGCATATTATCTTGCTAAAGACAGTCAAACACCGCAATTAATTCATGTTAATGATAAGACAACTGATCTTATCCAATTAAGTTCAGTATGTCATCAAACAGAACAAGAATTAACAATTTTTAACAATCACAAAGATAGAATTTCTTCATTAATAAAACATGGTAGTGCAATAAAAGCTTGTTTAATTGCTAGCGGTAAAGCTGAATTAACATTTAGATTCGGTGCTGGTTCAAAAGAATGGGATACATGTGCTCCTCAAGCAGTTGTAAGCGAAGCTGGAGGTATATTTGTTACCTCAAAACTCGAACCAATTACATATAATAAAAAAGATGTTTATAACCGTGATGGCTTCTTTATTGTTAACTCCAAAGACAATTTAGATTTAGTTAAGTAATAATTTATTGTTTAAATGAATATGTATGTTATGAAAATAACATACATTTTTTATTTGCTTAAGGAGAGACATGCGAGACTTTATTTTTGACCAATACGGATATTACTATAGTGATTCAGATGCAAGTGAATTTGAATTTAAAGGTTATGAATTTAAAGTTATGGCACATTCTTTAACGGAAAATGACTTAATAAATATGGAAGAATATATACAATATTTATATTCCAAATTAAATATTAATCCTCATTGTCATATTGTAAAAAATAGAGCTGGATTATACGGAGTTGAATCAAAATACGGAACCGTTTCGTTAGTTTCATGTTTAAAAAAAGATTACAAATTAGATAATTTAATTAGCTTTCAACATTTAGAAATTAACGAGCTATCAAAACCGTATACTATTTCAAATTTAAGTACTCTTTGGGAAGAAAAACTAAACTTAATAGAAGAAAAATGTGTGCCTTACTTAAAAATAGATGATTTTACATATCCAATAATATTGAAAGAAACAATATTTGCCATCGGTTTATGTTCAAATGCCATTGAGTATCTTACGGATATGAAGGAAGATTATGGTAATGAAGTTAAAAATTTATGTTATGCACATAAAAGATTATATGATTTAACCTCTTTTGATTTATTTAATCCATTTAATATTGTCATTGATTCACCGACAAGAGACTTAGCTTTTTTATATAAAGAAAAAGCAATAAATCTAAATGAACTAATATCAATAATCGATTATTATAAACTTGATCAGATGGAAATATCATTACTTATGGCTCGCGCTTTGTTTCCAACTGCAACATTTGATATTTTAGAAGACTATTTTGCTTTAAAGAAAGATATAAAATTATCGATAGTAAAAAAACATAAAAAAACTAAGCGTGAAGTAAATCTCTTAGTAGAATTACACAAACGCTTAGTAGAAAAATATAAAATTAGACCTATAGAATGGCTATTAAATTATACGAATTAGATAGTAGAGAATTTATTATTTTTACTTTTTTCAATACCTGTCAATAAATGTTTATTTTTCCACTTACCATGTTTCCATCTAATGCAAAATACAACAGCTCTAAAGCATTCATCAAAGCACATTGAAATCCAACATCCTATCAATCCTAATTTAAGTGGAATTCCTAAAACATATGTTCCCCCAACTGCAAATAACCAACAAGATAATATTGATAACAAAACTGGGAAATTAATATCACCTGCTGTTTGTAAGGCTCTAACAGAAATGATGTTACAAGCTCTTCCTACCTCAAGAAGAATATCTATTGATAAAGCTATAAAGGCCAATTTAGCAGCCTCAGAGTCCTTCATAATCATCATGAACAAAGGATAAGAAACTGACCATAAAATTATGGACATGATAGTTGAAATCGTAATAGACATGACAACTGTATCCTTAAATAGTTTATCAGCTTTATCCATTTGATTAGATCCTATATACTCTCCTTCAAGGACTTGCATAGCCTGAACAATACCATTTGCAAACATATAAACAATCATAGTAAAAGTAGTTATATATCCTTTGATATTACCTGCTAAGACGCCAGATGAAGTTGAATTTAAAATTGATAAAATAACTATTTGTGAGAAACTATAAGAAAAATTTTCACCTGCACTTGGAATACCAATTTTTAACAACTTTCCAAATAAAACTCTAGGAAAAGGCATTAATTGTTTAATAGAAAGAGAAATATTAATGTATTTAACGTAGACGATAATTGTAATTATAAGCCCTGCTAATCTACAAGCTGTTGAAGAAATACCAGCACCGACAACACCCATTTTAAAACCATAAATCAAAATAGCATTACCAACAATATTAACAATATTCATAACTAAAGTAATAATTGTTGATTGAATCATTAATTTATTGGATCTGAAATAGGCTGAAAAAGTTGTAATCATTGCCTGAAAAACAATAAAAGTACCTGTTAGTCTCATATAAGAACAAGCTTCATCCATAACCGACGAATCTACCTTCATTGCTACAAAAATATCTTCACAGAAGAAATATAAAAAAGCTGAGAACAAAATTCCTATAACTAAATTAAAGTAAAAACTTAAGGCGTAAATTTTGTCTGCTGATTCTTTATTACCTGAAGCATTTAATTGAGTAATTAAAATAATAGAAGCAGTCGATAAAACAGAAAAAACAATCAAAACAAGGTTAGTTAATGTATTAGCTTGAATAATTCCATTAACTGCTGTTTTATTACCTGTCAACATTAATTGATCGACACTACCTATTAACATTTGTAATATTAACTCTAAGAAAATTGGAAGAGCTAATTTAATTAAATATGTGTTTCTTTTAAATGTATTAATTAAATATTTCATAATATAATCACCACCAGACTAGAGATATTATAAAATCATAATTTTAGATAGCAAGAAAAAAGTAATAAATGAGCAATGATAATGCTTACAAAAGAATAAAATATTGCTTTTAGTTTTAGCACTTTTTTAGCACTTGTTTTGCTATCATTTGTACGTACAGACAGGGGAAAGTACTAACTACTAATAAAACTAAGTTTATTTGTAGAAAAAATAAGTCAAGGAAATGTAAGTCATGTACATAAAAGGTTAGATCATAATAATTCTATCTAACAACATTTATGTTATTTGGGGAGAAAATAACATAAAAAACAAAGCAGATTTAACTAATGTTATTTCTGTTTTTTTACAAAAATATATATAAATAATGTATAATTCTTTTAGGTGAAAAAAATGAAAACAAAATTATTTATTATCTCTTTAATGATATTAACACTAGTCTCGTGTTCAAAAGAAAAAGAACCAGAACATAAATATGGTGATACTTTAACAGTTTATTCTTTTAACGATGTTCATGGTTCAATTGTCGGTGATGGTTCAAATTTTGGATTAGACCAAGCATCTTATTTAATAAAGAATTCGGATAATTACATTCCTGAAATGACCATGCTTCTTTCTTCTGGTGACATGTATCAAGGATCAGGTCTATCAAATTTGACAGATGGTCGCTCAATGGTTGAAGTTATGAACGCCATGAACTTTGACGCTATGGCCATTGGAAATCACGAATTCGACTGGGGTGTTGATACTTTAAAAAACAATATAGAACTATCTAATTTCCCAGTACTATCATATGACGTATATAACAAAAGCAACGATAAAAAAGTAGATTGGCTCGATTCATATACAGTGGTTGAAAAAGGTGGATACAAAATCGGTGTTATTGGAGAAATAGGCAAAATAGAAAGCTCTATCGCCTCAAATATGATTAAAGATTATTATTTTTCACCAAATGTTAAAGAAATCAATTCTATAGCAAAAAAGCTTAAACAAAAAGAAAATTGTTCAGCCGTATTTCTTATAACCCATAACGGACCTAACTCTGGATATGAAAAGCTTAATAACAATTATGTAGATGCAATCTTTGGTGGTCATACTCACGAAGTCACAAGCAAAACATATAACAATATTCCTTATTATCAAAACGGCGATAAAATTAAGGGTATAACAAAGTTCACAATTAATCTTAAGACTCATGAGAGTGAAGGTGAACTTCATAAAGTTACTACCAAAGAAATTAAAGAAACACCTAAAGACGAAGCTTTAACAAGCATCATCAGTAAATATCAAGAAGAAACAAGCCCAATATTAAATGAGGTTATCGGCAACCTAGAAGGAAAATTAAATTCTAGCGATTTAGGAACTTTAGTTACTAAAGTTATGTTTGAATACGGAGTTTCAAAAGGAATCGATAAAGATAAACTTATTTCTGTCCATAACAAAGCAGGCGTTAGAATCACTTCACTTGGTGAAACAGATCAAACAACTCCGATAACTTATGGACAAGTTTATGAAGCTTTCCCATTCGATAATGATGTAAGACTTGTAAAAGTTAAAGGAAGTTATTTAACAAGCGTTGGCACTACAAACTATGTTTACGGAATTAAAAGTACTGCACTTTTAGACCCTAACACAATATATAACGTAATAAGCATCTCTTACCTTACTGAAAACGAAAATGGAACTCTTTATAATGATGGAGGTGGTGAGTGCTTAGACACACTTCCAACATACTGTAGAGACATAGTTAAAGACTATATAAAAGTTCAAGGAACGATTACTAAAGATTCATTACAATTAAATTATCCTCAATCGTTATCTTTACATATCGAAAAACAAACAATTCAACAATTGCTGTTTTAAAAAAACTGCATTAGGCAAATTCTAATGCAGCTTTTAATTTACATTGATAATCCTTCTTCTACAACTTTTACAGCGTTAACGCCAGGAACTTCTTCACAAAGTATAACTTCAATTCCAGATGATAAAGTTTGATCGATATACATACAACCAGCACAAGCACCCTTCATCTTAACATAGACAGTACCTGAATCTTTATCAAAAGAATCAAACTCAACGTCTCCACCATCTCTTTGAATAAACGGTCTTAATTTATCTAATGTATTTTCAATTTGTTGTTCTATTTCATTCATATAACGTAACCTCAACGACAATTAGTATAGCACATTAATTATTTTTTATATTAAATGTGATTATCTACAAAGTTGTAAATTTATATATGAGAGTATTGTGCTAAAACCTAAGCATGAAATTGTAGCAATACCATAATTTGAAAAAAGGCTAAAGCTTTCTTTTATCAAATTTGAATCAGTAACAAAGACAATATTTAAAGAGACAAATGATAATAATAAAACAATGAAATTAATTGTATTGATAAATCTAAATCTCTTTAAGAAAATGGAAATAAGAGTTGTCAAAAGTGGTCCAAATGTTACAACAACATAAACATAATTTAAAGATCCAAAGTCTATGTCTTTAAACATGTCAAAGTTGTATTTGAATAAATCAGTTGTCCATTGACCTGTTGTCCTAAAAATAAAATCTATTAATGTTACATTAACATCTTTATACAATGAAAAGGTAATTCCTATAAAAACATATGCAAGGATTGATATAAAACTGAGAAGCGCGACAATTAGGCTTCCTTTTTTTCTTCTAAGAGCAGCCATGTTTATTAACCTCCATTAATAATAGAATTATATATAAAAAATATGCTATTTGCAACGCATGTATTTATGTTTGCTTGATTGCAATAAACCTAATGTTATATAATTTATAAAGCAAAATTGCTAAAATATAAATATTAAGGAGAGTTATTTATGGAAAACTACGTTACCGTACGCGAAATGTATGAATCTTGTCGTGAAGATGAGTGCGCTCTTGATAATAAGAGCATTGCTGTTGACGGATGGGTTAAAAATAATCGACTCTTTGGAAACGTTGGCTTTTTAACCTTTAATGATGGAACATGCTTTAAAAATGCTCAATTAGTATATACCAGTGAAACAGATGGCTTTGAAGAAATTAAGAAATATCGTTTAGGTGCAGCTATTTCTATAACTGGCGTTTTCAAAAGAACACCAGACCAAAAACAACCATTTGAAGTTGCATTATCTTCTTCAACTCTTATTGGAGATGTCGATGAATCTTATCCACTTCAAAAGAAAAAGACATCTTTTGAATTTTTAAGATCTATTCCACACTTACGTCCAAGAACAAATACTTTTAACGCTGTCTTTAGAGTAAGAAGCGTCTTGTCATTTGCAATTCATGAATTCTTCCAAGGTGAAGGCTTTGTCTATGTTCACACACCACTTATAACTTCAAACGACTGCGAAGGTGCAGGTGAAACATTTAAAGTTATGAGTTCAATCGATAAGCCTCTTGAATTCTTTAGTAAAAATGCAAACTTAACTGTCTCAGGTCAATTGCATGTTGAGCCATTTGCTTTAACATTCAGAGATGTCTATACATTTGGGCCAACATTTAGAGCTGAAAAGAGCAACACAAAAAATCACGCTGCTGAATTCTGGATGATTGAACCAGAAATCGCATTTGCTGATTTATCTGATGATATGGAACTTATTGAAGATTTCTTAAAATACATAGTTAAATATGTCATGGCAAACTGCCCTGATGAAATCGACTTCTTCAACGAAAGAATTGATCCTACACTTAAGCAAAGATTAAATGACTTTGTATCAAAGCCATTTACCACAATACCTTATACAGAAGCAATTGAAATTCTTAAAAAAGCAGTTGTCGAAGGTCATAAATTTGACAATTCTCACATCGAATGGGGTATGGATTTACAAACTGAACACGAAAGATATTTAACAGAAAAAGTTGTTAAAGGTCCAATGTTCATTATTGACTATCCAAAAGAAATTAAGAGCTTCTATATGAAGCAAAACGACGATGGAAAGACTGTTGCTGCATGCGACTTATTAGTTCCAGGAATTGGTGAACTCGTTGGTGGTTCTGAAAGAGAAGTTCGTTATGATGTTTTAAAAGCCAAGATGGAAGAATTACATATGAATATGGAATTCTATCAATGGTACTTGGATTTAAGACGTTATGGTGGCTGTCCACACGCTGGTTTTGGTTTAGGTTTCGAACGTATGATGATGTTTGTCACAGGAATGGAAAACATCAGAGATGTAGAAGCTTATCCAAGATCCTATAAAGAGTTGCAATTCTAATTATGTTTGGTAAGAACAAGAAAAAAGAAGTAGATTTAGAAGAATTGCGTAATGAACAAAATTATCAATATTCTAATCAACCTAATTATTCTCAACAAAATCAATACAATAACGATTTTTACCAAAATCAAAATTATAACAACAGTTATTTAAACCAACAACAATATCAACAAAATGTCGCTTATGATGATTTAAATAATCAAGAAACTAAACCTGAACGAAAAAAAGTTAAAAAGGCTAAATCAGAAGAAGATAAGTTTAAATCAAAATTAATGAAAAGATACTTCTTAAGAGCAATCTTGATTTGTTTAAATATTCTATTAATAGGATATTTCGTCTATGAAGTAACTATACTCATCAAAAGTGAAATAAATAAACAAAATCTTAAAAAAGAAGCTTATATTTCTCTTTGCTCGCAATCAAAAAAGAAATCAGAAGAATTATATTCAAAATATGAATTAGACGGATATCAGTCTGTTAAAGATTACTCTTTAATAGGTTCAAGTTTATTTTTATCTAACAATAGAGTAGATGCTGAAAATTTAAGTTCATTTTCAACACTTCAATTATCCAATGTCTGTTCTAGCGTTGATAAAGTTGCTTTTGTCGATTCTCTTAGATACGATATTAAAGAAAATGATTTCAACTCTGGAATTAATTTATCGTCACTAGCTTTAACATCTGGAGACTATCTTGTCTATAACAGAACCGAATCAGGAAGCTATCCATTAAAAATAGAAGATACAAATCTATCAGTTTCTTACTACACTCTTCCAAATGAAGAAGGAGAAAGAAATAAAATAACACTATTAAATACAACAATTTCAAAAGCTCTTGTTATTAGAGTGGAGAAAGTTTCAAGTATCATGAACGATTATTATGATTTGGTTGTTGCTTCCACAAAACAAAACATAGAAATTCCTAACTCTTTAAAACAATATAAGATTAAAGTCATATATAGCGAATCAATAGATGAGCTAATTAAAGAATCAAGTTTAATTAATTCACCACGTGCTGTTTTAATCGAT
The DNA here is from genome assembly GCA_000437395.1 of Clostridium sp. CAG:288. Taxonomy (GTDB): domain Bacteria; phylum Bacillota_I; class Bacilli_A; order RFN20; family CAG-288; genus CAG-288. The sequence continues at coordinate 117,901 of FR898192.1, read as the reverse complement.
GAGCAAGATGAAAAAATAAAATCAGGCTATAACTCTAACAACACTCTTATTTCAAATGGATATGTCGATTCAACAAAAATAGAAACAGGAAAACTATCTGGCTATGACTCAGATGATTTCATTAGAGAGATGTCTGGATATATCCAAAATGCAGGATCTTGCTATTTGTATGACAATCATAATACCTGTAGTTTTAAAGCAAATCAAGTTGGGCATGTAGGCAAAACTGCATATCACATTAATTCAAATTTAAATTTAGCAACTGAATTTAAAAATATTTTATTCTAATCAATACTTTAATAAGACAATTGTGCTATTTGGCTCGGTTGTCTTTTTTATATCAAAAAAGCTTAATATTCATTAATTAAACGAATATCAAGCTCTTAATATATTTTTAGTTTTGTAACTCTGATAGTTTGTTCAAATCTTTTGTAAAGTATGTCTTTTTCAAGCTACTTATTCTTAACTCACGGGCAATTAACGATTGTATACAAATAAAGAATTTAATTCCTCCATACGTTAATCCAATAAGACATACATATGACAAATATTTACCAAATTCAAAACTCAAGTCAGGATAATGAGTTATTGTTGGCCAATCAACTGGAACGTGTAATCCAAAGAATTCACCCATAGGCCAAACAAAGCCAAAAGAGAGGGTATTAATACTCTTAGCGAAATAATTAAGCCCAATATCGCCTATAATTGTTCCATAAATCAAAAGTGCACTGATAAATACTGCTAAGATTAGAAGTGGAACCCATGTTTTTTTCAAAAAATAAACATTAGATTTATATCTTGCTACTTTTCCAAAAGTTTTTGAATCAACAATAACGCGTGCTTTCATGATGTCATACATCATAAAATCAACTTTTTTGCCTTGTCGACGCATGACATTTCTTACTAAAAGAGAAAGATATCCAACTAATACGATAATCAAAAGAACAATTAAACAAATAGCAATAAGAACTCTTTTGTCATTTTCTGAAAGTTTAATAAGCATTGTAAACATAATTACTCATTCCTTCCATTGTTATTTTGATCATACTGATTATTGTTAAAATCATTTTGACCATAATTGTTATTATACTGTTGATTGTTGTTATTGTATTGGGTTTGTTGCTGAGAATTTATATTTGTTTGTCCACCTTGTGGTTGATAATTATTCGAATTCACTTGTGGATTATTAAAGTTTCCAAATTGATTATTAACTTGTCCATTGTTATATGAGTTAAAATTTGATGGACCTGGTTGTTGTTGATAATTTGGATTGTTATATTGCGGAGCAGGTTGAGGCTGTGGCTGAGGTTGATATGTAGGTTGTTGGAATTGTGGTTGATAAAAATATTGCTGTTGAGGATAAATATCCTGTCTATTTGTCGTTCCATATCTAAAATCAAAACTTGGATTAGATAAAATAATCTTTGCTTTTTTATCATATTCAGTTTCAATTGTTAAGTGATTCTTAGAAAAGAGCTTAACTATAGCTTTTATAACCATATAAATAAATAACATTAGGCCATAAACTATATACAACGCAAAAAATAGTAGCCATAAAGGGCTAGAGATTATTACGATAAATCCACGTCCACATGTTTTTAAAAATGAAAGCATAAATTTACTCCATTCTTATTCTACCATATTATTGTCAAAATAAAACGAATTCAATGTTAGTTTTTCGTGTTTGTGCATATAGCTGTACATTGTTATAAATATGCAGCTAATAATAATAGTTATAATTTGTGGGGCTAAAACAAGTGAATTTAAATTATTTCCTATTCCAACGAAAATATACAAACTTACAAAAATTGATATTATTAATAAAATCGATAAAATAATCTTATTAATCTTGCACTTATAAGAAAATTCATAAATTATATTTATAGTTCCGTATAAAACCGAATATCCTAATAACAAATAAGATATTGCTTTATTTTTAATTAATAAAGACAAAAGATAAAACAAAAGATTTATCCCAACTAAAATATAGAACTGATATCTATTATCGTATGTGGAAACATTGAATTTTTTCATTTCATCTTGAACAGTCAAGGTCATTATTAATGTTTGAATAACTGACAAAGCAAAAAAGAAGAGAGGAGCAATTAGTTTAAATTGACTTTCTTCCAATCGAAAAAGATTAGAAAAAACTAAAAACAAATCAATTTTATAAATAAAATTTATCAAATATATAGCTACGTATGACAATAAAAAACTTATAGTTGACGTACCTAAAAATAGTAAAGATCTATCAAGTTTGAAATTAACTAAATTTCCATATACTAATCCAATTATGACATTAGGTATCAAATAAAATAAGCCTTCTTGAATATCTATAAAAGAAATCAAAACTACAGCTAATAAAAAAATAAATTGGTTTTTCAAACTTGATCTAATAGCTAATAGTGCTGAAAGAAAAGGAATAAAAATGATCATTAAAAATGAAGAGAATGGAATTACATAACTTAATCCCAAAAATATAATGCTTAAACTAAGTGCAATTCCAGCTAAAGCTATCTCCCTATTTTTAACTAAATTTCTTTTACTTTTCATATTGTTTATTATACCATCTTTTTCGCATTAGCTTACTATAAGTAAGCTTATTTATGAAAAACCATACTAAATTAGTCTATAAGTCAGTAGAGAATAGGTATAGATTATGGTATGATATAGCTAGCTTTTTTAAAGGAGAGACTATGAGCGTAGAAACAAATGAAAACTCTGTTAAAGAAAATTCAACTGAGCCTAAAAAGAAAAAAAAGCTTAGCAAACAACAAAGAAACTATATTTTTTATATCATATTAATTGTATTTGTCAGTGCATTATCTATTTACTATATAGTTAAAAATGATTTTAACGAAGTTATACGTATCATCACAAAAGCCAAAATCGGTCCAATATTAGCAATGTTTGGATTAGTTATTATTTCTTTCATATTTGAAGGACTTATATTAACTTTATTTGCTAGACTTTATAAGAAAAAATATCACTTATATCAAGGTGTTTTTAACGGATTAATAGGTGTATTCTTTAGCGATATCACCCCTTTTGCTAGTGGCGGTCAATTTGTTCAAGCTTACACTTTTTCAAAACAAGGCGTTAAAGTAGCTAACTCTGCTTCAATTCTTGTTATGCACTTTATTATTTATCAAACAGCCATAATATTATACGGCGCTGTAGCTTTTATTTTTGGATATGAAAATACAATTAAATTAATGGGTAATATTAATTTCTTTGGCATTTCATTTTCGCCTATTTCACTATCAATTGTCGGCTTTGCTATTAATATTTTTACAATACTTAGTTTGTTTGTATTAGCTTATTGCAAACCTCTACATCGCTTTATTTTAAATACAGGCATAAATTTATTTGCAAAATTACACTTAGTTAAAAATCCAGAACAAAAGAGAAAAGATCTCACTGTTAAAGTTGCAACATTTAGAGTTGAGCTAAGAAGATTAATGAGCAACTTTGGAATGCTCATAGCTGTTATTATTTTAATGCTTTTAAAAATGACATTACTTAATTCTCTTCCATATTTTGCTGGATTAGCTATGGGCGAAGATTTAAGTGGTAAATATTTGCAATGTCTATGGTCAAACTCATATTTAACAATGATAACTTGCTTTATTCCTATTCCAGGAGCTTCTGGAGGCGCCGAACTTGCATATCAAGCATTATTTAGTCACATATATAGTTCAAATGCTGTATTAAGCGCTAGTAACCTTCTATGGCGTGGTATTAGTTATTATTTCGGATTAATTCTTGGTGGAATTATTTTCTTTAGTTATCACGAATCACCCAAAAAATATGCTGTTTTAGCAGATACAAGGACTTTTATCGATTTAGAAATTATCGCTTTAGCTAGAAGTGAAAAAGAAGCATCCACCTATGAAATGCTTTCAAGCAGAGATGCAAAAATAGAACAAGAAAGAAAAAAAGGTGCTAAATTATTAGATGCTAAAGCTGTTAAAAGATCATTTAATAAGATTAATAAATTGATTCAAGCATCTGAAGATTCTGAAAAAATAGATGATGGAATAAATGAAGAAACATACGAAAAAACTAAAAAATATTTAAAGATTGTTTTTGAAGAGACACAACAACAAGAAAATATTTCAAATAGCGAAGTTGATGAAGAGATAACCAAAGAATTAGAAAAAGATAGACAAGCTTTGGAAAGGAGTTCTTCTAAAGAAGAAGATCAAAACAATTAGCGAGGTACAAATATGAAAATCGGATTATTTTCAGACACATATCCACCAGAAATAAATGGAGTTGCAACTGCAACTGCAACTCTATGCAAAGTTCTTAAAAATCACGGTCACGAAGTTATTGTTGTTACCACAGCACCTAAAAACCAAAAGAAGATAACATATGAAAACGGTGTATGCCGAATTCCAGGAATAGTTATGAAAAGACTCTATGACTATAAGCTTACTTGGATTTGGAATAAACGTGTTGCTAACTTCATAAAAAAATTTGATTTGGATATCATTCATGTTCAAACCGAGATTGGTATTGGCATATTTGCTCGTTTAATAGCAAAAAAATATAAAATACCTCTAGTTTATACATATCACACTATGTATGAAGACTATACATATTATGTTACTAAAGGCAAAAAACACTTCGATAAATTTGCTAAAAAAGTCGTTGCTGAATTTTCAAAAGCAGTAGGCGATAGTTCAACTGAATTTACCACGACATCTGAAAAGACAAAAAATGCTCTAAGAAGATATGGAGTTACTAAATATATCAATATTGTTCCAAACGGAGTTGATATGAGTTCTCTAAAAAGAGAAAAAATCGATGAAAATGAATTGATTAAATATAGAAAAGAAAACGGATTAGAAGATAAATTTATCATTCTTTTATTAGGCCGTGTAGCTAAAGAAAAAAGCCATGACGTCGTCATAGATAACGTCAAAAAATATATCAATGATACAAAAGATGATTCGATTGAAATACTTGTCGTTGGAGATGGACCTGATAAAGCTTCTTTAGAAAATCACGTTAAAGAAATCGGTATTGATGAACACGTTAGATTTATTGGTAAAGTTATGCATGAGAGAGTTCCATTCTTTTATGCCTTAGCCGATCTTTATTGTTCTGCATCTATCACTGAGACTCAAGGCCTCACTTTTAATGAAGCAATGGCTATGCAAACACCAGTTTTAGCAAGATATGATGATAACCTTAAATACTTATTAAAAGATGGAGTAACAGGTTTTTGCTTTGATACACCTGATTCTTTTGTAAAAAAATTATCTTATATTAAGCAGTTAGATAAAGAATCTATAGACAAAGTAATCAAACAAGCTTTTGATACAAATAACGACCAATTTTCCTTAGATAAATATTATGAAAGGATGATTAAAGTCTATGAAAGAGCAGTTAGACAATACTGGTAAAGTAATTGCTAAAATCAGCACTCGTCAAGGTAAATTCACAATCTATTTTGATAGTGGAGAAAAAATAGAACTTAATGAGATTTCATATTTATCATGCGGTTATCTCTATAGTGGAAAACAGATTGATATATCTCAATTAGAAAAAATAATCTATTTAGCAAAGCTCCAAGAAGGAATAAACTACATCAATAACCTTTTAGCTAGAAATCTTTATACATCGCATGAGTTAATAAATAAACTTCAAAATACCAAAAAATACGATTTAACTGATGCCGAAAAGATTGTTGAAATATTTATAGATAACGGAAGAGTAAACGATAAAAGTTACGCCACTGAATTAATTGAAGACCTTAAAGAAAAAGGAAAATCAAGAGAATATGCTTATCAAAAAATGATGAGCAAAATGTTTAATTACGAACTAATAAAAACTTTATTAGAAGATTATGAAGAAAACGATGAAGCCGTTTATACTCTTATTGAAAATTGTAGTAAAAGATACAATTCAAAGCCTTATGATGTTAAAAAGAAAGCAATTTATAACTATTTAATCTCAAAAGGATTCAATCACGAAAAAGCTCATCAATATGTTGATAAGTATTATGAATTAAATGGCGGTAAAGACGAAGAAAATGAAACAAAAATTCTTTATAAGGCTGCTAATAATGCTTATAACTCAGCTCTATCTAGAGGAAAAAATCCTTATGATTCAAAACAAAAATTTATAAGATATTTACTATCTAAAGGTTTCAAATATAACGACATACTCGAATTATTAGAAGGAGGAGAATATGAGTTTGATTAAAGAAGCAATTACAAACGGAGGAAGATTTGTTGGAAATCTTCTTATAAAAACAAGTACACGTGGTGTTACAAATAACGGATTACCATATTATACAGTTGTATTCCAAGATATTAGTGGCGTCCTTGAAGCTAAAAAATGGGACGCAACAGCTGAAGATGATATTATCCTAACACCTGGAAAAGTAGTCTATGTTGAAGGTGAAGTCATAAACTATAAAGGCAAACCACAAATGAAAATTTTAAACCTTTTAAGCATACCTCAAAGCACAATAGATATGCGAGAATACATAGTCTCCTGCCCAATGAGTGATGATCAATTAAAAAAAGAAGTTTATGGATATATCGATCAAATAGCTAACGAATCAATGCGCGAGTTAGTTAAAACAATGATTAAAGATAATGAGGAAAAATACTTCACTTATCCAGCAGCAATGACATTCCACCATTCTTATAGAGGGGGTATTGCATATCACTCTTTAAGCGTAATGAAACTTAGTTTAGCTATCCAACAAAGATATCCTTATTTGTTAAAAGATTATTTGATTGCTGGTTCACTTTTACACGATATAGGTAAAATCGTTGAATTGAGTGGCAATATAGGAACTCAATATACACCTGAGGGAAAGATGCTCGGTCATATTTCTATCGGTGCTAGCATGGTTGCTTCCTACGCTGATAAACTTAAAACTGACTTAGAAGTTAGAAACATTCTTATACACATGGTTCTTTCTCATCACGAAAAGCCTGAGTATGGATCTCCTGTCTATCCTCAAACAGCTGAAGCAGTTGTATTACATTTTGCAGACGACATAGACTCCAAAATGGATATATTAGAGACAGCTTTAAAAGATATTAAAGAAGGAGAATATACTGTTAAACTTACACCATTTGACAGTAGAATGTTCTATAAAACACATAAATAATTAAAAGCTTTATTTTGTCATATGCATTGATGTTTAAATCAAACAATATCGACAAAGTAAAGCCTTTTTTTATAAATTTATTTCATGAAATGTGTCGTTTTTTACACTTTAATTGAACATTATTTAAAATTGTTTTAAAATGCACTTGTTGAGATGGGAAAGGGGAATAGGTGGAGGAGAGAATATGTTAACGATTTTTATAATTGAGGACGACCACAATTTTTTAGTAAATACAATAAATGGAATCAATATGTCAAAAGATTTTAAAATTGTAGGAACGTTACAAAAAGGAAGCGATATAAAACAGCATATAGAAGACGTAATAAAAGCTGATATTATCTTAGTAGATGAGAGTATACCTGAAATTAGTCCTGTAGGTATAATGTCATTAATAAATGCTGAATGTGTTAAAAGACCTTCAGGAGCAAAGAGTATTAAAGCAATTATGAGCGATAATATTACGCCTAAAAACATTAAAAAGTATATGGATTATGGTTATCAAGCTGTTATTGATAAAAACCTATCCGTCATTGAAAATTTAAATATGTTAGAGAGATTATATATGGAAAAGCAAAAAAGAATTATGAACTATGAAAAATATATAAATTACAAAATTGATATACCAGAATTTCATGGTTATTTAACAAATATATTACATGAAGTTGGTATACCTGCATCACTTAAAGGATATATGTATTTAAAAAGAGCTATAGAAATTGCCTTTTTATGTTTAGATACAGTTGTAGGTGGAATAACAAAAATAATATATCCTTCTGTTGCCGAATATTATAATACAACTCCATCTAGAGTAGAAAGAGCAATGAGACACGCTATTGAAACAGGATGGTTACGTGGAAATGTAGATATTATTGAAAACATATTCAGCTATTCATATTCATCAGAAAAAGGTAAACCAACAAATGGTGAATTTATAGCAAACATAGCTGATCATTTAGCTGTTAAGTTTAGAGATGAACAAAGAAAGATAATTGAAAAAATAGAAAATACAAATAACGTCAATAAACAAATTGATAAATATAGCTATTCTATAATGTAAAAAAGACATCCTAGAGATGTCTTTTTATAATCCAAGTTTAATTTGTGAAGCGACAGCTGGAAGATTAAATGTCTCAATACTATTTGGAACAAAATTAAGTTGTAATCCATCATCCTTTTTATATCTTGGTATTACATGAATGTGGAAGTGCATTATTGATTGTCCAGCAATTTCGTTTATATTAGTTATGACATTAGCTCCTTCAGCACCTAATTGACTAATTTGTGCTTGAGCAATCTTTTGTGCTACAGCATAAGCTTTTCCAAGAAGATCCTTAGGAACTAAAGTAAAGTTAGCAAAATGTTCTTTTGTTATAACCAATGTATGTCCCTTAGATGCTGGATTAATATCTAGAAAAGCTAAAATATCTTGGTCTTCATATACTTTAGCACAAGGTATCTCACCTTTAACCATTTTACAAAATATACAATTATCCATAATAAGCTCCTTTATATAGTAATATTATAACTCACTGTTTAAAAAAAGCTATAAGCTCATTTTGAACTTATAGCTTAATTTTTAATAGTTATTTATTTATCTTCTTCGAAGACATCTGGGTAGTTAGTCTTGATGTAGTTATAAACATCTTCATCATGATAACTAAGTTTAGCATTCTTAAGATAATAAACTGTTGAGTTCTTTTCGTAGTTAGAAGTAGTTGTCATTTCGTAAGCAACTTCAAGAGCTCTAGCTTTTTTACTTGCTGCAACTTCTTCAGAATCATCTGATTTACGTTCAAGAGCAGAGTTTGTAATTACATCGTTAATTTCAACAATATAATATGTCTTGGATGAGCTATCATAATAGACAACACTATCTGCATCTGTTGAATTGCTTTCAGTAAGTGGAGAAGTTAAGTAACGTTTTCCATTTTTCATTGTAACTGTGACATCTTTCTTTGTTGAAGAAGAATCAATGTTATAGTTACTTGTGAAAATACGTGACTTTAATTCTGATGGTAAACTTGATAAACCATTAGATTTAAGATAGTAACCTTCAGTAATATAATCTTCTTTTCTTAAACTATTTCTTGCTAATTCAATACCTTTTGCTAAGGAATATGTGTAGCTTCCTGTATATTTGCTTTCGAGGTTTAAATCAGTCTTGTCTTTATCTGATAAATCAATCTTAGTAACATCTTCATCAATCTTATCATTTAATGTTGTAATGCCTAATGTGTGAAGAGTATCTAATGTTGTTCCATCAGATTCTTTAATATCAATGCCTCTCCAAAGTCTTCCTAAGACTTCAAGATTGCCTTCACCATCTAATGGTGTTTCAGTATCGATATAATTTTTAACAAAGTATTTAACTAACTTTGCAGCCATACCTGGCTTATCTGTGCTATCAGAAATAGCAATTAACTTAACCTTACGGGCATTTGTGCTTCCAATTGAAGAATAACTTTCGTTATAAATATAATCGGAAATTAATCTCTTCTTTAAAATGCTTGGTTTGACAACTTTTTCAATGTATTCAGAGTAATCGCATTTAAAGATATCGGCATAAGTGCTATCAGAAGTAATAACATAATCTTTATTTGCACCTTCAGCTGGGCAAGTAACGTTATAAAGATTCTTAGTTAATGAAGCAACATATTTTTCTTCATTGAACTTGTAGTCTTTATCGTATGTTCCTGAACTGACTGCATCAATTAAATATTGTTCTTCTTGTTCTTTAAGCCAATCAGGATCAATCCAATCAGCAGTTGTTGTGTCGTTCATTTTTTCATCAGCAATACCTAATAAAATCTTGTCTAATACTTTTGAAGCAACTGTATCACCATTGTTAACTGCATCATAGAATTTTTCATATGAGTTATATGGATTGTCGTTTACATCAACAATCTTGTCACTAGCATTAGTAGGATAATTCTTTTTAGAACTGCTGCTATTGCAAGAAGTAAGTAATAATGTAATTGAAGCAACACTTAAAATGCTTAATACAAATTTATTTGACATAACATGTTGTTCCTTTCTCGATTGAGCCATCGCCATTATAGAAAACATCAATACAACCTTCTGGTAAAATTCTACCAACTAAGTCTCTTTGTACACCTAACATATCAATGTATGATGTCCAGTTGTTTTCATATGTTTCTTTAGCTGTTGTCTTTGAACTTTCTTCAACAGAACTAATATACTTTTCAATTAAGTTATTAATATTAGCTGGGATTGTAACTTTATATTCTGAAACAGCCTTAGCTAAATTTGATCTGTAAATTTCAAAGTTGATATTTGAGAAAACATTCTTTGATGCATCTTTAATTTCGGTTGCACGATCTGTATATGTTTTTCTGTTATCAGTCTTGATGAAATTAATGTATGTTGGTTCTAAATCTGGATTTCTATCTGTTGTTGATGGGATATCAAGATTATAGTAATAATCAAGTGTATCTGTACCAACAAATGGACTTCTTTGAGCGATGATGAAGTGTATGCCTTGGTAGCCACTATCACCAGAACCTGTTCCAGCTCTTGTAACTAAGATTGGATTTTGATTTTCGTCACAAAGAATGTATTTATCACTTGTTTCAACTTCTGAAAGTGATGTTTGTCCTAAGCCATCAGAGCCTGAATTTGTAAAGCTCTTGAGTTTGACATTGCTCATCTTAACAAATCCGTGTGGGATATTGCTTTCATCGATATTACCATCTTTTGGAGAATAGTAAATGAGTGATGTACCGTGGTTATTAAGATACTTATTGAATAAAATATTTCTTGGATAGTTGACTTCACTTGCGTTATCGACACTATTCTTGTCTTTATTCTTTGTAACATCTGCATATGTTTCTAATTCTTCAAAGACATATGATGGAATGCCGAATAAACCATCACCAATGACTGAATCAGCATCATCTGGAATATTTAAAGCACTCTTTACAGCTGCTCTTTCTGAAGATGTCTTTTCATTGAAATAAGCATCATAAGCATAAAGGCTATACTTGAATTCATTAACAAATGATGTTGATGTACTCATAATACCTGTATCGCCAAAGTTAGCAGCAGATGATGTATCGTCACTTGCAGCTCTTGCAACTTCACCGAATGTTTCTTCGCCTGATGTTAAACGGCTATAAACATTAGCTAATTGTTTAGCGTCATCTTCGCTGATCTTTCCATCGACAATTTGATCGCTGGATGCATCAACTTTAACTAAAATATGACGGACATGATATGGATGATATTCTTCGATGAATTTGTGAATTAATCCATCATACTTTCTATCTCCATTTGCATCTTTTTCACCTAAATAGGTGTCATCATCATAGAAAGCATTTTCGTTTGCTTTTTGTTTTTGTTCGAGCACGTAAGAATTTCTTAATTGCTCCATTGTTTTGAAACCACTAGATGCTAAAAGAGCTTCTCTTTCTTCTTTTTCGCTAGTTCCATTTGTTTTAGCATTATCTGAAACAGTTTGATTAAAGTCATCAATCTTTGCTTGAACTTCAGATTCCATTGCAGCTGTTGTAGGTTGGACTAACCAAACTAAAATGTTGTTGATAGCTTCATAATATGCTTTAGCACCATCAATGTTATTGTTGTATTCTCCGTAGATATCATCTACTTTAATATCTTTACCATTAACAGTAATTAAGACACCTTCTTTCCAGGTATATGGGTCAGAGGCACAAGAACCAAGGAATGTGGCTGACATAAGAGATACGAGTGAAAGTGTCAAAAGGCGTTTTTTCATATATTTCCTCCTTTATATTCAACTAATTAATAATAGAATAAATTAGCTTCAGTTTCAAGAAATATCGTACATATTTATGCTCTTTTTTATATATAAATATAAATATTATTAACAAAACATTAATATTTGACTTTTTTCAATAGAACAAAAGCCTATTTTTACATTTCAAAAGAACAAAAAATAAAGTTTATACATAGTATAACATGGAAACCGGAGGTAAACATGATTCCATCTAGAGGTGCCGGTTGTGGCGGCACAAACAACTTCTTTTCCTTCATTTTAATACTATTCATCCTCATTGCTATCATCGGCTGTGGATGTTGTTAGGAGGTGTACAAGATGAACAACTATTTCTGCGTCATTCTCGTTTTATTCATTCTCTTAGTGATTGTCGGTTGTGGCGGTTGGTTTAACGGCTGCGGTTGCGGCTGCTAGCTTTTGGAGGCAAGAGTAATTCTTGCCTTTTTTATTTTTTATCGTTTTATTTGAATTAAAAATACTATGGCGTTACAATACTAAGCCGTAGGAGCCTAGATTCATGAAAGAACTAATTATAAAAGACTTAGAAGCCGAAGTAGAAGGCAATAAAATCCTAAAAGGTGTAAATTTAACTATTAATGGTGGCGATACTCTCGCATTACTTGGTCCAAACGGACACGGAAAATCAACTTTGTTAAATGTTTTAATGGGACACCCTCATTACAAAGTAACAAATGGCAGTATAACTTATGATGGAAAAGATTTATTAGCTATGAGTGTAGACCAAAGATCAAAGCTTGGTATTTTCATGGCTTTCCAAAATCCACCAGAGGTTGCTGGTGTTATTAACATTGATTTTTTCAAGCAAGCAATTAATTCTCATAGAGAAAAGCCAATATCTCTTTTAGAATACTATAGAAATTTATCTAACGCTTATAAAGAAGTTAATCTTCCTGACTCAATGAAAGAAAGACACCTAAACGAAGGCTTTAGTGGTGGAGAAAAAAAACGCAACGAAATTCTTCAAATGCTTTTATTAAAACCTGAATTTTGCTTATTAGATGAAATCGACTCAGGTCTTGATGTTGACGCTTTGAAATTAGTTAGTTCAGCAATAGTAAAGCAAAAAGAAGCTGGAGCTTCATTTTTAATCATCTCTCACTATGCTCGTTTATTTGAAATGGTTAAACCTACACGTGCAGCAATAATGATTGATGGAAGAATCGTTGTTGACGGTGGCCCAGAACTTGTTCAAAAAGTTGATACACAGGGTTATGAATGGATTAAAACAGAATACGGAATTGAAATTCAAAAAGAATCTGATAGACCAGTAATATTAGAAAACTGTGCTGTCAAGAAAGTGATTTAATATGACAAGCAACATAATTGAAATCACAAAAAACGAACATTTATCTATAACAAATTTTGATCAATTATCTAATATCGTAATTAAATCAGGCACAGATTTTAAACTTGAATTAATTAGGTTAAACGAAAAAGAAGAACTTAATACCAACTTTTCAATTTCAGTAGAAAAAAATGCTAAAGTTGAAATTGTCATAGTTGATTTAAGCAATAGAAATTCAACTATTGAAGGAACTGTTACTTTAGATGATTTTTCTGAAGCAACATTAAAATTAGGCGCATTAAGTGACTCTATATCACATAAAAAATACATTCTAAACGTTGATCAAAAAGGAGTTAAATCAAAATCTTTAGTAAGCATGTTAGGCGTTGCTACAGATGAATCAAAACTTGAATTTTTAGGTTCGACAAAAATATATAAAGGAGCTATCAAGTCTACCGCTCGTCAAGAAAGTAGAATTGCTGATTTATCAGACAAAGTTAGAAGCGTTTGTTCACCTGCTCTTTTAATTGACGAAAATGATATTATGGCTAGCCATGGTGCAGCTTTAGGTCAAATTGAAGAGAATCAATTATTCTATCTTATGTCTAGAGGATTAACAAAACAAGAAGCAGAAACAATAATTACTCTTGGATATCTTAAACCAGTAATCAATTTAATTGACTCTAAAGAAAGCCAAGAAAAATTAAGTGAATATATCGAAAGTAAGGTGAATCATCATGCTCGATCCATATAAAATTAGAAAGGATTTTCCAATGTTCGATAACTGTCCTACTATGCAAGGACATCCTTTAGTGTATCTAGATAATGCTGCAACGACATTTAAGCCTCAATGTGTAATTGACGCTATATCAGAATATTATTCTAGTTATACTGCTAATTCTCATCGTGGCGATTATGACTTAGCCCATAAAGTTGATGTAAAATATGAAGAGGCAAGAAACATCGTAGCAAAATTTATTAATGCCGAGCCAAATGAAGTAGCTTTTACATCTGGCACTTCTATGTCTATGAATATGATTGCTTATGGACTTGCAGAATTACTCGATGAAGGCGATGAAATTTTATTAAGTGAAGCTGAGCACGCTTCAAACGTTTTACCTTGGTTTAAAATTGCTGAAATAAAGCATTGTACAATTGGTTATATTCCACTCACAGAAGATGGGCGGATGACTGCAGAAAACTTAAAAAATTCTATTACTCCAAAAACTAAAGTAATATCTTTAGCCCAAGTAACAAACGTCTTAGGATACACAGTTGATGTTAAAGAGCTTGCAAAAATTGCTCATGAACATAATGCCTTATTTATAGTTGATGGAGCCCAAAGTGTTCCACATATGAAAGTAGACGTTAAAGATATCGATTGTGATTTTTTAGCTTTTTCAGGACATAAAATTTGTGGGCCAACTGGAATTGGAGTAATGTACGGAAAGTATGAACTCTTAAAGAAAATTTCTCCTCTTCTTTCAGGTGGTGGTATGAACACAAGATTTGAAACATGTGGAAATGTTTCACTTCAAATTCCGCCTTTAAAATTTGAAGCAGGTACACAAAATATTGCTGGAGCTATCGGATTAGCACGCGCTATTCAATATGTCGAATCTATCGGATTAGACAATATTAGAGAATACGAAGCAAAATTAAGAAAAAGAGCTATTGATGGCTTAAAGAAAATTCCAGGCGTAAAAGTATATAATCCTGATGCTGATTCTGGAATTATCACTTTTAATATTGATGGTGTTTTTGCTCAAGATGCTGCGTCACTATTTAACTCTTATGGAGTATGTGTGCGTTCTGGTCAACATTGTGCAAAAATATTAATGAACTTTTTAAAAACAACTGCAACTCTTAGAGCATCGATATATTTTTATAACACAGAAGAAGATATAGATGCCTTCTTAGAAGCTTGTAGACATGGAGGTGATTTCTTAGATGCCTTTTTTAAATGATCCAATGTTGCTCCGTGAAATAATCATGGATCACTATCAAAACCCTAGAAACAAAGAAGAAGTTAACGACCCACGCTATAAAACAATAAGAATGGATAGCGCATCTTGTATAGATGACATTTATATTCAAGTGTTAATTGAAGATGATATTGTCAAAGATTGTAAATTCCATGGAGTAGGTTGTGCAATTTCTACTGCATCAACTTCTATAATGACTGAACTAGTTACTGGTAAAAGCGTTAAAGAAGCTGAAAATATTATGCAAAACTACCAAAATATGATTTTAGAAAAGCCTTATGATCCTGAAGTTCTTGGTGAAGCAATAGCTTTTATGAACACTTCTAAACAAGCATCAAGAATTAATTGTGCAACAATAGGCTGGAGAGGACTTGAAGAAATCTTTGACGAGGAGGAACACCACCATGAGTAATGAAAAACCAAATATCGGTGGAGAATACAAATACGGTTTTAAAGATAAAGATGTCTCAATTGTCAAAACACCTAAAGGAATTAATGAAGATATTGTCAAAGAAATATCTACATTAAAAAATGAGCCATCTTTTATGACTGAATATAGACTCAAAAGTTTAAAAGAATTTGAAACCCACCATCAACCAAGTTTTGGCCCATCTTTAGATTTTTTGCAATTCCAAGACTACACTTACTTTACAAGAACATCAAATGGCGTTAAAAGCAATTGGGAAGAAGTTCCAGAAACTGTCAAAAACACCTTTGACAAATTAGGTATTCCAGACGCAGAGCAAAAATATTTAGCTGGTGTTTCCACACAATACGAATCAGAAGCTGTATATCACAATATGCTTCAAGAAGTCGTTGATAAAGGTGTTATTTTCTTAGATACAGACACTGCATTAAAAAAATATCCAGATTTATTTATGAAGTACTTTGGAAAATTAGTTCCATATACTGATAATAAATACGCAGCTTTAAACGGAGCTTGTTGGTCTGGTGGTTCTTTTATATACGTTCCAAAAGGTGTTACTTTAGATAAGCCCCTTCAATCCTATTTTAGAATCAACAACGAAAGAAGTGGACAATTCGAAAGAACACTTATCATAGTCGATGATGATGCAAGTTTGCATTATGTCGAAGGATGTACCGCACCACTTTATTCAAAAGACTCACTTCACGCTGCAGTTGTGGAAATATTTGTTGGAAAAAGAGCTAAATGCAGATACTCAACCATCCAAAACTGGTCAGATAACATTGTTAACTTAGTTACAAAAAGAGCAATAGTTGATGAAGATGGGTTGATGGAATGGGTTGATGGAAACATAGGCTCTCAAACTAATATGAAATATCCTGCTTGTGTTTTAAAAGGAGATAGAGCTAAAGGTTCATGTATTTCTATCGCTGTTGCAAGCAAAGGCCAATATCAAGATGCTGGCGCTAAAATGATACATATTGGCAAAGAAACAACTTCAACAATTATTTCAAAATCGATTGTTAAAGAAGGTGGCGTTGCTAATTACCGTGGCTTAGCTGAAATTACTCCTTCAGCTAGCGGTTCGCACAGCCATATCGAATGTGACACCTTAATACTTGATGATAAATCCAAATCAGATACAATTCCAACAAATATCGTCAGTAATAGTTCTTCGTTTATTGAACACGAAGCAACAGTTAGTAAGATAAACGATGATGAGTTGTTCTATTTAATGAGTCGAGGCCTTTCAAAGAAAGATGCTACACAAATGATTGTTATGGGATTCATTGAACCGTTCTCTAAAGAATTACCTATGGAATATGCTGTTGAACTAAATCAACTTATTAAATTTGACATGGAAGGTAGTATAGGATAATGAAAGAATCATACGATATAATCGTTGTAGGTGGTGGACACGCTGGAAGTGAAGCTGCACATGCTGCAGCTACTTTAGGAATGGACACTTTATTACTATGTCTAAATATTAAAATGATTGCTAACATGCCATGCAACCCACATATTGGTGGCAGTGCTAAAGGCATAGTCGTCAGAGAAATTGATGCTCTTGGCGGAATAATGGGCAAAGCAGCTGATGCTAATTACTTGCAAATTAAAATTTTAAACATGTCAAAAGGACCTGGAGTTAGATCGCTACGTGCCCAAGAAGATAAAAAAACATATCCAGCATATGTTCAAAATTTATTACAAAATACTCCTAATTTAGAAATTGTTGAAAAGGAAGTTACAGAAATTATTACTGAAGACGATAGAATTGTCGGCGTAAAATTAAAAACAGGCGAAATAGTAAAATCTAAGGCTGTTATATTAACAACTGGAACTCATCTTGATAGCACAATAATGCGTGGACACAACGTTACAAGCGGTGGACCAGACGGAGAAAATGCTGCACATGGTCTATCTGATTCATTAAGAGAGCATGGAATTGAACTATTTAGACTTAAAACTGGTACCCCTCCAAGAATTGTTCATTCATCAATAGATTACTCAAAACTAGAGCCTCAATATGGTATGGATGGACAACTAGCTTTTTCCTTTGACACTAAAGAATTCAAGCCTTTAAAAGATCAAGTACCTTGTTACTTAACTTATACTAACGAAAAAACACATGAGATTATTAGAGCTCATTTAAATGAATCTGCTATGTATGGTGGAGTTGTTAAAGGTGTTGGCCCAAGATATTGTCCATCTATAGAAGATAAAGTAGTGAGATTTTCTGAGAGATCAAGACATCAATTATTCTTAGAACCAGAATCTAATTACTTTGAATCCATTTATGTTCAAGGCTTTTCTACATCGATGCCTATAAACGTTCAAGATGAAATGATTCATTCTCTTGTTGGTTTAGAACATGCAGAAGTTATAAAATATGCTTACGCTATTGAATACGATGCAATTAAGCCTTTACAATTTGATGAGACACTTCAATTAAGAAAATATAAAGGATTATATGGTGCCGGTCAGATAATTGGTACATCAGGATATGAAGAAGCTGCAGCATTAGGACTTATGGCTGCAATCAACGCTTCTTTATATATTAAAGGCGAAAAGCCATTTATTCTAAGAAGAGATGAAGCATATATCGGTATTATGATAGATGACTTAGTTACAAAAGGTACGACAGAGCCTTATAGATTACTATCCTCTAGATCTGAGTATAGACTATTAACTAGATCAGATAACGCTGATGATAGATTAATGGAATATGGTTATAAACTTGGATTAAATTCTCAAGAGAGATTTGATACATATTTGAAAGAGCACAAAGAAATAGAAGACACAAAACAACTTTTAAAAGAAATCCACGTAGGAAAGAACGAAAAAGTAGTTGAGTATGTCAAAAGTAAAGATTATCTAGATGTAGATCCAAACGTTTCATTCGATTCTTTATTAAGAAGACAAAGAATTGACTATAATGGTTTAAGAGATACAGAGCCTTCTTTGCCACACTTATCTGATAGACAAACATTCAAATTAGAAACAGATATCAAATACGAAGGATATATCAATTTAGAAATTAAAGAAGCTCAAAAAATCAAGTCATTAGAAGAATTATTAATTCCAAGCGATTTAGATTTCTTACATCTCGATGGAATATCTCTCGAAGCAAGAGAAAAACTTAATCTAATCAAACCAAAAACTGTCGGTGAAGCATCAAGAATTACAAATGTTCACCCTGCTGATATAAACAACTTAATTCTTCACATAAAAAAATACAACACAAAATAAAATCTAAACACGTGTTCAAATAAATATTACTTAACAAATTTATACACGTGTTTTTTTATATGCGTTAATTTTTATATTATAACAATATAATTTAATTTATTTACATTATATAACCTTGTGATTATAGCCTAAATAATGTATACTTTAACTCGCACACTGTGAGGTCTTTTTTAATGAGTGAAATTATTGCTATAGCAAATCAAAAAGGTGGAGTAGGTAAAACAACAACTGCTATAAACCTTTCTTCTTGTTTAGCAAAGTATCAAAAAAAAGTATTGATTGTCGATCTTGACCCTCAAGGAAATTGCTCCAGAGGTATAGGAATCGATCCAACAATTTTAAAAAAGACTATCTTCGATGTAATCATTGGAGAAAAGAGTATAAAAAATGTAATAATAAAAACAGTTATTAAATATGTCGATATTTTGCCTGCTAATCTAGATTTAGCAGCCGCCGAAGGAAAATTAATATCTTTAGGGATCACCTCTGGACTTAACACTTTAAAGCAATATTTGACTAAAATAAATAACGATTATGATTACATAATTATAGATTGTCCACCATCACTTGGATTTTTGTCTTTAAATGCTTTAACAGCTGCAAATTCAGTTTTAATTCCTGTTCAATGTGAATATTTTGCAATGGAAGCTGTAGCTCAAATATTAGCAGCTATCAACAATGTCAGAATGAGTACTAATCCACAATTAGACATATTAGGCTTTTTATTGACCATGTACGATAATAGAACAAAGTTATCAACTATGATTACTTCAGAAGTTACTGGAACTTTCAAAGAAAAAACTTTCGCAACACAAATTCCAAGAAATGTTTCTCTCGCTGAATGTTCAGCATTAGGAAAACCAGTTAATTTTTATAAGCCAAAAGCAGCAGGTTCAATTGCTTATTCATCTTTAGCTAGAGAGGTTATTGAATATGTCAGAAGAAAAGAAGAAAAATAATCCAACGCTTGCTGAATTACTAGAAAAATATAAAGATTCTTCAGTAGTTCAAGAAATTGAGAAAAACGTCCGCTTTTCAAGTTCATCTTTAATTCCTACAACCGAATTAAAGATTCACCCTCTTTTTGATGAATCAAATTACGATATATCAAACTCACCACTTTGTTACTCGATTGAAAAAAACGGTGTTTTATTTCCTATTTTTGCTATTGTCGAAAATACAAACCGCTATGTAATAAATGGAGTAAAAAGATTCCTTATTGCCAAAAAATTAAAAATCAAAGAAGTTCCAACAATTATTTTAAACGTTGAAAAAGATGAACTGTTTGCTTACATTCTTCAAAATGAAATTCAAAACGGTGATAATGCATTTGTAAAAGGCACTGCATTTAAAACTCTAATAACAAAATATGGCTATACCGAAAAAGATATTTGTTTAATTACAAATCAAAGTCATGGTCAAGTAAATAACTTAATGCGAATATTATCTTTGCCAAAAGAAATAAAGTCTTCAGTAGTAAAAGGTCATTTATCATATGCCCAAGTTAGAGTTCTATTAGGATTATCCAAAGAGCAACAAATAACATTGATGCACAAATTTGAAGACGAAGACATTTCTGTTAGAGAAGCTGAAAGAATAGCTGGTGAATTCAAAAAATCATCTTTCTACCAAAACGTTCAAAGCACATATGAAAGAAATGGACAAACTTTTCAAATAAAACTAAACTCTCCTCAAAAAGCTGATGAATTTGAAGAAATAATTAAAAAATTTATAGCTAATAACTAACGTCTTATTGTTCTAATATAAGACGTTTTTTCATTTACTTATATGAGGTGAGTAACTTTGAAAAAAATTTTTATTATATTCTTATCCTTATTATCTTTAGCAACTTTAAAAAACACTAAAACAATAGATAATTCAAACAAAACATATTTTTCAGAATGTTATGTCATTATTAATAGAGATAATCTAGAAGTACTAGAAGGGAAAAATATACATAAAGTTAGATCAGTTGCAAGTATATCAAAAGTAATGACATGCATTATCGCTTTAGAAAGTAATAGAATATTTGATGTTATAGTAGCACCTAATGAAGCAACAAAGCAAATTGGTAGTTCCATTTATATTCAAGAAAATGAAAAGTTATCCTTGTTAGATTTGTGTTATGGTTTAATGTTGAGAAGTGGAAATGATGCAGCTTACACAATCGCAACCTATATTGGTGGATCCATCGATGGATTTGTTAAAAAAATGAATTCTAAAGCTTCTGAAATTGGAATGAAAAATACTAAATTTACAAATGCAAGTGGATTAGATATAGACGAGATAGGTAACTTGTCTACTGCTTATGATATGGCTGTTTTAATGTCTTATGCACTAGAAAATGTTTGGTTTAGTAAAATTTCAAAAACTCAGTCTTATTCTTGCAAACATATAAACACGTGGATAAACAAAAATAAATTGTTAAAAATGTACGAATACACAGATGGTGGAAAAACAGGATATACATATAAAGCCAAGAGAACTTTTGTATCAGGAGCGACTAAAAATGGCCTAAAAATAGCTATGTGCACATTAAATTGCGGAAACGACTTCGAATTTCATAAAAATATGTACGAAAAATACTTTTCTAGATTGGCTTTTATAGAATTCTTAAAGCCAGGTATAAATCAAATATACGATTATAAAATTGAAAGTAAAAAGAGGATTGGAATTGTTGTTCCAATAGAAAAATTTAAAAATGGAATTAAATTATATAAATTCTCTTCTTCTGGTCAACTTTTATATATGGAATATATTACAGATGATGGAGAACGTATAAAGGTAAACTTATATGAATAAAATATGGTTAGGTATTTTGTTAATTTCTTTTTTATACGGAATAATTACAAAAAGATTCGATACAATGGCAACTATAATTTTATCATTGCCACAAAAGGGTTTAGAGCTTGTTTGTACATTAGTTTTTTCTGCAGTGTTTTGGAACGGAATAATGTATATATTAGCTGACTGCGGAGCAATTCAGTTTATAAGCAAACTATTAACACCTTTATTAGATTTAATTATGCCTCAAATGAAAGATAAAGAAGCACGTGAATTAATATCGACTAACATAGCAGCAAATATGTTAGGCTTAGGCTTTGCCGCAACTCCTAGTGGTTTAAAAGCAATGAAAAGACTCAAATTATTGAGTGATGAAGAAGAAGGAGTAGCAAGTGATGCGATGGTTACTTTTTTAGTTTTAAACACAGCTGGAGTAACAATAATTCCTACATCCGTAATTGCAATTAGGCAACAATATGGTGCGATAAATCCTGCCGACTTTGTTATCTGTGGAATTATATCAACATTATTTGCATGCATAGTTGGATTACTTTTTGATGTTTACTATCGAAATAAAAGGCTAAGGAAAAATAAAAAATGATATCTAAATTATCTTTGTGGCTAATTGCTGGAGTAGTAGTAATAGCGTTATTTCTATCCTTAATAAAGAAGAAAAAACCATATAATTCGTTTACGAGAGGATGCAAAGACGGATTAAGTTTATTCGTTGAAGTTTTTCCATCAGTAATGGCAATGCTTTTAGCAATTTCAATGTTAGAAGCTTCAGGGTTGATTGATGACATAGCTTTCTTTTTATCTGCTTTCTTAAAAAAAGCTTCAATAATAGCTGATATAACACCTATGTTATTTTTTAGACCTATTTCAGGCAGTGCTTCACTAGCAGTTTTAAATAACGTTTGTAGTGTTAATGCTGACTCACAATCTTGCAAAATTGCCTCGACAATTCAAGGCTCAACCGATACAACTTTATATGTATTGTCTCTTTATTTTTCTACAGTTCAAATAACTAAATGGAAACATGCTTTAAAAGTAGGTTTAATTGCAGATGTAGCTGGGATGGGAATGGGAATAATTTTATCTTTAATTTTTCTTCACTAAGTTTCTTTTCTAAAGTATAATAGCTAAGAAAAGGAAATCAAAATATGGAAGAACAAAGATTACAAAAAATAATTGCTGATAGAGGTTTTTGCAGTCGTAGAAAAGCTGAAGAATATATATCTGATGGAAGAGTTAATGTTAATGGAAAAACCGTCGATCAACTTGGAATGAAATTTCCAATAGATGTAAAAATTACTATCGATGGAAAAGAAGTATCAAAACACCAAGATACGTATACATATATTGTATTAAATAAACCTACTGGAGTAATCACTACTGCAGCTGATGATAGAGGTAGAAAAACTGTTTTAGACTTAATGCCACCAAAATATGGTCGTCTATTTCCAGTTGGAAGACTAGATATTAATACCCATGGAGCAATCTTACTAACAAACGATGGTGAATTTGCTAATTTAGTCATGCACCCATCAAGTTCCTTAGATAAAACCTACAGAGCTAAAATAGAAGGTAGATTAACAGAAGCACAAAAGAAGATGCTTGAACAAGGTGTCGAATTAGAAGATGGATTGACTGCACCAGCCAAAATTAAAGAAGTTATGGTCTTTGATGATGATACATCTATTGTTGAATTAATTATTCACGAAGGTAAAAAACGTGAAGTAAGAAGAATGCTTCAATATGTCGGACATCCTGTAATTGATCTTGAAAGAAAACTTGTCGGTCATATTGGAATTGAAGGTATGAGACGTGGTGAATATAGAGAAATTCCTTTATCAGAAATTACCAAAATTAAAAATCAATGTTTAAAAAATAAGGTTAATAATAAACATACAGTAACAAAAAAATAACCTATTGACAAAGCATAAGTATTGTGTAAAAATATTTATACTTCAGGGTTGGGTGAAATTCCCACTCGGCGGTATACCCCGCGAGCTCTAGTTGAGCATGATTAGGTGCAATTCCTAAGGCGACAGTAAAGGCTGGATGAAAGAAGTGAACCTAATTTTGCGTTTTTAATTGTGTCCCTGAAGAATATATCTTTAGGAACTTTTTTCATGGAAAGAGTTATTATGAGAAATAAATCAGTAGTTAAAATTGCTAATTTAGCAGTACTAAGCGCTCTTGGTATTGTATTGATGTTATTAGGCAAATATATGCCGTATCCATTAGCACCATGGCTTGAACTTGAGCCAAGCGATACAGTTATTTTAATTGGGTATGCCTTATATGGGTTTCAAGGTGCTATAACAATAGCAATATTAAAAACTATAATTAACATACTTGTTTTTGGGCCTAATGGAGCTATCGCTGTAGGTCAACTTACAGCCTTGTTTACTTCACTTATGTATTGCTTAGGAATATTCTTAACAAGTAAAGTTTTCCATTTATTCAAAAAAGGAATTAAAGGAAGAATTGCAAGTTATGCAATTACTTGTTCAATTGTTGCAGTAGCTTTAACAATAATGAACTTCTTGTTCTTTACTCCAACATTTATCTTAGGCAAACCTGCGACATTCATCGATGCTTGGAACTATGATTTTACAAGTGTTGGAATTAACGTAAAAGGTGGTTATGCAGTCGTAATTGCTTATATATATTTGCCATTTAATTTCTTAAAAGGATTAATTGTTTGCGCATTTTATGAAATTATATTTAATAGAGTCATCTTCCATCTATTAAAAACAGATAAGAGATTTAAAGAGTATTTCTCTGGAAGTATTGTTACATTAAAGAAAAAAGAAAAGACAAATACAGATTCTGAATCAATAGATAATAATGTCGTTATAAATTCAGAAGAATCAAATAAAACTCAATCAAATAGCTAATTCTCCCTTTTCATAACTAAAAGAACTTATAGAGACTATTAAAGGTTTCTATAAGTTTTTTATTATAAATAAAAAAGCCCCCTTAATTATTTGGGAGCAATTAAGATCTAACTTATTAAAAGTTATTAAGCGACTTCGATGGCTTGAACTGGGCAAGAAGTAGCAGCTTCTTGAACAGAATCTTCAACATCGGCAGTAACTTCAGCATCATCTAAGATGCATTCAGCTTTTCCATCATCACCGAAAGCGAATGCGCTAGCAGCAATAGCTGTACACATACCGCAGGAGATGCATAAATCTTTATTTACGTTACATTTTGCCATGGGGATTTACCTCCTTAACATGTTGTATTTTAACAAAACAGTTATTATAAATCAAGATTTTAGCCCCTTATTGAACCATATATTAATATAAGTTTTACTTATTGATTATCATATGAATTATCACGCATATATGTTACACTATTTATTGATGAAAGAGAGACACTATGGAAATATTATTAGCAACAAATAATCCTGGTAAAAGACAAGAATATATCGATTTAGCCAAGGAATACTCAGCAGACATTAAATTTATCCTTCCAAAAGAGTTAAATATATATTCTGATCCTATTGAAGATGGAAAGACTTATGCAGAAAATTCAATGATAAAAGCTAATGCTATTGCAAGCCAAACAAATATGATTGTTTTGGCTGATGACGCTGGTATAGAAATTAAAGCTTTAGGAGAGCAATTCCCAGGAATATATTCTCATCGTTACTTAGAAACAATAGATTCGTTAAATCAAATTTCTGATAAATGTCTAAATTCAGAAGCAAAATTTCACTGCTCGATAGTTCTACTTAACTATAAAAAAGAACCAATAATTTGTGAAGGAGAAGTGAAAGGAAAAATAGTCGAACCACACGGAACAAACGGATTTGGATACGATCCTATTTTTATGCCTGATGGCTATAACAAAACTTTTGGAGAAATGCCTGAAAAAGATAAAAACAAAATATCACACCGAGCAAATGCCTTTGCAAAATTAATGAAATTATTAAATATCTAGGCGATAGCACATTTTTGTATAAACAGGTTGGTTATCCAACCTTTTTTTGTTACAATCCAACAAAGAAAGGACGTGAATAACTAATGAAATTTAAAGCGACAACGTTTATAGTAACAATAGGATTGCTTCTATTTAACGCATCTTGTGTGTCTAAAAATAATTCATCAAGCGATATAAATATCAGTTCATCATCTGACTTAATATATACTACATCTACACTTGAATCATCAATAGAATTTAACACATCAATTTCTTCACCACAAATTATTAGTAGTAGCAGTTCAACTTCAAAACCTACATCAAGAGAAAAAATATCTATATATTTAAATCCATCAGTTCAAACAAAAAATATGTACATAAACAATCTTGGTTCTGAAGCTGAAAATATGAGAGATATAGCAGAATTAATGTATAAAGAATTAAAGTTGGTAAGTTATATTGATATTGAAGCTAATATTGCCAAAAATGGACTTTCTTTATCTCAATCTGTTAATCAAAGCAATTCAAGAAAGAGACACATCCACTTTGCATTACATTCAAATGCAGGTGGTGGACAAGGAACA
Organism: Clostridium sp. CAG:288; assembly: GCA_000437395.1. Classification (GTDB taxonomy): domain Bacteria; phylum Bacillota_I; class Bacilli_A; order RFN20; family CAG-288; genus CAG-288. Next base: position 91,718 of record FR898192.1, on the reverse strand, counting down.
GAAATATATACTAAAGGTTCAAATAAAACTTTTGCCACAACAATGTATGAAAGTTTTTTGGAACTTGGAAATTTTAAACGCCGTGGCGTTAAAGATGGTACACATTTATACGAAATTAAAAATGTAAAAGCTGATCATGTCGCCTTAATTGAATTTGCATTTCACGATAATTTAAAAGAAGCTAAATTTATTATTGAAAATAAAGCTCTAATTGCAAATCAAATGGCTAAATCTATTTTAAAATATATTGATACTTATTATTAAATTTTAATCATATATCTTCGAATTAATTTACCATTATTTTCGACAGCGTTTTGAAATACTCCTCCACACTTTTCTATTACTTTTCTACTAGCAATATTTTCTTCTATGCAAGTTATCAATACTTGATTAATATTTAAATTCTTACATTCATTTAAAACTAACTTTAACTGAATAGTACCATATCCTTGTTTTCTTTTACTTGGGGAAATACTATAGCCAATATTACCACCATATTTATATAAATAATCGTTTAATTCCAATCTAATATTAGCTAAACCAATTAATTCGTTTGTCGAAGTATCTAATAAGCAATATTGAACACATGGAACTAAGCCTTCTGGACATGTGTCCTTTGATTCTAATGTTTTAAGATATTTTAACCAAGCAGAAACTGTATCTATTGACATAAGTTCAGATGAGCCAGCGCATATTTCATTAGAATTTAAAAAATCTATTTTATATTTTTCTATTTGATCTTTAAGTTTGATTGATGGTTTAATTAACTCAAGCATATTTATCTCCTATTTATTTATAAAATAAACTTGTTGTATAATTATAATACATATTAAGGAGTAAGTAATGGAAGACTTTGATAAGATTCTCACTTTTGAAGAAGCGCTAGAAAAACTAGATCGAGGGTTAATTCTATCTAGTATTATTCAAAATAAAAAAACTATATTTATCAAAAAAGGTGAAAAAGTAATTATGAAGAATAATAATCTTGGACTTGCTTTATCATTAAACGATTTCAAAAGTATTTTTGAGAATTCAGAATTTGTCTTAATCAAAAACGATGAGGAATTTGTCGATGTTCAAAGAGACATTGAATACTACTCCTGGAGGAACAAATAATGAAGATAGTAAAAAACATTTTTAAAGGTATTGGAATTTTTTTCACATCACTTATCACTCTAATAGTTATCACATTAATTTTGTTAGTATTATTTAGAGGAGCAATGTACGATGATTTTTACAAAAATGGCAAAAAGACTGATGTAAAAATACAAGGCTTAGATGCTAACTATTGCCCACAAGGCCTAGATTACGACAAAGATACAAATATGTATTTCTTTAGTGGATATATGACTACAAAAGAAGCTTCGAGAATATATATTTACGACTATAACAATCAATCTTCAAAACTTATTAATCTAGCTAATGAAGATAGCTCTATATTTAAAGGACATATAGGTGGTATTGCAGTTAAAGATAATTATGTTTATTTAAGCAATGATCAAGAAATATTAACAATTAATAAAGAAAGATTAATTAATGCTGAAAATGAATCTGTAGTAACTATAGATTCCAGATTAAAAGTTAATAATGAAGCATCATTCGTTTTTGCCGGTCAAGATAAGCTTTGGGTCGGTGAATTCTATATGAAAGGAAAATATGAAACAGCAGAATCTAATCATTACACATATAATGGTGAAGAGTTTAAAGCTATAGTTGAAGGTTTTGATTACGATAGCACTAAAACAAACGGCATCTCCGAAACTAGTAGCGTTAAAATATCTATTCCTAAAAAAGTTCAAGGATTTTGTATTACTGATAGTGGAAAAATAGCTTTATCAATTTCTTACGCTATAGTAAATTCACAATTATTAATTTACGACAACGTATTTGAAACTCAATCACCAAAAGATAATCACTATTACTTAGACAAAGGTAATCTATTACAAGATATCGCTGTTATGCCAATGACAGAAGATTTAGACTATCACAATGGAAAGATTTATATTAACTTTGAATCCGCCTCCAAAAAATATAAGTTAGGAAACATTTATCCAAGTAAAAACGTTTATACATACGACATAAAATAAAGAAAAGGTAGAAAACATTTGTTTTTATGTTTTCTACCTTTTTTTGTTAAATAAATTTTATTCGTATTCAACAACGTCGACAAGTTTGAGTAAGAAATCTTTCTCTGCCTGACCACCTTTAACAGATTGAGTTGCAGCAGCAATTGCAATCCATTTTTGAACATATTGTTTTGCTGTATCAGTCTTTTTGCAGAATTCGTTTAAATACATTTCTGCGCCATCGTTATCTCCAGCAAGTAAGAAGTCTAAATATGTAATTGCAGCATCGCAAGAAGCATTACCTTGAGTTGCATGAGCCCAGTCGAGAATATAATATTTACCATCGTTTCCAAGAATAACGTTTGAAGGGTTAAAATCACCATGGCAAAGTTTTAAGTGTCTAGGCATATTTTCAAGTCTCATATGCAATTCATATCTTGTAGTTGCATCTAATCCTGACATAGAAATTCTACTATTAAGTTTATCTTTCATTTTTGGAAGTTGAGGACAATTCTTAGAGTGAATTTCCATTTGTAATTCAACAAACTTTGAAATGTATGCGCCTTTATTAGCTTTATCTTCTTCAATTAATTCTTGAAGAGTTTTTCCTTCGATATAATCAGTTGCAATAGACCAATCTTCTGTTTCTGTTTTGCTAACTTGAGTAACATGAGGCATATTTAATCCTGTCATTTCAACTCTAGCATAATTTGTTGCTTCAGCAAGAACATCTGCTTTTGGAGTTAATTCATGATTAAATACTTTAACTAATGTATTTCCATCTTTATAAATTTTTTTATTACGACGTTCAGCAATAAGTTTCATTTTTGTTCTCCTTCTTATTTACCATAGTAACACTTTAAATATAATTCTTTTATTTCAGAAATTAAAGGATAACGTGGGTTAGCACCTGTACATTGATCGTTAAATGCATCTACTGACATTTGATCAAGAGATTCTAAGAAGGCTTTTTCATCAACACCAGCATCCTTAATTGTTAAAGGAATATCACATTCAACCTTTAAATCAGTTATAGCTTTTAATAAAGCCTTTAATTTAGCTTCATCATCTTTTCCTGATAATCCTAAAACTTCAGCAATATGTGCGTATCTTCTTAATGATTGTGGATATTCATATTGAGGGAAAGTTCCCATCTTTGTTGGGTTTTCTGCATTGTTAAATTTCATAACTTCATTTAAGACTAATGAAACAGCAATTCCATGTGGAATGTGGTGATAGCTACCTAACTTATGTCCCATTGAGTGACAGATTCCTAAGAAAGCATTTGCAAAGGCAATACCTGCAATTGTAGCAGCGTTAGCCATACCTTCTCTAGCTTCAGGATCATTAGCACCGTTTTTGTAAGCTCTTGGTAAATATTTGAAAATTAATTGAATAGCTTTATATGCCATACCATCAGAGAAATCAGTAGCCATTGTTGAACCAATTGCTTCAATTGAGTGAACTAATGCATCAATACCAGAGGCTTTTGTTAAGCCCTTTGGAATATTCATCATTAAATCAGCATCGACAATAGCCATCTTTGGTAAAAGTTCATAATCAGCTAATGGATATTTTGTTCCATCTCTTTCATCAGTAATAATTGCAAATGGAGTAACTTCACTACCTGTACCTGCTGTAGTAGGAATAGCGACGAAGAAAGCTTTTCCACCCATATGTGGGAATTTATAAATTCTCTTACGAATATCCATAAAGTCAGCAGCCATATCTTCAAAATCTGCTTCTGGGTGTTCATATAAGACCCACATAATCTTTGCAGCATCCATTGGAGATCCACCACCGATAGCTATAATGACATCTGGTCTAAAGTCTTCCATTAATTTAGCACCTTCTCTTGCACAAGCAAGTGTTGGATCTGGTGCAACTTTACTATAAACCTCACTGACGATTCCTAATTCAGTTAATCTATCAGTAATTTTATTTGTAAATCCACTTTCGTAAAGGAATTTATCTGTAACAATAAATGCTCTCTTTTTATTGTATTCATCTTTTAATTCTGTTAAAGCTGTTCTTAAACATCCACGTTTGAAGAATAACTTTTCTGGAACTCTAAACCATAACATATTTTCTCTCCTGATAGCGACAGTCTTAATATTAAGCAAATGTTTTAAACCAACGTTTTCTGAAACAGAGTTTCCGCCCCATGAACCACATCCTAATGTTAAAGATGGTGTTAACATAAAGTTATAAATGTCACCAATACCACCTTGAGATGCTGGTGTGTTGACTAAAATACGGCATGTCTTCATTGTGTTTTCGAAAACGGATAATCTTTCTTTATCACTAACTTCATTTAAATAAATAACTGAAGTGTGACCATAGCCACCATCAGTAACTAACTTTGTAGCTTTAGCCAATGCATCTTCAAATGTTTCAGCTTTATACATTGCTAATACTGGTGATAATTTTTCATGAGCGAATTCTTCTGAGGAATCTACACTTGTAACTTCACCAACTAATACTCTTGAATTTTCTGGGACTTTTATGCCTGACATTTCAGCAATCTTAGTTGCCTTTTGTCCAACAATCTTTGCGTTAAGTGAGCCATTAATTAATATAGTCTTTCTAACACTATCAATTTCATTATCTTTTAAGATATAAGCGCCTCTCTTAACAAGTTCAGCTTTAAATTCATCATATACTTCCTTCATGACAATTACAGATTGCTCAGAAGCACAAATCATACCATTATCAAATGTTTTGGAATGAATTATTGAAGCTGCAGCCATTTTTATATCTGCACTATCAGTAATAATAGCTGGTGTATTACCCGGACCAACACCAATAGCAGGTTTACCTGATGAATACGCAGCTTTAACCATACCTGGTCCACCAGTAGCCAAAATTGTATCAGCTTCATGCATTAATGCACCTGATAATTGAACGCTTGGAACATCGATCCATCCAATGATATCTTCTGGTGCACCCGCTGCTACAGCTGCATCTAAAATTGTCTTTGCTGCATCAATTGTGCTTTGTTTAGCTCTTGGGTGAGGTGAAAAAATACATCCATTTCTTGTCTTTAAACAAATTAAAGCTTTGAAGATTGCTGTAGATGTTGGGTTTGTTGTTGGAACGATAGCTGCAACGACACCAATAGGTTCAGCTAATTTTTCATATCCCATATCTTCGTTGTGTTCAATAACGTCACAAGTTTTTGCTTCTCTATACTTATTAAATATATATTCTGAAGCAAAGTGATTCTTTATAACTTTATCTTCAATAATTCCCATGCCTGTTTCTTCAACAGCTTCTTTAGCAAGTGGAATTCTTGCTTTATCAGCAGCCATTGCTGCAGCTCTAAAAATATTATCTACTTGTTCTTGAGAATATGTAGCATATTTCTTTTGAGCTTCTCTAACTCTTTCAATCAATTCATTTAAGCTTTGTTCATCTTGAACAACTAATTTTTCGCTCATATATTTTCCTCGCTTTCTCATTGATTACGTTGCTATTTTAATAATATATTCACAAAAATGCAATATTTTGCGCATTTAAATTGTAAATATGCACATTAATTTAACTTATATGCTCGTTTTGTATGCATTTGCTATGTTTTAAGCATTATTTGAACGTTTTTCTTTCATGAACTGAGCATTAAATAAAAAATATAATTGATTACAAAATATGGATATAATTATTTATTAAATACTAAAGTTAAAACCTAAAATCGCTTAAACAATTAAATCAAGATATGCAGTCATCAACTATTTTTGTATTTTTTTCAAAAAAATGTTGCATTATTGTTTATGTTTTGATATATTAACTCTTGCGCGGACACTTAGCTCAGTAGGGAGAGCGTTTCCTTCACACGGAAGAGGTCACAGGTTCGATCCCTGTAGCGTCCACCATTAGCAAACCCATGCCGCTTTAGCTCAACTGGCAGAGCAACTGATTTGTAATCAGTAGGTTGAAGGTTCGATTCCTTTAGGCGGCACCATTATTGAAGAATTAGTTCGATACAGTAAATTGTGTCGAACTTTTTTATTTTTACGGAGTTTGATTTCTGCCGTATGTTCGAACTAATGAACTATAAGCACCGAAAACAACCTGGTTTGATAAAAAGATTCGAATATTGAATAATTTATTTACAAGTATTTCTTTACCTTATCTACACGTTTTACAACTTTATTATTTAATTTTTGTTGACTGTTTGTATTTGATGAATATATAATACTAATACAATATCTAGCACGAAGCTAGACCAGTCACTAACTTACTCAAACATGCTTAGTGAAAGAAGCGGGTAACTGAAACCGAAAGGACAGCCCCGTTTTTTATTTGCTTAAAAATAAATAACAATAATAACTAGATGCATAGCATATCATCTAATTAATTTCTTTATCACTTATATAATTATTTGAGTTGTAAAAGCAAAATTGTTTACTAGACATAATTATTGTTTTTAATATTAAGCTTATTTAATTGAGTATTTCTTAATTATCCAACATATTGCCTTTAATCACTTTACATTTTTTAATCATTTGATAAAATTAATAGCAAGTAAGGATTCTATTCCAAGTGTGTTGCTAGCAATAGCGTACGTGCTCAGAATCCTTACTTTTTTTGTTTATTATTTTTAACTAAATTATTTTTCTATAGCGTTATCTTTATGTTCATCATCTTATAAAGATATGTGACAGCCATACAATCTATTAAAATTTAATATCTAATTTAGGTTTTTAATTTAAATAACGCTACTTCTATAATGATAAAGCCTAAATGATTATTATTTACCATTTATTTTTTATTGACTGTTTGTATTTGCTAAGCATATAATAATTACAGCTACGATAACACTAAGTTATCACCAGTCACTAACTTGACCAACCATGCTTAGTGAGAAAGAAGGGTGTCTAAGTTAACTACTTAGCCCCTTTTTTCATTAATATTATTTTTTACCTTCCTTAATTATCTATTTACATTTTTTAACTATTTGATATAATCAATAGCAAGTAAGACAGTTTAACTTTTTAGGTATGTTGCTAATAATAGCGTACGTTGCCCACGAGTCTTACTTTTTTTATATTATTTTTTTCAAAATTTATATTTTTTGTTTATTTAATTATTTTTATTGCTTAATAATTATTTTTTAAATATAATGGTTTTTAGAATTGATAGCACGAGTTATCACCAATCTCTAATTGAATTAGGGAGACCCTCAGCAATGAGGGCTTTTTTATAATCACCTCTTACGTTTAATATGTTTCTTTTTATCTATTAAGGAACACAAAAGTTAATAGCTATCATAAATAGATAAGAAGTTTATATCTTTAATATTTTTATTAATCAATAACAACGTTTAAGAAATATATACTTAAGAATAATAGTCCATATTTTTGATGAACGTTAACATTATATTTTGTATTTGCAAACTTAATTTTAAAATTTCGAGTCATAATTGGCTAAAAGTATGCACTTCACTATATATAACCGTAAGTTTTCATATGTTTTTGCTCGCTTTTTCTATTTCTTTACAAGTTGTTTACATTTTAAGTTCAATAAATTGTCAATCATTAATCGGCTACATTATCAACCGATAATAAACTATATAATTTTATTAGCAATTGTAACCCAATTCTTATTATTAACGATTTATATAGCGTATAAGCTTCAATTCTAATATTTCCATATAAATTTATATTAAAAAGATATGTAAGCTCTATTGCCTATTTTTGTTAATAATAAAGCTATGTGACAATCTTATATTTTTCTTAAATAATAACGTTCACTATAAATGCCTTGATAAACGTTATCTTTTCAAAATTTAAATAGTTTTTAGCTATATTTTTCCCTTCACTATATATAACCGTAAGTTTTTATATGGTTTTGCTCACTTTTTTATTTTCTTTACAAGTTGTTTACAATTCAAGCGTTTAAAAATGTCACATATGTCTTTTTATAATAGTATTACGTTCCTATAAACCTTGTTTTTTATTGATCACAGCAAATATATGTAATACATTATAAATAGTAAAAAGTGAAAACTTTTAGGCCTGGCGTAGTAAACCAGGACTTTTTTATTTATAAAACAATTTAATTTAGATTTATATTTGATATACTAATTAAAGAAATTAATTGTGATTTCAAAATTAAACGGAGTATATATGAACTTATTTGATAGATTCAAAAAATTTAAAGCTGAGAACTGGATTATTTGTGTAATTATGTTAATTATGACAATATGTATCTCTAGCTATACAATCGCATGTATTTCCACTATTGCAAGTGGAAAAACGTTGTTCGGTGGTAAAGATAGCACCAACTTTTTCTTAAAAAATGCTGATATCTTAATGACAGTTTTATTTAGCATTCTTTCATTAATTATGTTTGCAACATTTGTCTACACAACATTTTTCAAAAAAATCGATGAAAAGGAAGTAACTAGAAAAATAATCGATCATGGCAAAGTCGTCGAAGTATCTGATGAAAATAAAAAGCAATCTAAAAATAGTATTCCACAATCAACAAAAATAGATAAAAATAAGCTTAAAGATTTAGAAGACGATTTAGAAAACTCAGAATCTGACGAAGAATAATTTCAATTAGTAAAGAATATTTTCCAAGTTTGTATGTCAAAATATTTAACGTTTGCCGGACTAGGTGAACTTAAATAGAATACATTCAAATTAGGAAAATATTTTTTTGTTAATTCATATGATTTTTTACCTGTACATCCAATTCTAAAGTTAGAGATGTTTTTTATACTATATAAGTCATTGACAACAATTTCTTTTATATTCGAGTCTAAAGATCCATCTCTTTTGCAAGATTTAACTATGTCCCATAAAGCAATATTATGCCTAATCAAAACATTTTTCTTATCACTAATTGTTTGTGGATAATCTTCGTTAAAGAAATTAGAGATTAATTTATAAAATTTATTTTGTGGATGCAAATAATAAAAATCACCTTCTAAAGACTTAACTGAAGGAAAAGATCCCAATATCAAATATTTGGTGTTTTCAGTTACGTTAAAAGGTGCAAAGCCTATTAAATTACTTTTTGGCAACATATAAAGCAATAGCAACAGCTGTATGCAAATTTAGAGAATCAACTTCATCACTTTGCTCAATTTTAACAGCTTCATCATTTAAAAATGTTATTGGAAGGCCTGTTGCTTCGTTGCCAAAAACAAGAGCAAAAGGAGAATTAAATGTACTAATTTCTTTTAATCCTCTTTTAGCTTGAAGCATAAAAGGAACATATGGTCTTTCGTATTTAGATAAATATTCTTCAAATGAAGAGAATTTTTCAATTCTAATTCCAAACATAGCACCCATAGATGCTCTAACAGTTTTAGGATTATACATATCCGCTGCTGGTGTAATAATCGCTAAATCATTATAGTCAAAAGCTAACATAGAGCGCATAATATTTCCTAAGTTGCCCATATCGCTTGGATTAACTAAAACAACGTGTGTTTTAGTTTTGTCGAGAGTTTGTTCTTCTTTATTAAAGACACCAGCTACAAAATCATTTCCCTTATCTGACAATTTTTCAAGCGCATTGTCTGAAATAATTATTTTCGATTTATCTACAAGTTTTTCAATAAGCCTAAATCCATCGCTTTCTAATGCTTGATTAGAAGCATATACGAATCTAAGCAAGTCTTTGCGACGTTTTATAAGCTCTAATGTTGGATAAAATCCTAGTGTGTAAGAATAATCACAAGTCTTTTTATATTGTTTAATCATGCCATTATTATACGCTAAAAATTTAAATGTATAAAGTACGATATTATGAACAAACTTTAATTGAGGTTAAAAATATGAAAGATAAATATGAAAAGAAAAATAAATTAAGCCCAGAAGTAAAATCAAGTATTATAGTAATTGCGTGCTCTTTGCTTTTTTTAGGATCAGTAACAACAATAGGAATTTTGTTAAATAGAAAACCTAAAGATGATGTCATTGTAACTCCTGTCTCAAGTACGACGAGCATATCAAGTTCAATAACTCAACCATCTAGTACTGCCGAGCCTGTAGTTTCAATACTTGATTCAACATTAAAAAAGCCTTTTACTGAAGAGAAAGTAGAGATCAAAAGATACTTTTTTGATCCGTCTAAAGAAGATAATATATTACAAAACGCTATGTATATCGAAGATGGTGTCTACCATTCAAGTAAAGGGGTAGATTACTATACGAAATCTGATATCAAATTCAATGTCTATGCAGTAGCTGATGGGGTGGTTAAATCAATAACTCCAAATGATAAGACGTTTGGAAACATCGTTGAAATTCAACATGTTGGAACTGATTTAACAACTCTATATGCCTCTTTAGGTGAAATTAACGTGAAAGTTGGACAAGAAGTAAAGTCTGGTGAAAAAATAGGAACATCAGGAAGTTCAAGTATAAATGGAGACTGTTCTAATAGCTTGCATTTCGAAGTAATTAAAAACGATATATGCTTAAATCCAATTGATTTATATGGAAAGCAATTAAAAGAAATTTAATTATTATAATTTTCAATATTATTTACTAAAGTTTTATATGTATTTTTAAAAGTAAATACTGTTCCTAAAATAGCGGCTAATGGGAAAAATAGTAATGTGGCTATAGCAATTATGAAATATAGCCACTTTTTATTTTGCATATTGCAATATATTGAAGATATAAGTAAAACTTGATAACACATTATAAATGCTAAAATAATAAATAATGTAAGAACTATTGAATAAAAAACTAAACTTAGTGAATTTGAATAATCTACAAAGTTGGAATATATTAAAACAGCAATAAACGCTATCAGATATAATATTGCCCAGACCTTTGTTATATTCATTTTAAATAAAATAATTTCTCTATTTTTCAATTTAAGTCTAGCTAAAATTTCTTCACATAACAAAATGACAAGGAAGCAATTAAGTATAGCAGTTAGTAAAAATGTTGAAGGTATTAAACCAATAACAACACACTTTAATGTATTCATTAAAGTATTAGATTCAGAAATGTTGAACAATTTAGATATTTCATCAACCAAATTAAGATAATCTGTAAATATATTTATGTCATAAATATAAGCAGTAACAAAAGTACCTAAAATATCAAATATTAATGAAATAATTACCAAAAGGGTTAATCTTAAATATTTGTTAATATTCTTTTTTAACATATATCCATAAACGATGCCTGAAATTATAGGTGGTAATGAATAAAATAAAACATCCCATGGAGAAATAATTGCAAACGAAATAGCGGCCAAAGAAATCCCAGGTATGGATGCATATTCAATACCATTTTTATATGTATATATTGCTAGTAAAGTAGCAATCAAAAAGAAAGAACTACTACCTAGTTCTAACAAACGTAAAGCGAATAACATAACAACACCGATTGCAACAAAAATTGCTGCTTCAGTTATTTTTCTAGTCAAATCTGAAGTTCTCATTTTTATATCCACATTTATTATATAGAAATAACTAAAAATACTTCCATATAAATTTTAAAGTTTTCTATTTTTGAGCAAATAAAAACTCCCACATTTGAATGTGAGAGTTAATATATTACCAATTAATTAGTCAGCAATATATGGTAATAAAGCCATATATCTTGCTCTCTTGATAGCAACTGCTAACATACGTTGATATTTAGCAGATGTACCTGTAGCTCTTCTGGATGTGATTTTACCAGATGGAGAGATAAATCTCTTTAAGAGTTCAACATCTTTATAATCGATTGTCTTAATCTTATTCTTTGTAAAATAACAGACCTTTTTTCTTGGCTTTGGTCTTTTAAACATATTGATTACTTTCCTTTCTAGAAAGGAAGATCATCATCAGAAGCATCGATACCTTCAACTGGTTCGTCTTCAGGCATTTGACGGTTATAATCGTTATTACTGGTTGTTGAAGAATTAACCGAAGAATCATTTTTCTTTTCTAAGAATTGAACAGAATCAGCGATAACTTCAACTACCGAAACCTTACGTCCATCATTAGCTGTATAGCTTCTTTGATTAAGGTGTCCATCGACACCAACAAGGCTTCCCTTCTTCATAAATTTAGCGATACTTTCAGCTGTGCTATTCCAAGCTGTGCATGGAATGTAACTTGTTGATTTTTCACCATTATTTGTAGTGCGATTATCTAGTGCGACTGTGAAGGCGACGACTGATCTATCACTAGCAGTTTTTCTTAATTCTGGATCTCTAACTAAGCGACCCACAATAACGACACGATTTAACATTTTATCATTCTCCTTTTCTTACTTATTCAGAAACTGTGATTAAGTAACGAAGAACATTGACGTCGATACGAGTTAAACGATTGAATTCATCGATAGCTTTTGTATCCGAAGTACTGAGCTTCATGACGACATAGTAACCCTTACGCTCTTTTTTGATTTCGTAAGCAAGATCACGGAGACCCCACTCATTTACATCTTCGATTTTAGCGCCATTGGATTCAAGAATCTTTTGAAGATTGGCGTTAGCAGCTTTGATTTGATCTGCATCGAGTTCTGGCTTAAGGATGTACATGATTTCGTATTTTTTCATGTGAACACCTCCTTTTGGACTAATGGCCATCAGTCTAGTGATGGCAAGAAGTAATGGTTTTCTTCACTAAACCATTCGTTATGTTACTACAAAATAGAGTCAAAGTCAAAGTAATTCGTACTTTTTGTTTCCTATTTTATATATGTAACAATAAATGTCTTTTTCCTTTAAAATTTACTAATTGTTAAATTAATTCTACGTCTAACTTCTTCAATACCAAGAATTGACAATACTTGATAAAGATTTGGAGAATTCTTGCTTGTTGTCATAGCAATACGGACCATTTCAGCGACATCGCCTACGTGTCCTAAATAGTTTTCTTTTTCTTTCTTATAAATCTTAAATGATTCTGCAAAGCCATGTTTTACGCCTAAAGCTTTTAAGTTTGAAAACCAAGTACTTTCGTCAGCAGTTAAGTCTAAAGTATCAGCAAAGTCTGACAATGTTTCTTTAATAACATTTTTATCAATAAATGCATTAAATGGTAATTCAGTTGAATTCAACATTTCATTATAAATATCAGCATCAAAGAACTTAACTTTTCCATATATATCGGAATACTTTTCATAGTCTTTGCGTGGATGATCTTGATTTCTTTCAATATTCATAATCTTATAGAATCTATTTTCATCTTTTTGAATAAATGACAACAATTCAGGACTATATTTTTTAGCATATTCAGTTGCTTCTGAAACTACCTTAGCGGCATCGTAATATGCAATGACATCCTTAGATATATTTAAAAGCTTTGGTAAATCAAATAAAGCGCCATCAAGACTCATTTTTTGGAATGTAAAGTTGAAGGTAGAAACATCAGCTGTAGGATTTGCTAATAACCACTCTTCAAAGTTAGAGTTAGCAATTGTTAATAAGTACTTAATAATACCTTCTTTTGGATATCCTTCTTGTAAGAAGAAAGATACTGCTGCTTCGTTATCTTTTCTCTTAGATAATTTACGTCTATTACCATTATCTAATTTCATGATAACTGGTAAGTGTGCATATTGAGGAGCTTCCCATCCCATAGAAGCAAATAATTCTAGATGGATTGGTAAGCTTGAAAGCCATTCTTCACCTCTAGTAACACAGTTTGTTCTCATAAAGTGATCATCAACTAAGTGTGCAAAGTGGTATGTTGGTAATCCGTCACTCTTTAAAATAACAATATCTTGATCATTTTCAGATAGATTTAAATTTCCTCTGATTAAATCGTGAACTTTAATATAGTTTGTGTGATTTCCCATCGATTTAAATCTTATAACATAAGGTTTTCCTGCCTTAATCATTTCAATTGCTTCATCGATGCTATAGTTTCTACATTTTGCATATGGGCCATAGTATCCAGGAGTAATTTTATTAGCTTCTTGAGTTTGTCTTAATAAGTTTAAATCTTCTGGTGTGCAAAAACATGGGTAAGCTCTTCCACGCTTCATCAATTCTTTAATGACAATTTTATAAATGTCAGCTCTTTTCGATTGGACATAAGGACCATAACTTCCTTTTTCTTCGTTTCCAAAATAGCCTTCATCTTGAATTACTCCAAAATAAGCTAATTGATCAACTAATTCACTTCCAGAACCAGAAATTTCTCTCTTTTGATCTGTATCTTCGAGTCTAAAGAAATACACGCCTTTTGATTGTTTTGCAACGGTATAAGCGACTAATGCTGTAAATAAAGATCCAGTGTGTAAAAAGCCTGTTGGAGAAGGGGCAAATCTTGTTACCATAGCACCTTCAGGTAAATTTCTTGGTGGATATCTTTTTTCTAAATCTTCGACTGTTTCCTTTACATCTGGGAAAATTAATTCAGCTAAATCTTCATAAGTACTCATTTTATTTATCTCCTTTTACTTAATTGGTTTGATATAGAATTTTCCATAAACTTGATATGTGTTAATAACTGTAACAAAACAAGCAGGATCAATTTCTCTCATAATTTTTATAGCTTTATGAATTTCGTTATATGAAACTACTAAATATAAAATATATTTGTGTTGGTCGCTATAAGCACCCTTAGCATCAACTATTGTACATCCATGTGGTAATGTGTGAATAAGTATCTGTGCCATATTTTCATCTGTAGTAATAATTTGCAATTGTGTCTTCTTATTTTTTTGATTGAGAACGTCTATAACTTTAGAACTTGTAAAGAAATAAATCAAAGTATATAGAGCCATATTAATCGTACTGTCAAATGAATCTAAGCCAACAGATAACAATACATAACTAATAACAATCATAGCGTTAAGACTGAGAGCATATTTACCAATAGATGTAGATTTTCTTTCAGCCATATAAAGTGAAATAACATCAACGCCACCAGCTGAACTACCTATCATAAATGCTAATGAACTTGAAATACCTGTCAATAGGCCAGCAAATAAAGCTCTAGCAATTGTATCATCATATATTTTGAAAACTGTTACCATTTCGTTTGGAAGAATTTTAATAAAAATTGAAACGCATAAAACATTGACAAATGTTGTAACAGTAAATCTTTTACCTATTTTAAACCAAGCTAAGAAGAACAAAGGTACATTGACTAAAAAGAAAATTATTGAATCTAATGTATTAAACATCTCAGGAGTTAAGCCACCAGCTATTCTTTCAATTATTCTTACAATAACTTGAGTTAAACCTGAAGCACCGCCTGAAACTAAGTGTTCAGCTACAGCTGGAGCAACGAATGCTCTAAAGCCATAAGCAAAAGCAAAAGCGGAAATAAGTGTAACAACAAAAGCCCATAAATAATCGACTATGAACTTTTGATGAGGGTGATCCAATAAATAATTTTTTGAATCTTTCTTAATTTTTTCAATTTTTCCCATAAATTCTCCATATTAAAGTTATAAGCTATGCTTATATCCTAGATATTTTAGCATGTTTTAACAAATAAAAAAGCCCCCAAATACACGGGAGCAAATTTTCTAAACTAAGTTACTTAGCGGAAGATTTAACGTCAATGACTTTCTTACCGTTATAGTAGCCACATTCTGGGCAAACGCGGTGTGATTGAATCATCGCTCCGCAGTTGCTGCAGCTAACTAATCCTTTTGCACTGAGTTTAAAATGTGTTCTTCTAAGTCTTTTACGTGTTTTAGAAGTACGTCTGGCTGGAACTGCCATATCCCACACCTCGCTTTCTGCATAAATTCTGCATAACAATGCTATTATACGGATGACAAGTACATATGTCAACCATTTTTTGTTGCTATGGCGCATTCGTAATTTTACTATAACAAAATAAAAAAGTCTAGCATTATTTTTTTCATTATAAGATATTTTGCTTATGCAGATGTTAGCTAATAAAAGAAATATTACTCTAAACTTTATTTTTAAGTAATTCGATATAATTTAGCAATAAATATTTATAAATTATTGATATCTTCAACATAAATGCTATAAACATTTTTGATTTATAGAATAAGTTGTATAATATAATTAATGCTACTTATAATTTACGTAAACAAAATATTTATTTAAAATACTTATAGATAGTAGAAAAACTATTAATATAGTATAATTAATAGTAGCCTTTTTATAAAAAAGGCTCGGAGGTACTTATGAATACACTACTTCACAAGCAAAGAATAAAATCGATTATTTTATTTATATTTGAAATATTAATAGTCTCTGGCCTTTTTGTTGCATCAGCATTATTTGAATTAGATTATTACTTTTTAATTGCAATCGGTTTATGCTTAGCAATAATATGTTTTAACACAATATTTTACTGGTTCTCATCAAGAACTATTGAAAACTTAAAATTAAGAACTGAGCTTAAATCAGCCGACGTTATTGGTACAGATATTCAAGAAGCATATAACTTTGGTAAAATTGGTTTAGCAGTAACAGATGGAAATAAAAATGTCATTTGGATCAACGAATTTTTAACAGACATGGATTTTGATGTAGTCGATTGCAAAATAGATGAAATTAGTTCAGATTTGCTTAAACTTTCAAGTAGCGACTACGAAGAAGAAATAGTAAAAATCATCTATAAAAAGCACAATTATGAAGTTAAATTTATCGAATCCGCTAACCTTTATATTTTTAAAGATATCACCGACTATGAATCTATTTTTAACTATTCAAAAAATCAAGCTCCTGTTGTTGGATATATATTGTTTGATAACTTCCAAGATGTTTCATCAGCCAAAAAAGAAACAAGTTTTAACGATTTAACATCAGCTTCTAGAAAATTAGTTACTGAATATTTAAAAAAGTATAAAGCTTTAACAAAAAGATTAAGAGCTGATATGTACATGTTTATATGTTCTATGGAAAACTACGAAGAAATGCAAAAAGATAATTTTTCCATAGTTGATAAGGTACGTGATCTTGAAGAAGATGGATTCACACTCTCTGTTGGTATAGCATATGGATTCCCAGACTATACAAAATTAGGTGAATTAGCTAGCAACGCAATTGATGTTGCTCTTTCTAGAGGCGGTGACCAATCTGTAATAGCGCCATTTAGTGAAAATATGATTTTCATCGGAGGTAAAACAGAGTCGAAAGCTTCACGTAACAAAGTTAAGATTAGAACTTTATCTCAATCTTTAATCACTTTAATGCAACATTCATCTAACGTTTTAGTAATGGGACACATTTATGCAGATATGGATGCAATTGGTGCTGCTTTAGGCGTAAAGGCATTAGCTGATTTTGCAAAAGTAGAGTGTAAGATCATATATGATGACCAACTTGTCGAAAATAAAACCCGCCGTGCATTAAAGACTCTTTATTCAACAGACGAATTTAAGAGTATGACTATAGGATTTAAAGCCGCTAACGAATATATAAATGAAAATACTTTAGTCGTTGCTGTTGACTTTAATAACCCTTCTCAAGCAATGAATAAAAATATCATCACCGAAAAAACTAAGCTAGCCGTTATTGATCACCATAGAAGAGCCGATAACTTCTTCCCTTCTGTTCTTATTAATGGTATCGATTCAAGCGCTTCAAGCGCCTCAGAGTTAATTGCTGAATACATCGCATTTAACCCATCAACAATCGCTTTAAACGATAAAGCAGCAACTATGATGTTAGCTGGTATTTTGTTAGACACAAACTATTATAGAAATAAAACAAACATTGGAACTTATGAAGCTTCAACAATTTTAAAACAACACGGTGCTAATAACGAAGCTGCCGATGACTTCTTAAAACAAGATTATGAAGAATACGTTCTAATTAATAGAATTATGTCTAATGCAAGCACGCCGTTTTATGGAGTATTAGTTTGCACTGCTGATGATGAAGATATTATCGATAGAACTATTTTAGCTATCGCTGCACGAGAAGCAGTTTCAATCAGAGGCGTCAACGCTTCATTTGTAATCGGAAGATCTTCCGAAAAATCAATTAGAATATCCGCCAGATCTGACGGAACAGTAAACTGTCAATTCTTGATGGAAAAGTTAAATGGCGGTGGTCACTTTAATGCTGCTGCTAGTGAATTCCAAAACGAAACGATTACATCAGTTTATGAAAAATTAATTCACATATTAGACGAATACTTGCAAGATGCTAGAAAGACAACAAATAGCAAGTAAATTTATCAATTTGTCTTTATAAACAAACAATTATTTTAAACTATAAAAGCGAGTTCAATTAAATATTATTATTAACTTAATCTTAAAGGAGTAATAATATGAAAGAGAATCAACTTGACAGCGAAAAAATAATTATTGGTGATATTTTAAATGACTTAGAAGCCAAAAAATCTACTAATGATTTTTTGCCTTATGTTTTTAACATTCTTAATCCTTATGACTTTGTTTCAATTAAAAATAGAGAGATATTTGTCTATATTAAAAATCAATTAGCAAATAAAGCTTCATTAAGTTTAGAAAAAATAACTGCTGATTTAAATTCAAAAAATGAATTTTCTGATATCGATTTAAATATTTATTTAAAAGAGTGCATTGATTTATATAACAATAAAGACGCTAATTTTATAGACTATATTGAGTTTATAAAAAAACAAAGTGCATTAAATAAAATATTACCTGCTATAAAAGAACTTGCAAAAGAATACAAAGATAAAAAATTATTTAGCTCATATACTTTTTTAAATTCTATAGCCATAGATATACAAAGAAAAATGAGCTTTGATACTTCTATTGAATTTAAATCATCAAACGAAGCTATTACTTCTCTCATAGAAAAACTAAGTGACAATAATTGTGTTGCTAAAAATTTGTCAAAAAAGTTAGATAACTCTAGAAAAATTAAAACTGGATTAAGCGAATTAGATAGCGAAATAGGCGGTTTGCAAAAAGGTTGTTTATCATTAATATCTGGACGCCCAGATATTGGAAAAACAATTCTTTCTTTAGTAATAGCTTTAAATGTTGCTAAATCAGGAACACCTGTTGGTATATTTTCATTGGAAGCAAGTAGTGAGAATTCAATGATCCGACTTTTATCTAATGTATCTGGTATTTCAACTGAAGAAATTACCAACATGCCTTTTTTAAAATTAAGTCACTTATCTTCTTTTTCAAACACCAACAAAATTAAATGGGATGATTCAAAAATTGAATCAATAACGAAAGCTTCAGAAATAATATCGAATTGTCCAATATATATTTATGATAATTATTTTTGCTCTATTGAACGCATAGAGGAAAAAACAAGAAAATTAAAATTAGCATTTCCAAATTTAGGAGTGATAATAATCGATTATTTAAGTCTATTAGAACTTAATAGTCAGTATAAAGATTTCCCTAGAGAGGCAAATAGAAACGACATACTTTTAAGGCTGAAGCATTTAGCGATTGAATTAGATATATCAATTATAGTTATAAGCCAATTAAGTCGTGCTGTTAGTTATAGAGCTAATGGAAAACCTTATCTCTTAGATTTAAAAGAATTAGGTATAAATGAAAGCTATATCGATCAAGCATATTTTCTCCGTAGAATAGATAACTATAAACATAAAGCAACTAATACATTATTTAGCGTTTTTTATAGACCAACGCCATTTGATATGGGCAATGAATATGAAGGCTCAAAATATATCGATTCTATTTTAGAACTAGATTTAGTCAAAAATAAATTTGGCAAAACAGCAACTTTTAATTTCAATTTTAACAAGGAAACAAATCAAATCAACATTATTTCTAATAAAAATAACGTTAACTAATAAATTATATATATTTAGCTAACAATTATTGCTCAAATACACTTATAATATTAGATGATAAAAATAACGTTTTAGTTTAATATAAGCTAAAGCGATTAAGATATTTGCACTAAAAACAACAGGAGGTAAATAAATGAAAGTAATTATGATCAAAGACCTTAAAAAGGTTGGTAAAAGAGGAGAGATTGTAGAAATAAGTGATGGCTATGCCAGCAACTTTGTCATTCCTCAAGGTTATGGAAGAAAATTAACTGAAAATTCTCTTGGTGATTATAAAAAAGAAAAAGCTGAAGAAGCAGCCTTAATTGCACAAAAGAAAGCTGCAGCACAAGAAGTTGCTAAAAAGCTTGAAGGCATCACTCTTGAATTCCAAGCTACCAGCGGTAAAAACGGCCTTATGATTGGCCAAATATCGCCAAAACAAATTGAAGAAGAATTAAAGTCTAAATACGATATTGTAATTGATAAAAGAAAGTTTATCGATCGCTATCCATGCAACGCCTATGGAACAACATCTTTAAAAATCGAACTATTTAAAGGCGTTGTCGGCGTAGTAAAAGTACATGTTTCTGAAAAGGCAAAGTAATATATTATGGAACAATCCCAACAAATAGCTGAAATGGCTGTTATTGGCGGCATGATGATTGATTCTAGCGCTTTGTATAAAGTTACCGGTCAACTTAATTCAAACGATTTTGAAGATGAAAGAAACCAAATTATATTCGATGCTATTATCATTCTTCTTCAAAAAGGCTTAGAAGTAAATTTAGTTTCTGTCGCTGAACAGTTACAATTATTAAAAAAACTTAAATACATAGGTGGACAACAATATTTAGTCGACTGTACATATCAAATTCCATTAACTAGTGATGTCCAAGAATATATAAATATAGTTAAAGACAAAAGTTTAGCAAGACGCTTTTTTGGCTTGCTAAAAAATCTAGAGAACGAATATGAAACTAAAGAAATAGAAGATTTATCTGAATTTATCGGTGCAGCTGAAAAATCTATTTTGGAAATTACAAAGCAAAGACGCGTATCAGAATTTTTAGCTTCAAAAGATATTATTAATGTCTTAGTTGAAAGATTAGATAACGAACGTGCTGAGCGTGAAAGAAACATTGGTAAACGACCATCTTATCTTACTGGTACACCTACTGGATATGAAGATATGGATAGAAAAATTGGCGGTTTCCAAAAAGGTAGTTTAATCATTCTTGCTGCTCGTCCATCTGTCGGTAAAACTGCATTAGCTTTAAACTTTGCAGCTAAAGCTGCACATTGTGGTGTTCCTGTTGGAATTTTCTCTTTAGAAATGAGTTCTGAACAAATCATGTTAAGACTTGCTTCAGAAAAAGCTCATTTATCTACAGGTGATATTCTTCAGTTACCTTTAAAACATGGCACTACATATTTTGACACAAACTTCCCTACTGAACGTGAAGAACAAACTAAGATTGCTTCACTCAATAGCGCCTTAGATATCTTAGCCAACGATCCTATTTTCATCGATGATTATGGTGGCAACAAATTGATGGATATACAAGCCAAAGCAAGAAAATTAAAAAATTCTCATCCAGATTTGGGATTGATTGTTATTGACTATATCGGTTTAATCAATTCCTCTGGTAAAAATTATAAAGGCGATAGACAACAAGAAATTGCTGAATATTCTAGAAGTTTAAAACAATTAGCTAAAGAATTAGAAGTTCCTATCTTATGTCTTTGCCAATTATCACGTAACGTCGAACAAAGAACTAACCATAGGCCAGCACTTTCTGACTTAAGAGATTCTGGTGCTATCGAACAAGATGCCGACCAAGTATTCTTCATTTATCGTGAAGACTATTATAACAATAACAAAGATGATAAAGCTCAAGGTAATAACCAATCAGATATTCCACCTGAGCCACCTATTGAAGGTGAAGAGCCTAATGGCCAATCCGCACCTAGCTCTGGTAACTCAATGGTAGAACTCATATTAGCAAAAAATAGAAGTGGAGAACTTGCAACTTTTAAATTCATGTTTATGAAACAATTTTGCCGTTTTGAATCCATTTATGATGGGGATGATTACCAAGGATGAAGTACGCAGTTTTAGCTAGTGGTTCTAAAGGTAATTCAACTATTGTTTCAAGCGGTAAAACCAATATTTTAATAGATTGTGGCATTAGTAAAAAAAGATTAAATGAAAGATTAGCTATTTGTGGATTGGGAATTACAGATATAAATATTGTACTAGTTACTCATTCGCATTCTGATCACACTGCTGGATTAAAAAACTTTGATGAATCTATGCAGTTTTCTCAACTTTTTGTCTTGGGAAAGAATATTCCTGAAAGTCAAATATTATGTCCTTTCACTAAGTATAAATTTGGTGACTTTTTTGTCACACCTATTCCTTTATCCCACGACGCAATAAATACAACAGGATATATTATAGAAGATAAAAACGAAAAACTCGTATATATTACCGATACTGGTTACGTTTCTGAAAAAGCGTTAGATCTATCCAAAAATGCTGATTATTATATTTTTGAATCAAATCACGATCCAAAAATGCTCTGTGAGTCTGGAAGACCACAAGAGTTAATAAAGCGAATTCTAAGCGACCACGGTCACTTAAGCAATCTAGAAGCAAGTTATTACTTATCAGGATTAGTAGGTGATAAGACAAAAGAAATTGTTCTTGCTCACTTATCCGAAGAATGCAACACGCCACAAATCGCATTAGAAACTTACAATAAAGTTATGATGACTCAACTATGCGAAATACCTAATATTCTAGTGCGCTGTGCCGATGAAACAAACGTCTATAAAGGCGGAAACTGGAATAAAGAGTTAGTATGAAATTAACATTTATCTTAGTTGGCAAAATCAAAGAACATTTTTATGAAGAAGGCATAAAAATGTACATTAAAAGAATATCAAAATATTCTCAAGTAGAGTTTATAAATTTAGACAAATCACGTTTATCAACTTCAACATCAAAAGTCGAAATTGATAGAGGTTTAGATGAAGAAGCAGAAAAAATTCTTTCAAAAATCGAGTCAAATTCTAGCTTAATATTATTTGATACCAAAGGCAAAGAATACGATTCAGTTCAATTTTCTAATATATTATTTGAATCACAAATAACTAAAAGCCACATGTATTTTGTTATCGGCAGCTCTAATGGGCTATCTGATAAAGTACGTGAAAAAGCAGCTTTAAGAGTTAAAATGTCAAGCTTTACTTTTACCCATCCAGAAGCAATGTTAATAGCCACAGAAGCTGTCTATAGAGCTTTCAAAATTCACTCTGGTGAATCGTATCATAAATAAATATATATGCTATAATTATTAAAGAACATAGGAGGAAATATGTCACTTAACGAAAATACAATAAAATATGTCCCTACAAGTGCAAAAACTGGTGCACTAATTTCTCTTTGTATTGCCGAACAAATAACTGATATTGAAAGATTAGGTGCTGATGGAATTATAGATTCTTTATATAATCCTAATAAATCTTTTGTCGGTGTTATTACAATGGCACCTTCAAATATAAAAAATGGTGGATTATATAGTCTTTATAATCCTGAAGATATGATTTCAATTAGATTAACAGAGCAACAAAAAGCTGCTAATATTGGATCATATAATTCAACATATATCTTAAACCACAAAAATAGTGACGAAGATGAAGAAATAATTGATGACTATGTTAATTTAATAAAAGCTTATAAACCTGAAACCATATACACTTATTCTCCTTTTGAAGAAAACGAAAGCAAAGTTAGAATATTAAAGTTAGTAATTACAGCCATTTCAAGAATAGTCGATGATTATCATCCAAATCTAGTTTTAGGCGTTAGCCTAGATAACAATATTACCTTTGTTTCTAATGATAAGTTAGTTAAACTTGGAATCAACAAAAAAATAGATTTTGTTAACAGCATGCTTAGTGTTTATGATTCAGCTAAAGAAAACAATGAGGATCTTACTCCTTCAACTCTAGCTATAAACTTATCAGATATTGAATCAGTTGAAGACTTAACTAATTTGGTTACAAATTTAATTGACGATTACAAAATAAAAATTTTAAAAAATATTAATACTGAAGATTAATAATTTAGGTGGTAAGTTTGTTTACCACCTTTTATATTGCACATTTATATTAATTGACATTTTATTTTTAATAATGCATACATTATTAAAAATAAGAAGCTAAAAGAGACAAAGAAAAAAAGTAGTTTCTTTAATGATATCGTTATATTGTAAAAAGAAGCACAAACATAAAAAAGAATTATGTTCTGTATGCCAAGAACTAACTAATTATGCTTTAACGCGAATTGAAAGATGTCCATTTATGGAGAATAAAACATTTTGTTCAAACTGTAAAGTTCACTGCTATACTCCAATAATGCGAGAAAAAATTAGAGAAGTTATGCGCTTTTCAGGTCAAGAATGATATTCTATCACCCAATAATGGCATTAAATCACGTTATTACAAGCAAAAGAGAAAAAAGAAAGATTAAAAAAAGTGAAAATTAAGAAAATATTGTGGCTTATACTAGGATTTATAGGATTAGGGCTTGGAGCATTAGGTGCTGTTTTGCCTATTTTACCAACTGTTCTATTTTTGCTTTTAGCAGCTGTGTCTTTTGCTAAAAGTTCAGATAAGTTAAATAATTGGTTTATTAATACTAAATTATATAAGAACAATTTAGAAAGTTATGTTAAAGGACAAGGAATGTCTTTTAAATCAAAAGTAAAAGTAATTATAACTGTAACTCTATTAATGGCCATTGGACTAACGCTTATGCTTATAAAAGGAATATATATTCTATGTATTATTTTAGCTATAGTGTGGGTTACCCATATCGTTTACTTCACGTTCTATGTAAAGACATATAAGTTAGACTAATTATTAAAAAAGTTTGATACAAGCAAATGTATCAAACAAACAATCAATATAATGGCTGGGGTAATTGGATTCGAACCAATGCGTGACAGATTCAGAGTCTGCTGACTTACCGCTTGTCTATACCCCAAGCATTAGAGATTATATACTAATAAATTCTAATTTTAAAGAGAAAAGGAAGTTACTTTTGATGATGCTTCATCAAATTAACTTCCT
Organism: Clostridium sp. CAG:288; assembly: GCA_000437395.1. Taxonomy (GTDB): domain Bacteria; phylum Bacillota_I; class Bacilli_A; order RFN20; family CAG-288; genus CAG-288. The sequence continues at coordinate 66,851 of FR898192.1, read as the reverse complement.
TTTATTTACTTATTATTTAATAACAATTGATGATTTTGGTGATAAAGCAATTTTTCCACCATCTTGCTTGAAAGAGCCTGAAGCAATGAGAATTTCTTTTTCTTCGCTTTGAATTGTTTGAATATCGTTAGTTATGTTTATATATACAGTAATGTTTCCTCTTCTATAAGATAGGACATTACCGTCTAAAAGTTCGAATTCATCTGATGTTAAAACACTTTCTTTATTTCTAATTTCAATTAATTTTTGAATGAAATGTAATAACGAAGTAGGATCTTTTTCCATTTCTTCAACAGTTGAATCATCTTCATTTGTTGGTAAGAAAGTCTTATTTGCAGTCGAAAAACCAGCATTTTTAGTGCTATCAAATCTCATTGGCATTCTTGTTCCAGTTCTTTGGAAACCACCTTCTACAGATGGGATTGGTTTTGAATGTGTACCAATTTCATCACCAGCATAAATAAATGGAACACCTGGCATAGTTAATAAGAATACGTATGCTTGTCTTAAAGCTAAATCGTCTAAATAGTTTGCAATTCTAAGTGTATCATGGTTTCCAGATATAAATGAAAGACTCTTATTTAACTTCTTTGCTTCACTTAATCTTTTTAATAAATCTGTCTTAAATTTATTATAAACTTCTTCATCGTACTTCATTAAAAGTGGTGTATGTGCTTCAGAATCATATTCATCTAATCTAAATAATAAATGTGAACATGTGCCTCTGTGATCTAAAACAAAGTCGGAATCAAATCCAGCTTCTAATGATTGAGCAGGATTAGCCCATTCAGATACCATTTCGAAGTTTGGATGTTTTGTAGCCAAATCAGCTCTGATTGATTTCCATAATTTGATTGTTTCAACCTTATCATTTCCATCGTTTTTTACTAATGAGTCAGCCATATCAACTCTAAATCCATCAACGCCAAGGTTTAACCAATAATCCATTACTGATTCAATAAATTCTTTACCTTTATTTGCTTCAGGTGAACCAACCTTATGTTGCCAAGGATATTCAACCTTATTAAAGCCATAGTTAATTGCAGGTTGATGAGAGAAGAAGTTAACCATATAGCATCCAAATCTTTGAAATAATCCTGAAATCAAACGATATCCTGGCTCATTTGCCCATACGTTATCGTTCCAAATAAACAAATCTGAGTATTCATTTCTTTCAGGTTTAGCTGATTCCAAAAATTCTTTATTTTCAAAAGAAGCGTGTCCTGGAACCAAGTCTAAAAACAATCTTATGTCTCTTTTATGACATTCTTCAATTAATTGCTTTAAGTCTTCTTCAGTACCGAATCTTTCTGAAACTTTAAAGAAATCCCTAATATCATATCCACCATCAAAGAATGGTGAATCGTAAATTGGATTTAACCAAATTCCACTAAATCCTAAACTTGCAATATAATCTAATTTTGAAATTATACCTTGTAAATCACCATAACCATCGCCATTAGAATCTTTGAATGAATTAGGGTAAATTTCATAAAAAACTGTCTCTTTATAATTTCTTTTCATTTTAATTTTCCTTTCAACTAATATACATTTTGCATTATAAAGGTTAAAAGAAATTTATTCAATATTTCTACATCACTTATTTATTAAATAGTTTGGATTTACATTCATTACTATTTCTTCTTCTGTTGTTAAATCAGGTTCATTTTTATCTGAACACATTACAACTAAAATTGCTTCTGCAAAAGCATCGACAACATATTGGCTTTCAATTTCAACTTTTACTAATCCAGTGTCTAATAATGTCATTCCTACACAAGAAGGATAATGTGTAATTATTGTCTTTAAATATAATTTATCATCTAAAGTAATTAAGTCTTTAAATGCTGAATTTACTTGCTCATCAAAATCAATTGTTGTCCTATATACTTCACTTTTTTTATCATCATCAACAGCCATCCAAAGCTCGACATCGTAACTTCCTTTTATCCTTATATCTTTATTGTGATAATAAGCGTTGCATTGATGATTTATAATCCAACAACCTAATGTTTTACTAGCGTTTGTTCCTACTTCAATTGAAATTTCTTTATGCTTATCAAGTTTTCCTTTACCAATTAATGTTTTACAACAAACCTCACGGTACACATATATCACCTTTATTAAATATATGATTTAACTTGTTATATGTTTACTTATGTTTGTCTTTCCCAGCTTGTTTTTTTATTTCTTTGTCTCTAATTGTTTCTTTTTTACCAATAAGTTTATTGTATGTCGCTTCACTCATCATATATATGTGAGCTTTTTCCTTATTGCTAATTATTAATGGCACATCTACCTCTAAAGCTGTTTCAAACAACTGATTAATCTTAACCATATCTTTTAACCCTAAGTTCATTTTCATTTTATATATCCTCCATTTTTATTTTCATACAAATTCGAAAATTTATACTAAAAACCCATATATATAGTAAGGAGAAAATTTATATGTCTATTTGTCCAGTTTGTGGAAACAACGACGAGCGTTTCTTTTCCAAAAAAGGTGGAAAAATATATTGCAGAAAATGTATTAGCTTCAATGGGAGACAAGCAAATAAAATACCAATAAATTCAAACATCAAATTAAAACTAGATTACCATCTATCTGATAAGCAAGAAAATATATCAAATTTAGTAATGCAAAACTTTATATTAAAAAAAGATGTATTAATAAATGCTGTAACTGGTGCTGGAAAAACTGAACTTGTTTATAAAGCTATGGAAAAAGCTTTAAATGAAGGAAAAACTGTCGGTTTTGCCACACCAAGAAAGGATGTTGTTATAGATTTAAAGCCTAGAATTTCAAGTGCTTTTCCAAATGCGTCTGTCATATCAGTTTATGGCAATCATAGCTACAAACTAGAGGCTGATATTATTGTATTAACAACTCATCAATTGTTCAGATACAAAAATTATTTTGATTTATTAATAATTGATGAAATAGATGCTTTCCCTTTTGCAAACAACGAAATGCTACATCAATTTGTTGAAAAATCACTTACTTGTACAGGAGTAAAAGTCTTACTATCCGCAACACCTTCTGAAAAAGATATATGTGAAATTAAGAATCGTGGTGGAACAATTTTAGAACTTAATAAAAGATATCACGGTGCATTTTTACCAGTTCCTGAATTTGTTTATTATGGCCTAAGTAAATACTTTACATGCTTAAAAGTTATTTTAAAAATTTTAAATTCTAACAAGCCTCTTTTTGTCTTTGTTCCAACTATAAACGAAGGACAAAAACTATATCAACTTGCAAAGCACTTCATTAAAGACATAAGTTTAGTATACTCATACAAAAAAGATAGAGATATAACTATCGAAAAATTTAAAAAAGGACAATTAAAATGTTTGATTACGACCACAATATTAGAACGAGGTGTAACGGTAAAAGATTTACAAGTTATAGTAATAGATGCAGATAATATGACGTTTACACCAGAAAGTTTAATTCAAATTTCAGGACGTGTTGGAAGAAAATTTAACGCTAGAACTGGAAAAGTAATATTTTTAGGTAAAAGTTATAATGAAAACATTAAAAAATCTATCAAAACAATTAAAGATATCAACCATAGAGCATTATTGTCTGGCGTGTGCTGAAAAAATATCTCCGACTTCATATAATTATATATTTAATGAACCAGTACTATGCGATAAATGTTTAGAAAGAATTAAACCAGTTTATAAAAGTATTAGAATAAATGAAATAGATATAACTTATCTATGCAATTATGAATCACCACTAAAAGAATGGCTTTTACAGTATAAAGAACAATTTGATATTGCTCTTGCACCTGTTTTCTTTTATTTATTTAAAACTTATATTAAATTAAACTTCTTTAATTATGCTATTGTGATTGCACCTTCATCACTTTCATCAATCAAAAAAAGAGAGTTCTCCCATATGTATGAAATGTGCAAATCATTAAATATGCCAATATACGATATATTAAGAAAAAAAGATAGTGCGACTCAAAAAGGAAAAAACGCGTTACAAAGATCAAAAATAGGATCAAATATAACATCAATAAACATTGAAAGAATAAAGGACAAAAAAGTACTTTTAATCGATGATGTTATTACTACTGGTGCAACAATAAAAGCTTGTTACAACGAATTGATGAAAGGTAAACCAAATAAAATTAAATGCTTAATTTTAATGGGCGCAATAGATCAATAAGAGTGCAAATTTTGTCGAACGATTTATATTTAAAAAAATATTTTATAGTTATATAATTAGCATAGAGAAGAGGAGGTTTAAGTATGATTCAAGGTACTGTTAAATGGTTTAATCGCATTAGAGGATTTGGCTTCATTATTATTGATGGCGAAGTTAATCACGATATTTTCGTACACTATTCTCAAATAAACCAAAAAGGTTACAAATCATTAGATGAAGGAGACTCAGTCGAATTTGATCTTGTCCACACTTCACGTGGAGACCAAGCTCATAACGTTTCAAGAATCAATGTAATGCAACATTAAATATCAAAGAAGCATTGAATTTCTGCTCAATGTTTCTTTTTTTATGCATATTAATGTGCTTTAAATTACTATTTACTCAAAACTAGTAAAAAAGTTACTTAATAACATAATTTTTTTTGATAAATTTATTGACTAAGCAGACAATAATTGATATATTATACAAGACGCTAAAACGGATGTTTAGCTCAGCCGGGAGAGCATCGCCTTTACACGGCGGAGGTCACAGGTTCGATCCCTGTAACATCCACCATTTATTAGCGCAAAAGCTTTGTGGAAGAATAGCGAAGTGGCCAAACGCGGCAGACTGTAAATCTGTTCCTACGGGTTCGATGGTTCGACTCCATCTTCTTCCACCATTCTTATTGGGGTATCGCCAAGCGGTAAGGCATCAGACTTTGACTCTGATATGCCCTGGTTCGAATCCAGGTACCCCAGCCATCTATATATTTGTCCCGTTAGCTCAGTTGGCAGAGCACTTGACTTTTAATCAAGGGGTCATAAGTTCGAATCTTATACGGGACACCATCTTTATTCGCCCGGGTGGCGAAATCGGTAGACGCACAGGACTTAAAATCCTGCGACTTTAATCGGTCATGCGGGTTCAAGTCCCGCCCCGGGCACCATTAAAAAAACATTAGTTTGATACAGAGATGTGTCAAACTTTTTTTATGCATAAATTGACTCTGTTGAATCGTAAGCGTCAAAAATAACCAGGATCGACAAAAAAGGTTCGAATCTTTAATCAAAGAAAAAAACATTACGATATTTACATTAGCAAATTCAAAATTTGAAAAATATAGATGATAACTATACAAAATATATTGTAACATTAGATAAATATGATGTCGAAAGCATCGATGGTATAGAAAGTATATTTCTTGAAGATTTCTTGTTAAAACAAGAGCATTAGTTAATTGTGCTGAATTATATAAAAAATTTTAATAATGGATAAATTTATGAGAACAATCAATCAGAAGAATCTCTTTACACAGTATTGCTAAATATTATAACGAAACATTTCTATATATAGTTCGAACAAAATTGAAATCAACTTTGTTAATAAATAGAGAGGATAAATTAGCCACTAAATTATAAACAACTTGTAAAGAAATTAAAATTTATCAAAAAAGTGAGCAAAAACATATGAAATCTTACGGTTATATATAGTGAAAGGGGATAAATATAGAAAAATATGATTATTCATATTAATTATTAAGTTCCATCTTCTAAATATAACCTCCATCTTATGAACTTGTTAATATTTATTCCTCTTCAAACCTCCTTTTGATAATAAGACCCATAAGTTTTCCAATTAACTTATGGGTTTTATTATTTTACTTTTCTCTCTTACTTAGCCTTTATAAAATTGTGTCAATTGTAAAGAAATTAAAATTTATTAAAAAAGTGAGCAAAAACACATGAAATCTTACGGTTATATATAGTGAAGGGATAAATATAAAAATTAATTCTCTTATAAGACAAATAAATAATTGTTATTTTAAAATAACAAAAATAATATTAATAAAAAATATTTTTATAAAATAGACATCAAATTAAAATAGATACATAATTTTATTAATTGTTGGTAATTTAATTACTTGATATTTGCAATATTAAAAAAATTTAATGACACAATAGCTGCATTCGGCCATGTTTATTATTTTATCAACGTGAATTTAATAAGTTTTTATATATTGAATATTACAAAACTTCTTTGTAATTTCATATAAATTAAGAAATAAGTATTGTATTTAAAAAATATAATATGAAGGTCAATTTCTTAAAGGGTCAAGAAAAAAACTTATTATAAAATAGTTTTTTTATCATTGCACTATTTAAAGCTATATCAAAAAGGGGAAGTTATGAGTTCTGAAGGTCCATTGAAAAAACAAGAATTACAATATTTAATTCTTTCGTATTTGTACATTTATGATGGTGCATATCGTTTTTTAAGCTCTTTTGCACCAGTTAGCAATCATCACTTCGAAGGTGATCAAAACGATTTTGAGCGAAGCCAAAGCTCATTTTGTGACGGCCTTGAAAGATTGACAAAATATTATTTTTGCAATAAAAATAATACCAGAGAATTGTTTTATGGAGATAAGTTTGTCAGTGGTGATGTTTTAGATAATATATCTTACATTTACACTAACATTATTAATAATCCAAAAATATTTAGAAGGACTGGAAAAAAACTTTATATTAACAAAAATGAAATAACAGACATTTGCGATGAACTTCTTGAGTGGGCTTTATATTTATTCAAAGATTTAAATGAATTATTAAATTTATATTCTTTTTATGGAACTGCAGATAAAAATCTTATTAAAGAAGTCGCTCATAAAGCCACGGCTGTTAAAGGTATGATATTTGCAAGTTCAATGAAGTCTATGTATAAAGAAATTGATGATATTAATGATAGTGGAGAAAGCCGCTTATTCTATCGTGAAAGCATACGTTCATATTATACAGAATTACCTGAAGAATTTTATAAATACTTCTATAATCCAGCATTAAAATGGCTTGAAGATGAATCTGCAAAGCTATCAGGTGGTCCTCAAGCTACAGAAACTTTATTCAATACAAGCGGAAGTGATTTAACAGTTAAAACATTCGAAAAATTATTATATGAAGCTATTGTTACCGAAAAAGGAATAAATTTCTCTAATCAAGGTGAAAACGCAAAACTGGAAGCTTATATTAAAGGCAGAAAAAGAGCTGAAAATAAATATCGTAACTTTTATAAAAAAGAGATAAAAGAGTTGAAAGAAAATATTACTTTCTCAGCAGAAGATTCTAGATATTACTCTCAACAAGTCGATTGGGTTAAATTAGAAGAAAGTATGGCCGATTTTGATCTTTCAAGCGAATTATTGCCTGAAGAAGCTAAAGAAATTTTAACAAAAAAAGATTCAGAGTCTCTCAAGCCAATAGTTCTTGGTGAAAAAAATCAACCAATACCAATACACCTCAAAAAACTTTGCCTAAAAGAGAATCGTGGATAAAAAGGTTAATCAATAAAATAAAATATCTCTATTATAGATCTGATATTGACAAAGAAATCGATCGCTCTAGAAAAGCTAAAAGGAAAGAAGAAAAAAAAGCAGCAAAAGCTGAAAAGAAATATTATGCTAAATCAAAACCATCATTTTCTTTCCACCTACCTTCAATTTCATTAAGTGGCTCTTTTCTTTTTACTCTTGGAATCTGTGGTGCTATGCTTTTACTATCAGGAATCTTACTAATTCTAAGCAACACCGTTTCAGCTCCATGCAACTCTTTCTTTAAAACAGTATGCAATTTATGTATAGATGGGAAAACATTTTTCAAACCATTCTTTATTTGTAACGCAATATGTATCTTTATAGGTAAGTTATTGCAATCATTTATTTTTGTCTTATTGTCATTTGTCCTTTGGCCGTTTTATATAATTGCACTCTTAGTTGGTGTTGCAGCAGATTTAATTCTTCTTCTAGTATTCTATGTATTAAAATTTATTTTCGTTGGACTATTTGTTGTAATTCTAGCAATTCTGTTCTACATATTACCGATAGCAGTAATAGTTGCTTCAATAATTATAGCTATAAAATATTTACAAAATGCTGACGAATTAAATGCAATTGATTTTGTTATAACAATTATATCTGTCATTGGAACAATTGCAATGTGTGTGCTATATTACTGTCATTAAAAATCTAATTTTTATAAAAATCCATCCAAGTTAAATGGGTGGATTTTTTTATTTTTAACACCTACAGGGTGTTATTTACGCCTTTATGAAACCACTTCCATAGCTAATATTTGTATTTTTGAACATTATTTATATAAATTTGTCGTTTTTATGGTTGATTTTTTGTATAGATATTTGCTAATATATAAGTGCTCTAGTGGCGGAACTTAGACGCAGCTTCTTCGGAAGCGTCATTATTGACATTATGGGTCCTAATCCCATCATGAGCACCATCCTCTAACCTAGCTCCCACTAATGTGGGAGTTTTTATTTTGCACAAATTAAAAAAGCTATAGATTAATATAAATAAATATATTTTTCTACAGCTCTTTTTTAATGCTTTGGTTTCTTTACAGGCATTATTGGTTTGATTGGTTTAGAAATACTTGTATTAGAAGTGTGTTTAGTCAAAGCAACTTTCTTAACCTCAGTTGCTTTAATATCTTCATTTACTTGAGTTCTATTTTCAGGTTCGACTTTAGAAATCTTTATAGGTTCAATAGGCTTTTTAAATGATGTGTTTGGTTGAACTAGTTTTAAAGATTCAACGTTTTCTTCATATTTCTTATGAGATTTTCTTAAAGTGAACTTTTCAACTTTTTCAACTGGCTTTTTTAAGCCTTTGCTTTCGTCAATTCCAATTTCTTTAATATTTCTATATCTGTTTTCTTTATTGCTCTCAGCGTGTCTCTTTTTAATCCATTCAGGCGTTTTATCATTCACATCATTTGAAATTGTGACTGGTGAAACAACTACATCAACAGTAGATATTCCTTTTTCAAATGCCTCTTGAGAGCTTAAATTGCCATCATACTTTGTACCAAATGAGAATTTTTTTAAATCAAATTTCTTCTTAGTATCAACAGTTATTGGCGCAATATCCTTTCTCCTATCGTTAATTTCATGCAAAGGCTTATTAATAAACATTTGAGGCTTATCTTCATAAGCTATTTCTTCTTGAGTATTTTCTTCCTTTGGTTTAATTGCAATAGGCTTAATTGTGTTTCTAGGAACGTTGTTTATAGGTCTTATTGGTCGTATTGGTGCTGCCATAGGTTTGACATTACCTGCCATTTTTGGAATTACTTTTACTGGCTCTTTAACTTGCTTTTCATTTACAACTTTTTCGTCTAATACTTGTTCAATAATAGGAGCGATTTCAACGTTTTTATTTTCGTATTTAATAGATTCATCAAAGCTGTCCAAAATAATATGAATACATCCTGCATCTTCAATTTCAGATGATTCTTCATCTGGCCAATCGTTGACCGGAATAATTTTTGAAGGCTCTATAGATTCAATCATTCTGAGATCATCATCATTTTCTTTGATTTTATAATCCAATTTACGTAAATACTCTGGAACTTCGTCTTTTTCATTTTCTTTTTTGTCATTGTTTTCAACTCTACTAAATGATGGTTCAACAATAACATTTGAAGTAACTAAGTCTTCAACTAATCTTCCACTATCAAAGTTTCTATCTTCTACATAGTCATAAGTTTCAGGAATTTCATCTGCAATTTCTTTATTGTTATCTTCAAAGTTTCTAGATCTTGGTCCTGCAGATTCAAAATAAGCAAATCCATCATTATCAAATAAAATAACATCTGATATATCGTTTGTATCAACGGAATTATTTTGTTCTTCAACAGTTCTAATAGTGCTAATATCACAGTTTTCAACATTAACATAAATATCTGGTTGGAAAAGGTTAACTATATGTTCTGTTGAAGTTTCACTATCATCATCAATTGTATTTAATTCACTAATATCTGCTGTGTTATTATCAACATCTAAAACATCTTCTTCACCAGGCATCGGTTCTTCAACTAATGGTTCACGTGTTTCATGAATTGTAATTGAATCATCTTCCTGTGGTTGAGCTATGCCGATATATCTAACTCCTTCTGAAATATCGTCTATATAATCAGCTGAACTAACTTCATCACTCATTGCCCCAGTAAGTTTTTTATTTGATATTTTAGCAATAGTTTCAACGTCAGCTCCTTCTACTTTTGATGTAGGAATACCTAACTGTTCACCTGATTTGGATGAAGCGTAAAATCTTTCTTCTTTTGGTAAAGAATTTAATTCATTTAAATACTTTAATTCAGCTTTCTTAGCTCTCTTTATAGCATATTTCTTTCTAAACATATGTGCAAAGATAGTACAAATCAAAATTAGCATGACTACAAGTACTATTGAAACAACAATCCAAAAAACAAAATCGAATAATTGCATTAAATTAAATGGTTGATTATTTATTAAATTATTGCTAATTATATTATTTTTAAATCCACCGAAAATGCTATTTTCAACAATATCCATAGTTGAAAATAACGGCGAGAAGAAATCAAATACAGGAGCTAAAGATACTATTGAATAAGAATCACTTGTATTAAAGTAATCAAAGAATCTCAAAGCTAAGAAAGCTAAAAGAATAATACTCAAAACTATTCCAAAAATGACTCTCTTTATTGGTCTACCACCAATATAATCTTGCCAATTAAATTGTTTAGCTTTAGAAATAAATTCAGCGTTATTAATTTCTTGAATATTACTTCTAGTCTTAGTGAAATTTTCTTCCGTTTTCTTTTTCTTATTTTTTTGTGCTTTAGCAATTAAGCCAAAGATGACAAAATATAAGACATAGAACAAAACCATTACAACGCTTGAAAAGATAACCGTCCAAATACTTTGAGATAATTTCGATGCGTTGTTTTTAAAAATGTAATTAGCAATTTTATAAGCTGTGTTAGATATAGCGTTATATGTTATCAAACAATATTTTCTAACAGAAATAGTAAAAGCTATATAAGCATCATGTACTTGTTGATTTGATAAAACAAAGAATAAGTATCCCGATGAAGCAATAATTAAAAAAGCAAATATGAGACGTTTAGTTGGAAATTTGTCAACTTCGTAATCTGAATCCCCTTCAGCTTTCTTTTTATTTATGATTCTTTTATTTCTAATATGAGCAATTATTCCAAATAATATAAAGTAAACAATTAAGAATAAAACAAGAACAATTATATATCCTACCAAAGCCCAATTTTCAATTGACAAACCAAAGTGATTTGATGAAAGTTTGCCTATAGCATCATAGCAAAAGGTTGCAAACTTATCATAAGAGTTGACTACAAACTTTCTTATCACTTCTATGCCACTTGAAAGAACATTATTAAGTGGCTGATAAGCGTGAACAGAAATAAATAAAGCAACAATTATAAGAATTAGAATTGCACCAAATATTCTTTTCATATTCTTAACCTCGCTATAGTTAATATATACATATATGTAGATATTAACATATTTAAATAAAATCATACAAGAAAAATAAGGCGATTAAAGCTTTAATTTAACATATATTTTAACATTTAATTTTATAAGTTAATAAAATGCGACAAAATTACTGACAACTTTATTTATATTATTAAATTGTTTATGTATATATAAATAAAGCCACGCCTTTAAGAGCGTGGCATTAATAAATCTACTTTTTTAAAGAATTATACTTTTTGCGGTATTCTTCAAGTTCTTCAGGAGTACCTCTAACAAAGTGATTTTCACCAATTTCTTCAAGAGAAGTAACTGGTCTAGGTCCTTCTGGATGGTAGATCTTAATTGTCTTATTTTTTTCAATGTGTGGATCTGGAATCGGAATTGCAGTTAACAAAGCTTGAGTATATGGATGTAAAGGAATCTCAAACAATTCATCAGCTTCAGCAATTTCAACTATTTGTCCTTGGTAAATAACGGCAATACGATCAGAAATATATTTAACAACTGACAAGTCGTGAGCGATAAATATAACTGTCATATTTCTTTCTTTTTGGAATTCTTGAATCAAATTTAAGATTTGAGCTCTAATAGAAACGTCTAAGGCAGAGATAGGTTCATCAGCAATAATCAATTCTGGATTCATAATAACTGAACGAGCAATACCAATTCTTTGTCTTTGACCACCTGAGAATTCATGTGGGAATCTCTTTAAGTGTTCTGGTCTTAATCCAACCTTAATCATTATATCGTTTACTTTTTTCAATCTATCAGTTTCATTATCATACATATGATATGCTCTGATACCTTCAGAAACAATATAGTCAATATTTGCTCTATCGTTCAAAGATGCAGAAGGATCTTGATAGATCATTTGAATCTTTGTTTTTAAGTTTCTATCTAATTTATGAGGGATTTTACCATTAATTTTAATTCCTTTATATAAGATAGTTCCCGATAATGTAGGAACAATTCTAATAATTGAACGTCCTATAGTGGTTTTACCTGAACCAGATTCACCGACTAAGCCTAAAATTTCACCTTTATAAACATCAAGGTTTAAATCATCAATAACTACTCTAACTTTAGTACCACTTTTAAAGCCTATATTGACATGTTTCATTGATACTAAAACTTCTTTTTTATTGTCATTCATGACTTTCACCTCCATTGCTTGAAGCTAAGAAACTTTCTGCAGTCTTTTTCATTCTATCTTCAAGATTTCTAATTACAGCTGGCTTTTTAACTTTAGGTGCACGTTTGTCTAAAAGCCATGTTTTTGCGTAATGAGTTTCACTTATTTGAGTCATAGGTGGTTCCATAATATAGTCAATTTTCATTGCATATTCACTTCTTGGTGCAAATGCATCTCCATCAATTTCTTGATCAAATGCTGGTGGATTACCACGAATATATGTAAGTGGTTCTCCTTCAACAGCAAGTTGAGGTAATGAAGACAATAATGCCCAAGTATATGGATGTGCAGCACGATAGAAAATATCTTCATCTGTACCATATTCAACTATTTGGCCACCATACATAACACCAATTCTATCTGCAACGCCTGCAACGACGCCTAAATCGTGTGTAATAAATATGGTTGTAAATCCATATTCTTTTTGTAATTCTTTAATAAGAGCCAAAATTTGAGCTTGAACTGTTACATCCAAAGCAGTTGTTGGTTCATCACAAATAAGAATATCTGGTCTACAAGCAAGAGCAATTGCAATAACAACTCTTTGTCTCATACCACCTGAATATTGGAATGGATAATCTTTATATCTTTGAGCAGCGTTAGGAATTCTAACTTTTTCAAGTAAACTTATAGCCTCTTTTTTAGCCTCAGATCTACTTAAATTATGGTGAATTCTTAATACTTCAGAAATTTGTGATCCAATAGATAGCAATGGATTTAACGATGTCATTGGGTCTTGGAAAATTGTAGCGATATGTGAGCCACGAATCATTGACCATTGCTTATTTGTCTTAAACTTAGCTAAATTTACGCTATCGCCGACAATAACTCCTGAGTTAATAAGCTTTATTGCTTCATCGCGTTTGATACTAGAAACTGTTCTTTTAAATCTCGACCAACCAGAAGCCATATTAGTTTCTTGATGAATTTTGACATTAATCTTTCTAACTTTTTCAGAAAAATTAAAATCAGCAGTCTCAATTGCTTTTACAATATCTTTTTTGCATGAAGAAATATCTACTTCTAAATGTGATATTTTAGCATCGTATTCATTTAAAGCTAATTGCTTACGAACTTGTTCTTTTTCGTCAGAGCCAAATGATTTCAAAGAATGCTCTTTTTCCTTAATTAAATTTTCTTTGTCTTTAACGAGTCTAGATAATTTTTTATAAAGAGGAGAAATAGCAACGCCTAAAGATTCTACTTCTTTCAAAGTAGGCATATTTTCTTCTTCGAATTTTTTCAGTAAGCTAGTTTGAATTTCTTTTAAGTTTGCAATAATACTTGCTTTTTCTTGTTCAAGTTTTGATACTCTTTCAGAACGTTTTTTAAGTGCAATTATGTCTTTTGAAGAATAATCTGCATACTTTTCTTTTTCTTCATTTGTAAATACAGAACAACTATCAATTAAGCCTTTATTATTTTCTTTAGCTTTAACAACTTCGTTTTTTAATTTCTCATTTAAATCAGCTAATTCTTTTTCGTGCTTTGCTTTAAGTTCTTCGAGTTTTAATTGATACTCTTCATCTGACATTGGGGCTATTTTAGATGATAAATCCTTTTTTAAATTTTCATATAAAGATTGTCTTTGTTTTTCTAAAGCAGCTAATTCATCAGCTTTCTTTTGACTTGCAATTCTCATATCAGCTTTGGTTTCAGCTTTTAAAGAATCATAATATGGAGAAACTTCGCTAATTAACGCATTTAAGAATAAAGGATAAACTGAAGCATATAAGTCACGTGATTCAGAATGACTTTCTTGCGTCTTTAAAACTTCATTAAATTTAGCTCTTAAGTCTTTAATTGCTTCGACAGATTTAATATTAGATAACTTTATTAAATCCTTTGATTTAAGTGTATATTTGTTATGAATTTCTTCTTTAGTAACACTGTGATCAATTGAATATAAGCCAGCAACTTCACTCTTTAATTCATCAATCTTTGGCTGAATTGAAACTTGATAATTGTTAGTCCATTCAATTAAATGAGCGATAGAATCTGGAGAATACTCTTTTCTATTGCTAAAGATAATGCTAATCTTTTTACCACGTTTATCGATAGAATTTTGTTTCTTCATCTCAATTTTTGATAATTCAGAATAGAATTTATTAAATACATAAGCGTACTTAATATCTAATTTTTCAATTTTAGCATTAATTACAGAGTCTATGTGTTTCTTTGATTTTTCAAATTGAGCATCAACGCTAGATGCTTCCTTTAGGCTTTCAAATTTATCTAACTCTGCTTTTTGTTTTGCTTCTAAAGCTAATAATTCTTTTTTAGCTTTTCCAGAAGCTGAAGATGCTTCCATCTTATTTAAACGTTTTTGTAAATTGTTTTCGTCTTTAAAATTAAGTTTAACTATACGTGGGTCATGAACTTCAACACCATTTAGTTTTACATAGCCACTTTTAATCTTACCATTTTTTTCAAGCATACCAGTAAATGTCTTAGTAAAGACAGATTTACCAGAACCAGATTCACCAACAATTGCAAATGTTTCTCCACGTTTGATATCAAGTGAAATTCCACGAATAACTTTTAAATCTTTGCCGTGAGATTTAAAAGAAACAGAAAGGTTTTTTACAGAAAGAATAATATCTTGTTTTTTATTTTCATCCATAAATATTTACCTCCTATCTATGATTTCTTGGATCGGTTGCATCTGCTAATGAGAATCCGATATAGTAACAAGCAACTGTCAAGGCAATAACTATTGCTGAAGGAATTAACATCGTAAATGGATAAGCCATCCAGTCATTCGATGCACTTGTCGCAGCAGTAATAACACCACCTAAAGTTAATTGACCAGCGTATGATAAATTAAAGAAGGATAAAGAAACTTCTGAGTCAATAACACCAGGAATTGATGTTGCTAAAATTGTAACAATAATAGAGACTAAATATGGCAATAAGTTATGAACGATAATAGCAGTTGGTTTAGAACCTAATGTCTTACTTGCAATATTGAAATCACGATTTCTAATGATAATAATATTGTTTCTAAGAGTTGCAGCAAGACCCATCCAACCAAATATGCATAAAACAATAACAATCGCCCAGAACGTTGGTACTTTACCTGAGAACCACTTCATGAAAAGAATATAGAAAAGTAAGGATGGAACATTACTAACGAAGTTTCTAAGTTCGATGAAGATTGGGTCAAGTTTAGGGAAGAAACCCCAAACGGAACCGATAAATAAACCTAAGACAGCATTAATTAATGAAACGACAACAGCTAATAATAAAGAGATTCTAGCACCATCCCAAGTAACTGACCAAATATCTTTTTTAGTACCATTAGTACCAAACCAGAAAGTATAGTTTTTAGTAACACCAGCAATAGTTAATTCGACAGAGCCGAATGGTTTAACATACGTTGGTAAATTAGTAACAGCATAATAATCATAATGCTTCATCATTGGTCCAAATATAGTAAAGAATACTAAAACGAACAAAATTCCAAAGCACAATATTGCAACTTTATTTTTAAATAAAGTTTTAAAAGTTTCACGCCAATATGAGTATGGTGCGCTTGATAATCTATCAATAGATTCTTCTGAAGTACCAATTATTTCAAATAAGCCCTTATCATCAGCTTTAACGAATTTATCTAAAGGCTCAACTTGATCAACAGAATCTAATTTATTTATATTTTCCATAGATAATTGCCTCCTTAATCGTTAGAACTGAAGCTGACTCTTGGGTCAGCGATAGCTGTTGTAATATCACCTAATAAGTTAGCAAAAATACTAATAATAGCACTGACAACAACAACTGCTTGTACAACGTTATAGTCTTTTGCGTTAATTCCAGAAATTAATAATTGTCCAAAGCCTTCAACTCCATATATCTTTTCAACAAAGTATGAGCCTAATAAACAATAAATAACACCTGATGGGATAGAACGTACGAGTGGAACAACAGCATTTCTTAATACGTGTTTAAATAATATTGTATTTTCTGGTACACCTTTAGCTCTAGCAAACTTTACATAGTCACTACCAAATTCATCAACCATATAACGTCTTACCCATAATGCAATACCAGCAATACCACCAATACCTAAAGTAATCATTGGTGCCAATCCTGAAATAGGATTACTTGAAGTCCATCTTAATGGTAAGTTAAATCCTTTAACAAGAATAGCTTGTAGCAAATAGAAATAAACTAAGCTTGGAATTGATCCTACCAAAATAATGTAAGCATTTCCTAACTTATCGAACCATTTGTTCTTATATTTTGCCATAAAGACACCCATCGGGTATCCAATAATCATTTCAATCGCTAGACCACCTAAACCAATTTTCATTGATACAGGCATTGTTCTATTAAATATAGCAGCGATCGATTCATTTTTACCTAATTCAGTTGTTCTACCAAAATTAACAATCATCATTTGACTATTGCTACAAATATATTCAAATGTTGATGTAGTTGTATGAGCAATACAAACTTTCTTTGGGAAAGGAATAATTTGATAGAAATAGTTTAAAATTTGAACAATTAAAGGATCGTTCAATCCCAAACTGTCTAATTTTCTTTCACATAACATTTCTCTAATTTCAGCTGAGAACTTTTTCCAACCAGTCTCTTTTGTACACAAAAGATTCTTGTCTTGAATTCTTAGCAAACAGAAAGTAACGACAATAGCTAAAGCAAAAGAAATTACAGCACTAGCAATTCTTCTAAGCGAATACATTACTAATGGTTTAGTAAGTACTCTTTTAATTACATTGTTAGAATACTTCATGATTACATTTTTGTTAACTAAAACAATAAATATAATCAATGCTGCTAGTAGTGCAACAACGATCGAATAAATAACGACCATTTGTTCCATATTTTACCTCCTTTATATATAGAAAATTAGGATCGAGGAAAATTCCCCGATCCTAATTATGATAGACAAATACTAAATATTTATCAACCAAGGATAGAATTTAATTTGCTTTTGCAAGGTCTTCTACTCTTAATCTATCGTATTCAGCCTTTAATGCTTTACGTTGTTCTTGTGATAACATCTTACCATCAGCAAGTTTTTCAACGCTCTTGTACTTATATGGTGATAAGCCATAAGAAACGTTTGCGACTCTGTATGGAACTGTTCTACTAACACTAACGCTTAAACCTTGACCTCTCATGTAAAGTGGTCTCATGATATATGTGTTGTATAAGAGTTCAACTTCAGCTTCAGCGAATGCTTCAGCACGTTCAACTTGGTTAGTAATTCCAGAAGCTGTTTCAACTAATTTAGTATATTTGCCAATAACGCTATCAATTTGATCATTGATAACTGGATCACTATTGGAGCAAACGCCGAAGTAGTCACATAAGTCACCATCTTTAGTAACTGTATTAGCATATGTTAATGGGTCTGAATAGTCTGGTCCCCAACCTGTGACGAATAAGCTTGTACCAGCATATTGTGTTAATTTTGCATATTCATCAGATGTTGGAATGTTAGTTCTTGTGTTCTTGACAAGTCTAACTAATTCTTTGTTGCCATAACCTGATGTTTGATCAGCAACAGCTGGACAGACATTAGCGTTACTTTCACGTCCATAAGAGACTTCAGCGTTATCGCCTGGAACCCAACATCCATTCATATCAGCGTTTGTTTGGTTGACGAACGCTCTATCGAAGTCATCAGAGTCAGAGTTATAAGCTAAACCTGTATATTCAACGATAATTGGTAAAGTGATTGGTGAAGAAGCGTGTTCACTGTTGTATTGAGCAATTTCAGCAGCAGCTTCATCATATAACTTCTTGTATTCAGCTTCATAAGCAGCCTTATCAGCAGCTGTTTGTTCACTGACAGCCTTTGTGGCAATACCAATACCACCAAAGTGGCTATAGCCTAATTTTTTATCTGCAGCAGCCCAGTTAGCGGAAGATGTTCTATCTCCATCGAGGAACTTATCGATATAAGCACCTTTAATATAGGAGTTATAGTCACCTGAGTCGACTCTATCATTGTCACCTGAAACAATGTAGAAATCGTGTGGTGTATATGTGTTAACAAGATACTTTGTTTGATCATAGACATTGTTACCATAGCTCAATGTATATGTTGGGTAGTCTAATGAAGACATAAGTAACTTACGAACTGACTTAAGTTTTAAAGCTTTGTTTGTGTTCATAAGAGCAATGTTATTGCCATCAGAATCTGTAGCTTCTAAGTTTAAGCTCTTATCTTCTGGATAGTTAGAGAAGATTGAACCATCAACTGTAACACTTGTTTGTTGTGGATCTCTTTCAATGTTTAAAGCAAAACCGAATGTAGAACCATCACCGATACCTTCATTTGAATAAGCCTCTGGGTTAGCTGGATTTTCTCTTGTACCTGTATCATCAGAACCTGTAACGTATTTCTTCCAACCAGTTGTATCTAATGTGTTAACTGTGAATCCATCAACTGTGCCACTTTCAAAGCCATCACGACCTGTAGAAGCTGTTGTATCTTGTGAAAGAGCATATAATTCAACACGTCCTAATTTAACGTTTTCTTTATCCCAGTAATTCATGTTCTTACTTAATACAAGTTGAGTTCCTGTTGAACCTGTGTAGTATGTAAGTAAGAAAGCGCCATTAGATAAGAATGTATCTCTTGATGTACCATACATTTCTGTACCGACAGAATCATAGAATTCAGCTTGAAGTGGTAAGAATGGTGTATATGTAAGAGCAGATAAGAAGTATGGCATACTTCCGTTTAAATCGAATGTAAGTGTCTTGCCATCAGCGCTAGCTTTAACACCAACACGTGTAAAGTTAGAAACGTCTGTTAATTCACTTTCGTTAACACCTAATAAGCCAGCAACATCACTATCAGTGATATCTCTAGCATATGGACGGCATTTGTGGTTTGGGTTAACCATTTTACCGCTATATGCAGAACATGTTGTCCATGTTTCTAATGCAGCAGCATCTGTTGGTTTTGAAGAAGCTAATGATTCAGCTGTTAAAACACCGCCACCTATAGCCTTCATGTAATTATAATATGTGTAATAGTAGTATTCTTCAGCACCTTCAATGAACATCATTGGTAAGTACGAAGAATCGGATCCGTTAGCATATGTAAGGTTTTCCTTGAGTGCTTTG
Source organism: Clostridium sp. CAG:288 (assembly GCA_000437395.1). Classification (GTDB taxonomy): domain Bacteria; phylum Bacillota_I; class Bacilli_A; order RFN20; family CAG-288; genus CAG-288. The sequence goes on along the minus strand of FR898192.1, from coordinate 47,052 downwards.
ACCCAGTCTTGAGCCTTAACATAAACTGTTTCTCCATTGATTGTGTATGGGTTGCCATCGTTTCTTGACCAAACAACTCCATCACGAATTTTGAAAACATATTGACTACTGTCTTCATTTGTAGTCCAACTTTCAGCAAGGTCAGGAATGATACGACCATAACGGTTAACGTCAACTAAGCCATCGACAAGATTGGTAATGATTTGACCGTCTGATTGTTGCATTGTAACTGCTGTGTTGAATGAACTTGGTAAATAAGTCTCGTAAGCGCGATATGTTGATCCACGTTTTAAATCGGAGAGCTTATTATACTCTGTCTCTCCTGCTGATGTCCAAACTACTCCATCGTCCCAACCAGCTGGGGCAAGATCTTTGCCGCTTTTATTACAGCCAGTTAAAATTAGAGCTGAAAGGACTGAGAGACACAAAATAGATCTTTTTGTGTTTTTCATAATGATTTTTCTTCTCCTTTCAAAAATCAATTTTATGATTGTCGGTATTTTAATTCAATCATATTTCAATGTCAACACAATTTTTTCACTTTTTCAAACATAAAATTGACTATTTTTAAATATATTTTACTTTTAATATATTAATATTATGCTCGTTTTCTATTTAAATATGAAAAAAAATAAAAATGAAAGCGCTATTGCTTTCATTTAAAATTTTATTATTTAAATTATTGTAAAAATCAAATTTAATGTTTCACCAATAAAAATAGACACTAGCCCAGCAAAATACAAAGGATATCTGAATTGTTTTATTTTAATTTTTAATTCTAATGGTATCTTTTTACCATATGATGCGTTATCTCTTTCATATTGATAACGCATGTGATTGCCATAAGAAAAGCCTAAAAGTATATAAATCAAACCTAAAGCATCATTTAATATAGCAACATTAATATCCTTAACCATAAAGTGATTTATCAATGGCAATATTATAGAAATGATTAAAGCTATTCCTATATATATTGAAGCTCTTTTCCATGAATTCCTATCTTTTAAAAAATTATAATACATAGTGTTACCTCATTTAATTTCTGGAATTTGACCTGTAGCTAAGAATTCAGATGTTATTTCATCATCATAACTATCTAAAGAAGCCCAGTTATCATCCTTATTATTAAGTTCACCTTTAGTGTGAACAATTCCAAATATTTCTAACAATCCGTCTCCTAATAATAGAGCTTTCTTTTGCAAACCCGAAGCAAAGCTAGCTAAAGGTAAAGCAAAGAGTGAATCATCAAATAATACTATATCAAAATCTAACTTCAACATTAAAATTTTTAACTCATCATATGTGTTGAAATATTGTCCGTTAGCTGTGATTAAAAGTTCGTTAAAAGGATTTAAAGCTAAAAGTTTAAAGTCTTTAGAACAGTTGATATTAATTTTATCAAATTTGGAATATTGAGTTTTAATCAAATAAGCAGCTCTACTTATAACAAGAACTCTATTTCCTTTCAAATTTCTAGCGACTTCTTTAGCATAACCATTTAGTGAATCAATACACACTTTTCTTTTAATATCGAGATTATCCAAAACAAATCCTTGATTGGATTTTGAATCAACTATAATCATATTTGATTGTTTCAAAGAGTTTTTATATAGTTTTGCTAAATGAATTAAAGTGTTTTTATTTAAAATTCCTAATTCAATTTTATTTAATCCGTTTTGTTGATAAACATTTTTAGAAAAATCTTTCTTTACCCCATTTTCGATTAAAATATTTTGTTTTAATAATTGTTCTTGATAAGGATTTATATAAGATACACAAAAACTATCCCCTAAAAACAAATCGGAAACAGAACAATTGTTAGATAGTTCTAACAAATTGTTCTTTCGAAAAAGATTTTTTAATTTCCACTTTATAAGTGAAAGAATTACACGTATTTTTTTCATAGTGAAATTATAGCATAACTTTTAAAGCTTTTAAATTTAAGAGTTTTAAGTTACAATTTCATAGAGGTTATTATATGAATATAAAATATGTATTTTTTGATTGCTGGGACACCGTTATAAAATATCATGAAAATGAACCTAATGGAGACATGAAAGCAATTCACCCTTATCTAGTTGAAAAAGATAAAGTCAGCCCTGATGATTTATCTAATATGCTAAAAGAGATAGAAAAGAAATATTACTCTCAAAACGAATGGGAGGTGCCTTGTACTTCACTTCTCGCCTTGTTAATTGAACTTAATGGCTTACACTTAACTATTTCTTATGAAGAAGCTGAAAAGATAATGGTAAGAAAATTTTTGGTGCCAGAACCAATGCCACAAATAAATTTAATGCTAGACTATTTAAATAAAAAAGGCATTAAACACTCTATATTATCAAATACAACAATTTCGGAAGAATTAACTAAAGAATTTGTTGATAGATTGCTTCCAAATAACAGCTTTGAATTTTTAGTTGCTAGCTCTAGAGTCGCAACTAAAAAGCCTCAACCTTTATTTTTTAAACTAGGAGCAGCAAAAGCTGGTGTTAAATGTGAGGAATGCTTATATATTGGAGACACATTTAGTTCTGATGTCTTTGGCTCTTCTTCAGCAAATATGAATCCGGCCTGGTTAAATTGGAAGAATAAGCAACCTAATCCAAATTATCATGTACGCGATTTCATAGAAGTTGAAAACTATGAGGAATTAATAAATATATTAGAAGGTAAAGTTTTATGAGCATGATGAAGTTTGATAAACAAATAGAATTTAGATACTCTGAATTAGATGTTTATAATCACGTCTTACCTCAATCACTACTAACTTTTTTCCAAGACATAGCTGGTGAACACGCTTCAAACTTAGGCGTAGGTTATCAACCAATGATCGATAAAGACTTAATTTGGGTAATCGTTAGATCTAAATACACGCTATATGAAAATCCTATAGTCGACAAAAAATATATACTTTCAACTTGGCCTCAACCAAAAGGAAATATAGATTTTGTAAGAGATTATTTAATAAGCGATGAAGATGGAAATATAATTGCAAAAGGAACAAGTAAGTGGTGCGTTACAAACTTTAAAACTAGAAGACTTGTTAGAGCAAGAGAAGTAAACTTTAACAACGAAGAATATTATCCTATCAAAAACTATGATGAACCTTTAACTAGTTTAGATTTACCTGATGAAATAGACAACGTTGACCCAGTTTTAACCCACAAAGTTTCGTTTACAGATTTAGATCATAACCATCATATGAACAATACAAAGTATGCAACATTAATCATGGATGCAATTTGTCCGAAAGATAATGAATTAGTTAATGAAATACAAATCAATTACATTAAAGAATGCCATTTAAACGACATAATAAATATTTATATGATTCATAGTGAAAATAATAAGTATTTATTCCGTGGTAAGTGTAACGATCAAATTATATTTGAAGCGCTAGTAACAACAAGATAATATATAACAAAAAAACCTCCTTGCGGAGGTTATTTTTTTTGCAATGGTGGGCCTTAAAGGACTCGGACCTTCGACCTCGTCCTTATCAGGGACGCGCTCTAACCAGCTGAGCTAAAGGCCCATCGCTTAGTCATTGCTTGTTTATTGTATTACTATCGTCAATAATTGTCAACGAAAAGTTGTATTTTTTGTAATTTTTTTAACAATCCTAATAATTGCGCAACTATTTTATACATTAAGCCAAAATTCCTTTATACCATTAAAGATAACATTAGTAATTTCTTCTTGATATTTATTTGTCAAAAGTTTGCTTTTTTCATCTGGGTTTGATAAAAAGCCACATTCTATTAAAATTGCAGGAATATTAGTGTTTCGAAAAATATAATAGTTTTCTTGATAACATTTCTTCTCTAATCCAGAAAATTCATTCAGTTTATTTTGCATAGTTTGAGCGAAAAGCTGAGAAGCAGGATCATTTTTGCGATAATAAACCATAGGGCCATGAACACTTTGATTATTCAAAGCATTTAAATGAATACTAACTAATAAATTTGCTTGAGATTCGTTTACCTGTTTGACTCTATTTTTTAAATCCTCAAGTTTATGGTTTTTACTATTTATAGATGACAAATCATAATCGCTTGTTCTAGATATATATGCACCGACATTATTTGAAAGCATTTTTTCATATAATTTTTTTGATAGTTTTAAATTAATATCTTTTTCTAAAACTACATCGTTGCTTGTGCCTGGATCTAATCCACCATGACCAGGATCGATAAAAACGGTTAATCCAAATAGTGAATTGTTCGTTTCAATAGTTTTATTCACTATAAAAGGTCTTATAAGGGTAATAATTAAAAAGAAAAGCAAAGGTAATGAAATTGATAAACTGATTTTAAAAAAGTTCTTCATACATATAAACAATATGTATTTTTTTAAGAAATAATTACAAAAAAAGAGCTTTGGAATATCCAAAGCTCTTGAAGCCAAAGTTTAACGTTTGGAGAACTGTGAAGCGCGACGGGCGCCTTTAAGTCCGTACTTCTTTCTTTCCTTGACACGGGCGTCGACAGTGACAAGACCAGCGACCTTTAATGTCTTACGATAATCTGGAGAGACTTGTAATAAAGCTCTTGTGATACCAAGACGTAAAGCACCTGCTTGACCAGTGTAGCCACCACCATTAACGAAAGCGATGACATCGAACTTATCAATGTTACCTGTCAAAGAGAGAGGTTGTTTAACATCGATAACCAATGTGTCGTGAGGGAAGAATTCATCGGCATCACGGCCGTTGACTGTAATCTTTCCTTCGCCGGCTTGGAGATAGACTCTAGCGACTGAGGACTTACGTCTGCCAGTACCATAGTACTTGACTTCAGCGTTTTTTGATTTCTTAGCTGCCATTTTAAGTTACCTCCTAGTACTTTAACTCTTTGACTTCTGGTTGTTGTGCTTCATGTTTGTGTTCAGCATCAGCATAGACAAAGAGTTTCTTGTAGATCTTGCGACCTAATGTGCCTTTTGGGAGCATGCCCCAGACACTTCTTTCGACCATTTCGCATGGATAATCTTGGAGCATAACTCCAGCACTTCTCTTGCGAAGGCCACCGGTATAACCGGAAACGTTGTAATAGAATTTGTTGTGAACTTTGTCACCGGACAATTTCACTTTCGAGGCGTTGATTATGATAACATAATCGCCACAGTCGACGTTAGGTGTATAGGTAGGTTTATTCTTACCCATAAGAATAACAGCGACTTCTGAGGCTAAACGACCGAGAGGTTTGTCAGCGGCGTCAACGACGTACCACTTACGTGTGATATTTTCTTGTTTTGCAATTGTTGTTTGACGTTGCATAAATATATTTCCTTTCATATGTCAGCAAATTGTTAAACCTTACCGGGGTTGAGATTTGCAATTTAGCCATTTATATATTTTATATATGTTTACTCTATATGTCAATCTTTTTCACAATAATTTATATAACAAAAAAGTCGCTATAAAGCGACATTTTTTTAAAGGTTAACGTTGTGGAAAACGGCTTGTACGTCTTCTAATTCATCAAGGGCATCAATAAGGTTTTTAAACTTTTGTGCTTCTTCGCCTTCAAGAGTAATGTAATCATTTGGTACCATTTGAATTTCGTTGACTAAGAATTCACTAACACCCAATTCAGTTAAGGCATCTCTTGCTTTAGCTAAATCTGATGGAGCGACTGTAACTTCAATAATATCGTCTTCATCTTTTTTAACTTCTTTAACATCAATATCGCTCATAATAAGGTTTTCAGTTACTGAATCGACATCTGTGCCAGCAAAAGCTAATACGCCTAATTCTTGGAAGTTATAAGCGACGTTAGCAATCTTACCACCTTTGTGGTTTAAAGTAGCTCTAACTTCAGCAAAAGCTCTGTTAACGTTATCTGTTAATGTGTCGATAACAATTAAAGAACCACCTGGGCCCATACCTTCGTAACGGCCTGGGATAAAGGCTGTGTTGTCTTTACCTTTAGCTTTTTCAATAGCTCTTTCGATAACATCTTTTGGAATACTTTGTCCCTTAAACTTTTCAATAGCAGCTCTGAGGGCGAGGTTTTCTTTAGGATCAGGTACACCGCTCTTTGCAGCAACATAAATTTCTTTTGAAGCACGCATATAAAGTGCACTTTTCTTTGCACTTGTTGCTGCCATACTTGCTTTTCTTACTTCATAGGCTCTTCCCATAATATATTTCCTCGCATTCTTAAAAGTGTGTTTTTGCACACTTTGCAATGATATTTTAGCGCTCAATACATAATTAAATCAAGATTATTAAAATACTAATTTATAAAAATTACATTAAAGGCGCAAATAATCTTAATATTGCTTCCCAGAATTTACTCCATTTAGATCTCTTTTTAAACATTTCTAAAGTGTATTCTTCTGAAATAGAAATATCAGCTTTAATTATATCCTTAGCTTTAATAATTTCCTTTGGACTATATAAAACAGCATTAACTTCAAAATTTAAAGCAAAACTTCTAATATCCAAATTAGCTGTACCAATAGATGCAGCTATCTCATCGCCAACACACATTTTAGAATGAATAAATCCTGGATACTTATAAACTTTAACACCAGCTTCTAATAACTTTTCTAAATATGAAATAGTAACGTGATAAACAATTTTTTTGTCCCATACTTTAGGAATAACTAAGTATACTTGCACCCCAGCAGCTTGTGCCATTAATATTGTATCTAAGAAAGAATCATCTGGAATAAAATATGGCGTTTCAAGATAAACCTCTTTTTTTGATTCACTAATTATTTTTTGGTAACAATATTTAATCTCTTGTTTTGTTGTATCCGGACCACTAGATATAATTTGAATAGGTGAAAATCCAGTTTTAATTGGAGCTGGAAAATATTTATTTGTATCAAAGAAAGGGGTGATATCATCATCGATTATCGCTCTTTTTGATGAACATGTGAAATCTTTAATAAATCTAGTTTGTAACATACAAACCGATTCACCAACAATTCTTAAATGTGTATCACGCCACGGTTTTATTCTCTTATCTTGAGATAAATAATCTACGCCTATGTTCATTCCACCGATATATCCAATTTTCCCATCAATAACAACTATTTTTCTATGGTTTCTATAACAAAAATTCGAATTGATAAGTTTAAATATTGACGGGAAGAATGGATGAACTTTTCCACCTGCTTTAATCAAATCTCTAAAGAAGTAAAGATTAGTTTTTAAATTTCCTGAAGAATCATAAACAACATTAACTTTTACACCTTGTTTAGCTTTTTCAATTAACGCATCTCTTAAAGCCTTTCCAGCCGCATCTGTTTTAAAAAGATAATACATGACATTAATTGATTCTGCAGCATTTTTAATGTCTTCGAGTTGTCTATCATACATTTCGTGTGCATCAATAAAAAATTCAACTTCGTTATTCGATTGACATGGAGAACCACCATAATAATAATTTAGTTTAACTATTTGACTGTTTTCATTATTAGAACCTTCATAAAAATTAAAGTCTCCATTTTTCAGCCTTTGTTCTAGTTTTTTATCAGCTAATTGCTTTCTTTTTGACCAACGTCTTTTAGAAAATTTTGGTCCTTTTCCTACCATTATATAAATAAACCAAGATACAAAAGGCAACACCAAAAAACTCAATGCCCAAGCAATACATGATTTTGGATCTTTTCTTTCCAAAAACACCATACCAACGATGAGCATGAAATTGACAACTACTAAAACTATAAATGCAATTAATTGTGGACTCATTTTTTATTTCTTCCTTTAAATTCTAATCGATCAATCAAATTTAAATTATGCTTTTTAGCAAATCTAACAGCTAAAGAATTGCTATCGTCATCAGATATATCTCTTGGTGAATGAGCATCAATTCCTATGATGCATTTAGCTTTCATTTTTCCAGCTAATTCAAAAAAAGCATCTGTTGGATAAATATATCTTAAAGTATTACCAACATTCTTTTTTCCATTTCTTATACCAGCCACATTAACTTCTAATGGGATATCTAATTCCATAGCTGTCTGAATTAATTCTTTTGCAATTTTCATCGCTTCTTTAGTAATCTTTGGCATTGCTGACATATAGTAATCAGGGTGAGCAAAGCAACTAAAGAGCCCTGTTTTTAAAGCTTCGATAGCTCTATCTCTATATTCACGAATTGATTCAGAAGTAGGGGTATGTGCAAAATACGTTTTAATTTGATGATCACTTCCTAACGAAAAGTGATTGCCTAAAATTAAATAATCGATAGTTCCACTTTCTATTAATTCTCTATAATATGGAAAGTATTCTGAAATCGATTCAGCTTCGAAGCCAACATGAATATGCATTCTATCTTTATATTTTTGTTTTAGATTATCGATTGATTCTAAATAATCATCCAAAACAGAATATTCTCCTCTAACATTTGGTTGCGAAAAACCAGGAAGCATAATATGATCAGAAAAACCTAAATCAGTTATTCCACTTCCTAAAGCTTCTAAGACATAATCTTCATCTTCGCCTTCTGCGTGTCCACATCTTTTTGTATGTGTATGATAATTATTCCTTAGCAAGGTTCTCACTCCTTTCAAAATCATATTCGACTTTTTCTAATATTAAACCTGATGCTGGGGCTTTATGATGTACCGTCGTTTTATTTGTTCCATCAAGTCGTGATGTAATTTCAGCAATACTTGTTCTTCCTGCAGCTATTTCATAGGCAGTTCCTACCATAAATCTAACTTGGTATCTTAAAAAGGATCTCCCTTTTACTCTCCACAAAACATAGTTACCTTTTTCTTCGACCCACACATCTTCAATCGATAGTATTTTACCATCTTTCTCTTCTTCGCTACCAAAGAAGTCAAAACAATGGTTTCCAACATATAGCTTACTAACGTTTCTAAAAGTTTCAATATCAAAATCAAAAATAGGATGCCAGCAAACTTCAATTAATAAAGGGTTTTCCACTTTTCTTTCAATTACATAAAGATAAGTTTTAGAAATAGCATCATACCTAGCATTAAAATCATCAGCTACTTCTCTACATTCTTTAATTCTTATAAAATTTGGTAAAAGTCGATTAAGAACATATTGAAGTTTATTAGGCTTAACTTTTTCTGTGCTCGTCTTAAAATTCACTCCAAAATCCAAAGCCGAGACACATTTGTCTAATCTTGAACCTATTTTAACTTTTATGTTTTCATCAAAAATAGATGTTAGTTTTTCTTCTAACATTGATTGTACTGTAATTTTATCTTTTAGCTTTTGTGTGCCATTAAAATCTCTCCCACGAAAAGCTATTCGCATAAAATAGTTCATTTAGTAAAAAGTCCCGAAATTAAACTAACGATATCAGGCCTTAAAACAGCAAGTGTAATAATTCCACCTAAGAATAAACACAAAGAAATTGTATAAATTGTGTCTGCAATAGACCATTTTACCACTCTATATCTAGTTCTTTTTGCATCTGGATTATATCCACGTGATTCCATGGCATCAGCTAATTCTGCTGAACGGCTAAAAGCTGACATAAATAAAGGAATAATTAAAGAAACGATCGATTTAACTTTGTCTTTTAATTTTCCATTAGCAAAATCGACACCTCTACTTGCTTGAGCCTTCATTATTCTATCTGTCTCATCTGTTAGGGTAGGAATAAATCTTAGGGCTAGTGATATTGTCATAGAAACAGCAGAAACTGGAACTTTAATAAATTTTAAAGGAGTCATGAGCCATTCCAAACCGAAAGTCAATTCTAGCGGTTTTGTTGTTGAAGTTAATACAGTTGTAACCATAATCATCAAGACCAATCTGCATACAACATATATAGTATTAAATATTCCACTCCAATAAATTGGAAAAGTACCAATTTTAAAAGCAATATCACCTGTTCTTGTTAACAAAACGTTAATAATTAGCAAAAACACAACCATGATCCATATTGCTTTTAATGATTTTAAGACAAATTTAAATTTAATTTTACCAATTTTCATTAAGATAAAAATTATCACAAAGAATAATCCATACATAATAAAATTAGTTGTTACTGGACCATAATTTAAAAATATTGCTACCATAAAAACTATGAGACCTAGGATTTTAATTCTAGGATCCATTCTATGCATAGGAGTATCGTATTGAATATAGCGACCTAAAGCCATATTTTTCATGCTTTTACCCTCCTAATTTCTTTTGCAAGAGTCTCAATATCTTTAATATTCTCTAAATTTAAAGGGAGACCGTTATCAATAAGTTCCATAGCAACTTTAAAGATATATGGAGGTTCTATAGCAACCTTCTTTAAGAAATCTAATTGTTGAAATAGCTCTAATGGTTTAGCTTCTTTAACTATTTTACCTTTGCTTAATACAACAACGTCCTGCGCATATTGTAAAACGATATCCATATTGTGGGTTACCAAAACAATGCTTGTTCCAGTTTCATATATTTTTTGGAACAATTTAAGCATTTCTCTTTCACCGTGTGGATCTAATCCTGCTGTTGGTTCATCCAAGACAAGAATTTTTGGAGATAACGCAATAATTCCAGCAATAGCGACACGTCTTTTTTCACCACCTGACAATTCAAATGGTGATCTGTTATAGTAAGATTCATCTAGACCAACTAATCTTAAAGATTCTTTGGCTTTTTCGATAGATTCTTCATTGGATAATCCGAAATTTTTAGGGCCAAAAGAAACATCTTTTAAAACTGTTTCTTCAAAAAGTTGATACTCTGGAAACTGAAATACTAAGCCACAATATTGTCTTAATTTTTTAATTCCTTTGTGCTTTTTTTGACCACCTTCAATGCAATAATCACCTATCGTTATCTTACCTTTGGTAGGATAAATTAATCCGTTGAGATGTTGTACAAGCGTTGATTTACCTGATCCCGTCTCACCAATTAAAGCCATAAATGTATGGTCTAAAATATCAAGATTAATATCAAAAAGTGCTTGGTGCTCACCAGGAGTTTTTTCAGCGTATATATAAGATAAATTTTCTATTTTTATCGACATAACTTTTGCACCAACCCTTCTAAAGTTCCAACGCCGTCTATATTAATGCCTTCTTTCTTTAACTCTTTATTTAATTTGTGGAAAAAAGGTATATCTAATTTAATTGATAAAAGTTTATCGCTTTGTTCAAATACTTCTTCTGGTGTGCCTGACAAAAATACCTTGCCTTTATTTAAAACAATTACTTTATCAGCTTGGTAAGCTTCATCAATATCGTGAGTAATTGAAATAATTGTTAAACCTGGATTTTCATCTTTCATCTTTTTGATTAAGTTTCTTATATCTCTACGGCCTTTTGGATCTAACATAGCTGTAGCTTCATCCATGATTAAAATCTTAGGCTTTCTTGCTAATGCTCCAGCAATTGCGACTCTTTGCTTTTGTCCACCAGAAAGGTTTGATGGTTCCTTATCTAAGTATTCTTTCATACCGACTTTTTCTGCAAATTCGTCAACTAAAACCTTCATTGTATCGGTATCTATACAATCATTTTCTAATCCAAAAGCAATATCATCTCTCACCGTCGATCCAATAAACTGGTTATCTGGATTTTGAAAGATAATACCTAAATTTCTTCTAAGTTCATATACATTATCATCATTCATTTCCTGATCAAAAATATATATTTGTCCTTTCAACTGTACATATAGTCCAATAATCAATTTAGCTAAAGTTGATTTTCCAGAACCGTTATGTCCAATTAAAGCAACATATTCACCTTCATAGATATCAAAGTTGACATCGTTTATAGTTAAATCTTCTTCATTTATATTGTCGTCATTTTTGTATGAGTATGATAGATGTTCTAATCTAACTGCACTTTTATTGCTCATCTTGTTTCTTACTCACTTTCTTTTTATTAGTATGCGATAAGCGATATTCTCTAATAAATATGTATATCCAATAAGCAATTATAGTTCCAACAAAAACAGATGAAATAACTATTAAATAAATCATTCGTTTTTGATGGGTATCCATTGCAAGTGGATAAAAAAGAACTAAAACAATAGCTAAGCACAAAAGTAAAATAAGAGTTCTTTTTATATATTGTCCAACAGATGTTTCTTTAAACATATTTATTCTCCTTCAAAATTAACTTCAGGAATTCTACCTTCGTATTTTATTGTTTTAACTCCAGCCATATCTAAAAGTCTTCTACTAGCTATACCAGAATTTGTATCTCTATATTTATCATTAAGGTAAACTACTTCTTTTATTCCAGCTTGAATAAGAGCTTTTGCACATTCGTTGCAAGGAAAAAGTGTTACATAAATTCTAGAGTTATGTAAATTTCTATCAGAGTTTAAAATTGCATTAAGTTCTGCGTGACAAACGTATGGATATTTAGTATCCAATTCTTCTCCTTCACGACCCCAAGGAATTTTTTTATCATCAATTCCTATTGGCATACCGTTATATCCTACGGATAATACTTTCTTATCCATACTAACGATACAAGCTCCAACCTTAGTATTAGGATCTTTGCTTCTTTTAGAGCTTAAAATAGCCATGCTCATAAAATATTCATCCCAAGAAATGTAATTATTCATAGAATAAAAGCCCCCTATTTTTGTAATTATACATTATTATAGAGGCAAATGGTAGCAAGACAATTAATGATTAATATTGAAAATCAGATTTCTTAAATGATTTGTTAATTATTCTTTTAGCTCTTCTAATTCTATTATCGATTTGAATTTTTGATATTTTAAGTTCTTTAGCAATTTCTTTATAACTTTGTCTTTCGATATATAACATGGATAAAAGTCTTATATCATCTATAGGTAATACTTCTTCTAGTTTATGAATTATCTCTTCTTTAGACATATATCTTATAGGGCTAATATCAAATTCAAGTTTCTCTTTTTCATAGTATTTAATCGCATTATCACGTTCAACCTTTTCTTTACGATAGTAGTCAGCTATAAGATTATCAGCAATTTTGAACAGATAATACTTAACGTTATTATCTAATTTGATATTTTCAATATTTCTAAAAGCTTTAAGAAATGTATCGTGTGTTATATCACCGGCCATGCTTCTATTTAAAAGATTAAAAAAGCAGTGGTCATATACTATTTGATAATATTTTTGACAAATAATCTCAATCTTGCCCTTGTTCTCTTCTTCAAATTTCAGTTTCATAATTCAAACTATATATTTTTTCAATATCTTTATACCACAAATATTATAATAGTGGTGAGAAATGAAACAATTTTAACCAATTTGGAGACAAAATTTACTAAAATTTTGTCTAATCGATAGATTTTTTTGCTTTTTTCGGCGTATTTTTAACTACACATTTGCATTTTAAGCCCGTTTTTTGTCGTTTTTTTCAAAAAAGCAATAAATCAGAAAATATCATTTTTCTTCTATTAAATAGCTCTTAATCAACTAATTTATGCCTAATTTTTTGTTTATTTTACATGGTCCTAATTACCATTATTGATACAATGTATACTCCCTGAATTAAAAAAATCCAGCAAGTTCAACGCCTGACTGGATTTATTTAAATTATTCAATTCTTAATGCAACAACTAGATCTTTTTAGCAGCACTTCTAGAAGGAATAATACCCGCTATTAATGTTAGTACCATGCTGATTACAACTAATACTACGGAGCCACACCAAGGAAGTAATGCATTAAGTGTTAGCAAATAAAATATAAAAAGCAAAAAGAATATAGAAATTAAAAAATATCTAGAAAAAGTTATAAATAATATATAACTAAATTCAACAGAAGAATTAGAAAATCTTTTGACGTGGAAAATTAAATTAGTGATTCGAACACGTTCGAACTATATATGGATATCTTTGACACTTATGTCTCAAATAATGTTATTTTAAGCACAAAAAAAGTTTAACACATTTTACTGTGTCAAACTAATGTTTTCTTAATGGCGGAGCAGGAGGGATTCGAACCCTCGCAAGGCGTGAACCTTCTGCCGGTTTTCAAGACCGGTCCCTTCAACCAGCTTGGGTACTGCTCCTTTTAGAAAAAAAAGACCCTTTCGGGTGTATAAACAACTAATGGTGGGCGCTATAGGGATCGAACCTATGACCTTCTGTACGTCAAACAGATGCTCTCCCAGCTGAGCTAAACGCCCACATGCCTAATATCTTACAAGGCTGAAGCTTATATGTCAACAACTTTTTTAATTTTTTTGTATTTCTTTAGAAAGCTTTCATTTTCTAAATATAAATAAATAATCTTTATTTGTTTATTTTATCCCTTAATTGACCTCATTAAAATTAAATGAGATAATTTTATAGGCTTAGAAAGTTGAGGCATAAATATGGCTGCTTATCAAAATATACATTGGTTTCCAGGACACATGAAGGTTGCTTTTGATGAAATTAAGAAATTGTTACCTCAAATAGATTTAGTTATCGAAATTGGAGACGCTAGAGCACCTCTTTCATCCTTCAACAATTTAATTGAAAAAGTTGTAGAAGGAAAAAAGATTGCTAGAATTTATTCAAAAAAGGATTTATGCGATTTAAAGAGATTTGAAGAAATTACTAAATCTGACATATCACAAGGTAAATATGTAAAAGCCTTAGATTTTAAAAATAAAAAGGATATTAAAGAACTAACTGATTTTTTATCAACTATAAAATCCTCTAAGCAAGAAAAATATCAAAGACTAGGATTACAAGTTCCTGCCACACGTGCTTTAATTGTCGGAATTCCTAACGTTGGTAAATCAACGCTCATTAATTCGTTGGTTGGAAAAAAGAAGGCTTCAGTCGCAAATAAACCTGGCCACACAAGAGCTCCACAGATGATTAAAGTTTCAGATAAATTTGTTTTGTTTGATACACCTGGAGTATTAGAGCCTAACTATCAAGATAAACAAACAATTGTTAAACTAGCTTGGTTAGGATCAGTTAAAACAGAAATATTGCCTATTGAAGAATTGACAGATACCTTAATAACTTTTTTATTAAATAATTATTTAAATAACCTTAACATTCGCTATAACACTAATTTAAGCCCTATTAACCAACCATATGAAGCGTTTGAAGCAATTGCTCAAAGTAGAAAGTTTGTCTTGCCTGGTGGAGCGTTAGACATTAATAGAGCTAGAATGACAGTTTTAAAAGAATTCCAAGAAGGTGCTATTGGAAAGGTGGTAGTTGATAATGTCAAAGCTTAAAGAATACGACGATTCATATAGAACAAACTCTACAACTTTAATTGCTGGATTTGATGAAGCTGGTAGAGGTCCATTGTGTGGCCCAGTTGTTGCTGCTGGAGTTATTCTTCCATCTGACTTTGACGATAGTAAAATAAACGACTCCAAAAAATTAACAGACAAACAAAGAAGATCTTTATTTATAGAGATTAAAGAAAAAGCTATTTTTTATCACATTTCAATTATTAGTCCACAAACTATAGATGAAATAAATATACTTGAAGCTAGTAGACTTGGAATGCAACAAGCTTTAGATGAAATGATAAAGAATAATTTTGAACCAGATGTTGTTATAACAGATTATATGAAATTAAATACTAACAAAAATTTAGTTTCAATCAAAAAAGGTGACGCCACTTCTCTATCGGTTGCAGCTGCATCAATCTTAGCTAAAGTAACACGAGATGACATTTTGATGGAAATAGATAAAAAGTATCCTGATTATGGATTTGCTAAACATAAAGGTTATCCAACTAAAGCACATCTTGAAGCTTTAGAAAAATATGGAATTATAGATGGTATATATCGTAAATCATACGGACCAGTAAAAAAAATTATTGAAAAAGCCTGAAGAAAAATTCAGGCTTTTTTACATATGTAATAGTGAGGGAGCATTTATGGAAAAAAATAGTATTAAAGTTTTGCTTGTATCACTAGCTAATATGTATAGTGGAAATTGGGATTATATGTATAAACATATAGCGCTTAATAAAAAATACAACTATGAAGAAGCGTTAAAATCATTTTCAAATATAAAATCTAATGTAATAACTATTATGGATTCAGACTTATATCCAAAAGAATTTAATCAAATTTTACACCCGCCTTTTGTTTTGTTTTATTACGGGAATATATCTTTATTAAAAAATAAAAATAAACTTGCTGTCATCGGATCTAGACAAAACACAAGTTATGGTAAGAAAGTAACAGAAGATATATTAAATGATTTACACGAAAAGATTGATTCATTAACTATTATTTCTGGTATGGCAAAAGGTATAGATGGCATTGCCATGAGAACAGCTATAAAAAATAGCGATAATGTTATTGCTATATTAGGCAGTGGAATTGATAATCCATACCCTAAAGAAAATATAGATATATACGAATACTGTAAAACAAGCAATAAAGGTTTGATTTTAAGTGAATATCCTTTAGACACGAAACCTTTGAAAGAAAATTTTCCTATAAGAAATAGATTAATAGCTGGATTATGTGATTGCGTATTTGTCCCTGAAGCAAAAATAAAGTCTGGAACATCAATAACAATAAAATATGCACTCGATAACGGAAAAGAAATTTTTGTCGCACCAAACCAGTTATTTTCTAATAGTCTTAATAATTTATTATTAAGAGATGGTGCCAATATATGCATTAGCGCTGATGATTTGCTCGATTCATTAACGCATAGTACAAATATTTCTTAAAATTTAGGACTTGACAAGGTGTAAATTGGCAACCATAATTAATGAAGTCAAAAGGAGAGAGCATATGAAATTAGTTATTGTTGAGTCACCTACTAAGTGTAAAACCATCGGAAAATACTTAGGCAAAGATTATAAAGTAATGGCCAGTGTTGGTCATATAAGAGATTTAGGCACATCTGGACCTGGCGGATTAGGCGTAGATGTTAATAATGGATTTAAACCTACCTATGTCATATGTAAAAATAAAGGACCAATTATAAAAGAGTTAAAATCAGCATGCAAAAAAGCAGATGAAGTTTTGCTTGCAACCGACCCTGATCGTGAAGGTGAAGCAATTGCCTGGCATTTAGCTCAAGTTCTTTCTCTTGATGTAGACTCAACAAAAAGATTAGAATTTCACGAAATTACTAAACACGCATTAACTAAAGCCATCGATAATCCTAGAACAATCGATATGAACCTTGTGGCTTCTCAAGAAACAAGAAGAATAATGGATAGAATTATTGGCTTTAAATTATCATACTTGCTCCAGAAAAAGATTAAGTCACGTTCAGCTGGACGTGTTCAATCTGTAACTTTAAAATTTATTGTCGATCGTGAAAATGATATCAAAAATTTTATACCTGAAGAATATTGGACAATTTCAGGTACTTTTGGAAGCGAGAAAATAAAAGCTACATTAGACAGCTTTAACGGAAAATCAATAAAAGTTCAAACTGAAGATGAAGCGAATAACATAATTAACAACTTGCCTGATTTGTTTAAAGTTGCATCATTAGTCACTGAAGAAAAATCTCATGAACCAAAGCCAGCATTTACGACATCAACAATGCAACAAGAGGCATTCAACCAATTTAAATATTCAACTAAGAAAACAGCATTATTAGCTCAAAGATTATATGAAGGTGTTGAAATTGATGGCTCTCCAGTAGGCTTAATAACTTACATGAGAACAGACTCAACAAGACTTTCTCCTGAATTCATTGCTAGTGCAAAGTCATATATAAATGATAAGTATGGAGAAAAATATTGTGGTCATGTCCATACAGGAAAAAGTAATAAAAATATTCAAGATGCACATGAAGCAATTAGACCAACTGATTTGTCTTTAACACCAGAATATGTCAAACAATTTTTACATAAAGATGAATATAATTTATACACATTAATTTATAGCAGAGCCCTTGCAAGTTTAATGGCTGCAAGGATTGAAGATGTAACAACACTTAAGTTAGATGGAAACGGATATATTTTCAAAGCCGAAGCAACTCAACAAAAATTTGATGGTTATTCAAAAATATATGGTAAATTCGAATCATCAACAAAAGCAAGTGAATTACCTGCATATCAAACTGGTGATTCAATAGCAAAAATTGAAATTAATAAAGAACAGCACTTTACTAAAGCACCAGCAAGATATACTGAAGCAAAGATTGTTAAACTCATGGAAGAAAAAGGCATTGGTAGACCTTCAACTTACTCTTCTACTATTTCAACGCTCAGTGCAAGAAAATATGTTGATATTGAAAAAGGTGTCTTATCACCTACTGAGCAAGGTGGATTGACAGTTAGTGAACTAGTAAAATTCTTCCCTACTTTTATGGACCCTTCCTATACAGCTCAAATGGAAACAAGTCTAGATTCTATAGTTGCTGGTGATTCATCAAGAATTGACTTACTTGAAAATTTCTATTCCAATTTCATTTCACTTTTAGACAACGCTGAATCTAAAATGGAAAAAGTTCAAGATAAACAAACTGGCGAAGTATGTCCAGAATGTGGTGCTCCTTTAGTTGAACGTCACGGTAAATATGGAACATTTATAGCATGTTCTTCTTATCCAACATGTCACTATATAAAGAAAGAAGCCAAAGAAGAACCAAAAGTTGCTGAAGGAAAATTCTGTCCACGCTGTGGAAAACCTTTAGTGTTTAGAACAGGAAAAGATAATAAAGTATTCTTAGGTTGTTCAGGATTTCCTAAATGTAGATATGTCGAAAGTCTTGAAGAACCAAAAAAAGAAGAAGTTGTTGAAGAAAACAATAATGAAGAACTTATTGAATGTCCAAAGTGTCACGAAGGTCATTTAGTAACAAAAAAATCTAGATTCGGAACATTCTTAGGTTGTTCTAATTATCCTAAATGTACCTATACTGAAAAGATAAAGAAATCAAACACTAAAAAAGATAAGGAACAAGAATAAAATGAAAGTAAGAGTTATCGGGGCTGGACTAGCCGGATGTGAAGCAGCATACTATTTAGCAAACAAAGGCGTTGAAGTCGAACTAATCGATGAAAAACCTACACATTTTACTCCTGCACATAAAAGTGAACATTTAAGCGAACTTGTATGTTCGAACTCTTTAAAAAGTGACGCTATAGATAATGCATGCGGTTTATTAAAGCATGAAATGAGATGCATCGGTTCACTTTTTATGGAGTCTGCCGATAACAATAAATTAAAAGCTGGTCAAGATCTTGTCGTAGATCGTGAAGGATTTTCTAAATATATATCAAATAAAATTTTCAACCACCCTAATATCAAATTTATTAGTAAGGTCGTAAGTGAATTACCTAATGACGATATAAAAACAATTATAACAACTGGGCCTTTAACAGAAAAAGATTTGTCAAACGACATCCAAAGTGTTATTGGTGAACAAATGCTTTCTTTCTATGATTCTGCTGCGCCATTAGTTTTTGCGTCTAGCTTAGACTTAACAAAACTCTATAAAAAATCTCGTTACGATAAAGGCGATGGCGAATATTATAACTGTCCTCTAACCAAAGAACAATACTACAATTTTGTAGATAAAATAGTAGAATCACCTACTATAATATTACATGATTTTGAACACTTTGAAGGATGTTTACCTATCGAGGTTATGGCAAAACGTGGACCAGATACATTAAGATTCGGTCCTATGAAAGCTAAAGGATTAGAAATCGAAGGTGCTGAAACTCAACCATATGCAGTAGTACAATTACGACAAGATGATGAAGCTAAAAAACTTTTTAACATAGTCGGATTTCAAACCAATTTAACATTTAAAGCTCAAAAGGAATTGTTGAGTATGCTCCCTGGTTTTGAAAACGTAAAGTTTGCACGATTTGGAGTTATGCATAGAAATACATATATCCTTGCTCCAGTAGCATTAGATAGAAATTTATCTTTAAAGAAAAGACCAAACATCAAAATTGCTGGTCAACTTTCAGGAGTTGAAGGATATGTTGAAAGCAGTGCTTGTGGATTACTTGCTGCTATTTATACATATCAAGAATTAACAAATTCTCAATATGATCCGATACCACTTAACACTATGTTAGGCAGTTTAATAAATTATCTTATTATGTCTTCGCCAAAACATTTTTCACCAATGAATGCAACATATGGTATACTTAGAGCAGGAACTAAAGATAAAGAACAAATTTATCAAAATAGTTTGAAAACTATAAGCGAATGGAAAAAGAAGAACAACTGTTAAATACTCGACTAGAATTTAAATCTTTCATCGACTATTTAAGAAACGAGAGACGCTATTCTGAAAACACTGTTAAATCTTATCAAAAAGATATAGCAAAGTTTTTAATCTTTTTGAATGACAATTCTATAGATTATCGTGAAATAACAATAGATATAATACGTTCATATATACTTGAACTAACTATTACACATCATTCAAAAGCAACTATAAAAAGAATTATCTCAGCTTTAAAACACTATTATAAGTTTTTATATCTTAGAAAATATATTAATCAGGATGTTTTCGAATTGATCAATTCACCTAAAGGTGAAAAGAAACTTCCTGACTTTTTAACGACAAATGAAATAGATTTATTACTTGATGAGAATAAAAAAAGAACAGATGAACTAGCTGATAGAGATCAAGCAATACTTGAATTACTCTACGCTTCAGGATTACGTGCATCTGAATTAATAAATCTAACATTACAAGATATCAATATGCGTGAAAGAATAATTAGAGTCTTTGGTAAAGGAAGTAAAGAAAGAATAGTTCCTTTTTCTAAGACTGCTCGTTGCGCTATAGAACAATACATGCAAGGAAGCAGACCTAAATTATTAACTAATAACCCTAAAGGTGAAAATCACATTTTTCTAAATTCGCACGGAGAGAAATTAACTTATCGTGGGTTAGAATATATACTTTCTGAAGTTGAAAAAAAGACAGGTATTTATCTAAAATTACATCCACATAAACTCAGGCATTCATTTGCAACGCATCTATTAAATGAAGGAGCTGATTTAAGAACTATACAAGAATTGTTAGGACACGAATCAATAGGAACCACTCAAATATATACACATGTTACTTATTCAGAAATGAAAAACACTTATGATAAATCTTTTCCTAGAGCCAGAAAAAGAAGATCTGAATAAAAAGGAGATAGCCATGAATTTTAATAAAAAGCCAAAGCAAAAGAAAAGCAGTTTCTCTTTTGTTAAGTCATATGAAGAAAGTTCTGATAAATTACCAAAGCCATTTTTCTACGCAATTATAGGCATTATATATGTACTATTTATTTTGCTTTATTATTATTTTATTTTACCAGCTCTTAACTTTAATTCTATACCTAGTTGGATTTTTGTATTTTTTATCATTTTACCTCCGCTATTTGTTATTACTCACGCTTTAACCAGAAAGAATATATTGAAGTTCAAAGTAAAAAAATATAATGCTTATAAAATAATATGTGGTTGCTTTTCTTTAATATATATTTCAACATTAGTATTGTGCTTGATTTTTGGCACTAGACTATTTAGAGCAAAAGCATATTCAAACTTATTAAAAGTAGATTTCGAAACGAAAGAAACATTTAACGAAACATTCAATTATGAAGATGTAAAATTGCCTTCTATTGATAAAGACATTGCCTATAGATTGGCTCAAACAAAATTAGGCAACTACGGTGATCAATATCAAATTTCAGAAAAAAACTTTAGTATTCAAAGTGTAACGAGAAATGGAGAATCAACACTAGTTAGAGTTGTTCCTCTCGAATATAGAAATATATTTATTTCTCTTGGCAACATGAACAAAGGCGCACCTGGATATATAGAAGTTAATTGTGTAACACAAGAAGCAAAATTCGTTCCTGTTGAAGGTGGAATAAAATATTTGAGCTCTGCAATGTTTTCTAAAGATTTAAATAGATATTTAAGATTTAACAACATAAACGCTTTATATTCATCAAAGTATTTCGAAATAAATGATGAAGGAAATCCATATTGGGTAGTCCCTTGTCATAGAAATAAAGTTGGATTATTTAACGGACGTGATCCTGTATCAGTTATATTGCTAAATGCTGTAACTGGTGAAATCAAAAATTACAAACTTGGTGAAGAACCACAGTGGGTAGATCATGCTATTTCTTTAGATGTTATGATGGATCAAGCTAACGATTATCTCAAATACAAAAAAGGATTTATAAACGCCACATTTGGTGCTAAAAGTAACGTATTTAATTTATCTGATGGTTATAATTATTTGATTAAAAATAACGATTTCTATTTTATAAGTACAGTTACATCTGATAATGAAAACGATCAAACATCTATTGGTTTCCTCATTATGTCGTTAAAAACAAAAGAAACACTATTCTTTAATTCAATGGAATTCCAAGGATTAACAGAAATGAGAGCTCGTCAAATAGCTGAACAAGAGGATTCAGTTAAAGCCCAAAAATTCACTTCTACTTGGCCAATATTAATTTCAATAAAAGGAATTCCAACATATTTCTTAACATTAAAAAACAGTGTAACTGTTCAAAAATATTGCTTTATAGACGTTAAAACTGGTGGCAAAATATCTATCGCCGACTCACTTGATAAAGCACTCAACGAATACCTTAGAATAAATCAACAAGAGCCGGAAAATTTTTATACAGCTGAAGATACTATATTTAGATTTAACATAATTGATGAGTATGTATATTTTTCATTAACATCTGAACCACAAAAAATTTATAAATCTGATTTAAGTTTAAATCCATTATTAAAACTATTGAATGTTGGTGATAAAGTTAATTTTAAATATTCAACTATAGATAATGAAAATATTGTTTTATCTATAGACGTTACATTCCAATAAAAAACTCTATGTAGCACGTGTTAGCTACATAGAGTATTTTTTATGCAATTTCTTTAAGTATAAATTCTTTTGCTTTAGAAGGATTTGCTTTTCCTTGGCTAGCCTTCATAACTTGACCAACTAAATAACCTAAAGCTCTATCCTTTCCAGCTTTGAAGTCAGATATAGATTGAGCATTATTAGCTAATACAGTTTTAACAATTTCTAAAATTGCACTATCATCTGATACTTGAGATAATCCAAGTCTATCTACTATTACTTGAGCATCTTCTCCAGATTCATACATTACTGCTAAAACTTCCTTAGCTTGTTTTGAATTAATTTTGCCATCAGCTAGCATATTGATTAAAGAAACAAGTGACTTTGATGTAAACTTTAATGATTCTATTCCTACTTCATCTTTGTTCAAATAAGATAAGACGTCAACCATTAAATAATTCCATAATGTTTTTATATTCTTAACGTTGTGTGATAAGCAATCGACGAAATATAAAACATATTTTTTATCTCTTAACAATTCATCTACTTCATATTTAGATAAACCAAGTTCTTGTAATTCAGCTCTATATGCCGATGGAAGTTTACTCATTGATTTAATTGTAGATTCGATAAATTCATCGGACAAATCAATTGGAACTATATTTGGTTCTCTGAAATATTTGTAATCAACTGCATTAGTCTTTTTTCTCATCAATTCAGTTTTCTTTTGAGTTTCGTTGTATCTTCTTGTTTCTTGTTCAACTACTCCACCAGATAAAATCAATTCTGCTTGTCTTTCGACTTCATAGTCAATTGCAGCTTTAACATTAGCAATTGAGTTTAAATTTTTAATTTCAACTTTTGTACCAAACTTTTCTGATCCAACTGGTCTAATGGAAATATTGACATCACATCTTAATGAGCCTTCTTCCATTTTGCCATCTGATACGCCTAAATAAGTAACAATTTCTCTAATACCTTCAACATATTTACTTGCTTCTTCACCGCTTCTAATATCTGGTTTGGAAACAATTTCAACAAGTGGAGTACCAGCTCTGTTATAGTCAACTAATGACATATCACCAAAGTGCAATTGCTTTGCTGTATCCTCTTCAAGGTGAGCTCTTTCAATGCCGATTTTTCTTTTACCATTAGATGTTTCAATTTCTAAGAAACCTTCATATCCAATTGGATGATCTTGTTGCGTTATTTGATATCCCTTTGGTAAATCACTATAGAAGTAGTTCTTTCTATCAAAATACAAAGTTTTTGATACTGACATATTTAAAGCGTTTGCAATTTTGATACCATATTTAACTGCTTCTTTATTAACTACTGGCATTGTTCCTGGAAAAGCCCAGTCAAATAAAACTGTTTCAGTGTTTGGCATGTTGCCAAATGTAACTGGACCACTGGAGAACATTTTACTTTTTGTCTTTAACTCTACGTGTATTTCAATACCTATTACTGGTTCAAAATTCATATTATTTGCCCTCCTTATTATTTACAGAAAGGTTTTTGAGTCCTGTTATATCTTCAATCTTTTGTCCTAAATTAAGTGTATTGCTCTCATCGAAAGCTTTACATGTAATATTAATACCATATGGAAGTCCATTTTCTAATCCCATAGGAATTGTAAGAGATGGTAACCCAGCAAGATTTGCTAAACCTAAGTGATTATCGATATAGTCTGGTTTATCAGTCCACTTTGTTTGAACATCTTTAATAAATCCAGCTATGCTTTGAGCAGCAGGCAAGACTAAGTAATCACATTTTTCAAAGAAATTCTTTAATTCTTCAACAATAAGTCTTCTAGCTTTTTGAGCTCTTCTAAAAAGTTCTTCTTGGTTTTCGCTTAAAAGTGAGAATGATCCAATAACAAAACGTCTCTTGATTAAATCGCTAAAACCAGCTGTTCTACAATGATTAATAAATTGACGATAGTCTTCAACGTTATCCTTACATGTAGGTCCAAATCTTATGCCATCTAAATTAGCATTATTTGATGTTGCTTCAGAGCAGCTAATTACCATATATGTTGGATACAAAGCATTTAAAAGTTCTTCTGGAAAATCGTAATTTTCAATTTTATATCCTTGAGCTTTTAAAGCATCTAATATTTCATAATATTTATTAACTATATTTTGATCTTTAATTCCATTAACTAATTTTTTAAAGTAACCAATTGTCTTTGAATTAGTATCTTTGGAAATTTCAGAAACATAATCTTTAACTTCTTCATAGGAACTAGACATATCTTTATTGTCATGTCCAGATAAAATTTTTGTAAGATATGCTGAATCATAAACTGAACGAGTGAACCAACCGATAGCATCCATGCTTGTTGCAAATGGGAATAAGCCATATCTTGATACTCTTCCCCAAGTTGGTTTAAAGCCAACTAAGCCACCTAAAGAAGCTGGTTTACGTACGGAGTCACCAGTATCGGAACCTAAGGCAAAAGGAACAACGCCAGCAGCAACTGCAGCACATGAGCCACATGATGATCCACCGATAAGTCTTTCGTGATCATATGGATTTGTTGTAACACCTTTATGACCAGTTGTGCCAGTGCCACCCATAGCTAATTCATCAAGGGTTGTTTTGCCAATTAATATTGCTCCATGATCTTTCAAGCGTTTTATAACTTCGGCATCATAAAGTGGAACATAGCCGTTTAAAATATTGCTTGAAGCAGTGGTTTCAATACCTTTAGTTGAAAAGTTATCTTTTGCTAAGAAAGGAATTCCCGACAATAATTCATTTGGATCAAAAACCAATTCTTTTGCAGCTTTTAATGCACCTTCAAAATCTAATGCTTCAAAAGCATTGCATTCATCGGCTTTAACTCTTTCAATAGCTTCTTCTGTTAATTGTACAGGAGTTACTTTTCCTTCTTTTAAAGCTTCGTGTATTTCTTTAATTGTTAAATCTAAGTATGACATTAGCCCACCACCTTTGGAATTTTAACTTGGTTTCCAAGTCTATTGTTTGTATTTTTTAATGCTTCTTCAGCTGGAAGAGGAGTGCTTGGCTCATCTTCACGCATTATAACTTGATGTGATTTAATTGGAAAAGTCATAGGTTCAACATCATCAATACCTTTAATTTGTCCTAAAAAATCCATTTGAGCTAAGATGGAAGAAAATTCTTCTTCAATTAACTCTGCTTGATTTTCTCCTAAATCGAATAAAAGGTTACTTGCGCACTCTTCGATAACAGATTTTGTAATCTTTGTCATATTTACCTCCTATTTTTTATTCAGCTTCTTTAAGTAAAGAAAGCAATTCATCTTCATAAATTATTCTTATACCTAAAGTTTTAGCTTTTTCATATTTTGAACCAGGATCACTTCCGACTATGACCATATCTGTAGCTTTGGATACAGATGAAGCTGATATAGCTCCTAAAGCTTCTAGCCTTTTTGTCATAGAGTTTCTATCAGATGATTCTAAGGTTCCAGTTAAAACAAATTTTTTACCTTTAAAGAAGTTTTCTTTTGCTTCAACCTCACTATCATAGCACAATATATTGACACCTTCCATTTTTAACTTTTCAATTACGTCAATATTTTTACTATTTTCAAAATAATTTCTTAAAGATTCAGCTGTTTTATCACCGACGTCTTTTAATCCAACTAAATCTTCATATTTTGCATTAATTAAATTATCTAATGATTTATAGTGCTTTGCTAATATTCTTGCTGTTTTTTTACCTACAAATGGTATACCTAAACCAGCGATTAACATCTCTACACTGTTCTTTTTACTTTTCTCTATTGCTTCAAATAATGAATCAGCCGTTTTTTTACCTATTCCATCCAGCAATAATAATTCTTCTCTATGTGTTTTTAAAGTATAAATATCATCAAATTCTTTTAAAAGATTTTCATTAAATAAATCTTCAATTAAAGAATCTCCTAAGCCATCAATATCCATACCGCCATCAGAAGCAAACCAAATCAATTTATTTATACTTCTAGATGGACAATCTTCATTAACACAATAATGAACTGCATCTTTTTTTACAAGCTTGTGTCCACAATATGGGCACTCTTCACTCATAACAAATGGTTTAGAATCTTGTGGCCTTCTCTTTAAATCAACACCACAAACTTCAGGAATAACATCACCTGCTTTATGAAGTTTGACATAATCACCTATTCTTACATCCAAAGCGTTGATAAAATCTTCATTGTTAAGTGTAGCTCTAGCTATCATAGAGCCAGCAACTCTTACAGGTTCTAATATAGCATTAGGAGTTACTCTACCAGTTCTACCTATTGTAATAAGAATATCATGGAGCTTAGTATATACTTCTTCTGGTGGAAATTTATAAGCTATAGCCCACTTTGGAGTTTTCATAGTGTAACCAATTTCGTTATAAAGTCTTATATCATCAACTTTAATAACTAAGCCATCGATATCGTAATCTAGAGATGGACGTTTTTCTGTATATTCTTTTACGTATTCTAAAACTTCTTCAATACCGTTTACTTTTCTACGTTCTTCATTAACTCTGAATCCTAAAGATTTAATATAGTTAAGTGAATCACTATGAAGAGTAAATCCACATTCGTTAGCGTTAACAAAATAATACCAAAAGGCATTTAATTTCCTTCGCGCTGTGATTTTTGGGTCTAATTGTCTAATTGATCCTGCTGCTGCATTACGAGCATTTGCAAATAGTTGTTCACCTGTTTGCTTTCTTTCTTCATTTAAAAGCTCAAGTGACTTTTTGGGCATATATACTTCACCACGAATTTCGATATTTCTTTCATCTTTTATCGTAGTAGGAATAGAACTAATAGTTAAAAGATTATTTGTAACATCTTCACCGACATTACCATCACCACGAGTTGCACCATAAACTAATTTACCTTTATCGTAAACCAAAGTCATAGCTAAGCCATCAATTTTAACTTCGCACATGTAAGGAACAACTTTTAAACCTGTTGCTTCTCTTATTTTTCTATCAAAATCTCTTAAATCGTCTTCATTAAAAGCATTTGCAAGTGAAAGCATTAATCTTGTGTGAGTTATTTTCTGGAATTCCGAAGAAACAGCGCCACCAACTCTCGATGTTGGAGAAAGTCTGTCTTTCAAATCAGGTCTTTTTTCTTCAAGTCTTTGAAGCTCTTGCATTAATCTATCAAATTCAGCATCACTGACAGAAGATTGATTTAAAACGTAGTATTCATAGTTATAACGATTAAGAAGTTCAGTTAGTTCTTTAACTCTTTCTTTTTCTAAATCCATAGTGTATCTCCTATTTATTATTGTTTAACTTTTTAAAAGCTTTAAATCCATTCATTAACATTTTTGTACCTTTTTCACCAAAATCAACAGTTAATCTATCACCATTTATAGCTGTAACAGTTCCAATTCCATATGATGTATGGACGCATTTATCACCAATTTCATAATGGTCTTTGGTGCCAATATTTGGATTAGAATTAATTATTCCTCTTCTGCCTTGATATTCTTCTTCTTTTTGCTGAGAAGCATAATTTTTATTGAGTATCTTTTGAATTCTATTATATTCGTTTGATGCATTTTTAAAGTACACTCCGGTTGTTTTTGGAGATGAAATACTATATCCGTTTGAAATACTATTTTTTTGCAATAATCCTGCTTCCTTTAAGAAAATAGAAGGAATATTATTGCTTCCTTGACTAAAGTTATAACCGCCAAAATATGAAACTGTTAAATGTTTTTTAGCTCTAGTCATAGCGACATACATTAAACGTCTTTCTTCTTCAATTGCTACTTTTGTTCCTTCGTTTATAGCATGGGAACTAGGGAAAATAAATTGGTTAACTCCTGTGACAAAAACACAAGGAAATTCAAGTCCTTTAGAAATGTGTGCTGTCATAACTGAAACAGCATCAGCGTTTGAATCAACTTCATCTTGACTACTTTGAATAGCTACCAAAATCAAAAAATCTTCTAATGTTGGTTCCAATCCTTCTTCTTCATTACTTGGACTAAGCATAAACGTATTAACAAACGACATAAGTTCCATTACGTTATCAAATTTGCTATTTGAATTTTTGTCATCAGATTTATCTTCATTTTTTCTATCTATTTCTTTTACATAATCTAAGAATCCTACTGAATCAAGATAGTTTGTTAAAATAGTTGAAACTAAATTTAAATCGTCATTCTTTTCCAAATCTTTTAAGCAATTTTTATATGCTTCTATAAATTGCTTTAAACATAACTTTGGTTTAGAACCTAAGTGTATCTCATCTAAATGTTCATCGATTGCGTCTAAAATATTAACACCATATTTTTCACACACACGATTTATTTCTAAAGCACCTTTCTCAGCTATTCCTTTTGCTGGAGCTTTAAGAATTCTAGCAAAAGAAAACGCATCATCAGGGTTAACTAACAATCTAAAATACGACAAGGCATCTTTAATTTCTGCTCTTTCATAGAATTTTAATGAGCCATAAAGTCTATAAGGAATACCAGCCTGTGATAAAGCTTGTTCAATAGCACGTGAAAGATAGTTAGATCTGTATATAATTGCACAATCAGAATACTTGACGCCATTTTTATGATATCCATAAATTTTAGTTGCAATCATTCTTGCTTCTTCTTCAGCATTGTTAGCTCTTAAACATTCGACTTTATCGCCAACCTCTTTATTTGCTGCAACAAGATTCTTTTCCATTCTGTTTGAATTATTTTTTATCAATAAATTTGCTTTATCCAAAATTGCTTGTGTTGAGCGATAATTTTCATCTAATGTGATTGTTTCAAGATCTTTAAAATCCTTTTCTAATTGGTATCTTACTAAATTATTATCAGCACCACGCCAAGTATAAATTGTTTGATCTGGATCACCAACAACAGCTAATTCTGTTTCATTATTCATCAAAATCTTAACAATATCATATTGAACTTGGTTTGTATCTTGAAATTCATCGACAAGAAAAACACTATATATGCTTTGCCATTGTCTTCTAACGTTTTCGTTTTCTTTTAATATTCTTAAAGTAAACATTAATAAGTCATCAAAATCTAATAAATTTGATTGCTTTAATTTTTCTTGATATCCACTATATACTTCTTCTAAAACTTTAAAAGTAAATGGGGCAGCAAGTGGTACATCACTATTAGATATTTGGTCAACAAAAACACCTTTTGTTTTTAAATTTCTTATCGTACCAACCAATAAACTCATATATGGGCTTTTCATTTTATATCCAAGCTTTTCTGCAAAAGATTTGAATATATCATTTTGTACATCATCATCTGCAATTTGAAATTTATTTGTAAATCCTTGCATATGAGTTATTTCTCTAGATAAGAATCTATAGCAAAAACCATGAAAGGTAGAAATTAAAGGTGAACCTAACATTCTTTCAGAATCCGTAAGTAAATTATAGACTCTTTCCTTCATCTCAGCAGCAACCTTGTTTGTAAAAGTTATAGCTACTATTCTTTTTGGAGCTATGTGTCTTTCAGAAATTAAATATGCTAGTCTATATGTTAAAACTCTTGTTTTTCCTGTTCCTGCACCAGCGACAATTCTTAAATGTTTTGCAGTGCTAGTTACAGCAGCAAACTGTTGTTTATTTAAATCTTTTTCAAAATTAATACTCATTTTTTTATCCTTATTTTCTACTATAAAAGTATATCATTTATAGCTTAATATTTACATAAATAAATGATGAGCTTAATAATATTTTAAAATATTATTAATAATTTAAATTAGAAGTAATTGCCTATAAAAATTTAATTTACCAAGAAAATTTATAACTTCCTGAATGTTTATCTGTTTTTATGCTTACATTATAATTGCCTTTTTCTAGGTTAATAGTAAAGTCGAAGTCTTTATCAATATTTCCTTCATAATATGATGTATTTTTATCATATACTTCAATACTTAAAGTTCCTTCTTTTGAAACTATATTAACTTCAATAGACTTACTTTCTTTTATTTTTATTTGATAATTTCTAGTGCCTTTAAAATATTCATACTTTGAAGAAAAAGAAGTGCTAGATTGACTATCGACACAATTTCTTACAAGATAGTTGCTAACCTCACAACTGCACAATAATAAAAGGCATGGTAACAAAGCAATTTTTTCATATGTTTATCCTCGATTAATAAAATATTACTCTATAATTTACTATTCAATACTTTTATTAAAATAATATTTTTCTAATTTATAAATCAAATAACGTTATATGATTTTTAGTTTATAATTATTAATTTGAAATTAAAAATACATGATAAACTTATTTAGCAACCAATGGTTGCGAATATCTCAAACTAGAATTGGTAGTTAGCAACTAGCATATTTTGTATAATTATTGCATAAAGAGGTAATACTTATGAACATTAAAACTGCAAATAGACTATGTGAACTTAGAAAAAAACATAATTTATCCCAAGAAGAATTAG
The DNA here is from genome assembly GCA_000437395.1 of Clostridium sp. CAG:288. Classification (GTDB taxonomy): domain Bacteria; phylum Bacillota_I; class Bacilli_A; order RFN20; family CAG-288; genus CAG-288. Next base: position 15,952 of record FR898192.1, on the reverse strand, counting down.
CAGCAAAACTAGGTGTATCCAGACAAGCTATATCAAAATGGGAACGTAGCTAATCATCTCCAGATACAGATAATTTAATTAGCCAAAATCTATAATATGACTCTAGACAACTTATTAAATGGCGATGATGCCATAGATCTAATAAATGAAAATAAGGATTCAAATAATGAGCATATTGATGAATTAAAATTAGAAAATAATAAAAACAAAAAGTACGAAGCAATTAAAGATAGTTTAGCAGAAGCTTATACAATAATAGCAACTGCTGTTTATGTTAAACTAGGCATCATGCTTAAAGATAATAATGGTTGGAAATATTTTTGGTTTTTATTTTTATTGATACCAGTTATACCATCTATATGTATTATGATTTATAAGCGTAAAATAACTGCTTTTTGCTATCCAATGGCTATAGCAGCGGCATATTGTGGATTTTCAATGTATTACAATTTGTGGCATCCATTATGGATATTATTTTTAACTATCCCAGTATTTTATATTGTTTTTTGCCCAATAGATAAATTGATTACAAAAAATAAAGATGATGAAAATAAATAATAGTATTAACAATTGTATACTCTTAAGTATAATACTCAAGAGTATACTGATAAATAAATTTAAAATAATCAAGAATGACACATTTTTATTTTTTGATAAATAAAAAGTCTGATAACATGTATCAGACTTAATTTACAATAATGTCTAGAAACACAACATTTGATACAATTTCGTACCACTTCATAAAAGTTCGTACCCTTGAACTAGTTTCGGACCATTTTGTTGTGGTACTAGATTGCCATTTCAATCCTTTACACTATGCTTATCAATATTATCCTTTGAATAAGTCTTTTATTTTATCTTCAAGTTATTTTCTTGATAGTGCTTCTGGTGGAGTTGTTTTAGTTAAAGAAATCTTATCTCCTTCAACTTCAACGTATTTGTCATATTTAAAATGAATTAGTTTAGACATTAAAATGCATTCCTAATGTATTATATGGAACAACATATACTCCAGATTTAGGATCTCTTGTAAGTCCAAATCCTATACCTACAATCACACATAGAAATTTAGGCTTTTTAGCGACATTATCATTAAATTTAGTTAATGATTTTATTGCTTCATCTACTTGATTATCTCCTAGTTTAATTTCAATTGCACCATATTCACCATCACTAAATTCAACTATAGCATCAACCTCATCATTACTTAAATTATCTCTAAAAGCATAAACGTGACCTCTATAATATTCCATATACACATTTAAATCTCTAACTACTAAAGACTCAAACAATAATCCAAATGTATTTAAATCATTAATTAGTTTTTCAGATGTTAAGCCTAAAAGAGCAGCCGCAAGAGACGGATCGACAAATCTTCTCTTTGCCTTTTTGCCAACCCTTGAACTAGTTCTATAATTAGTTGAATAAGCTTCTTGATTATTTATAATGTATAACTTTTCTAGAATGTCTAAATATCTAGATAATGTTCTTTTATTTAATGTTTGTTCTTCGCCATTACTAAAATTAAAGCAATCTCTCAAAATAGTTGCTTCTGCTGCATAACTGGACTCATTTCTTGCTAATGACTTAAGAATCATCATCATTTTTTGTGAGTCAAACAAGAATTTATCATCATTGTAATTTTCATTAACGTCATTTTCTACAACTGACTTTATATATTCACGTGCTAGTAAACCATCACTTTCTAAATTCGAAAGGCCTAAATTTTCAGGCCATCCACCATTTATAATAAGTCTAGTAATTTCATATATATCAAAAGGATCAACTAATTTATTAATTTCCTTTCCTTCATACATATCCATTAAAGAAATATAATCAAGAGATTTACCTAATTCTAATGTTGTCATAGGAAACATATTTATTTTAATAATTCTACCAGTACCAGTATGCTTAATCTTAGATTTCTCTTCCTTATCTAGTAAAGCGGTTGAGCCTGTTAAAATAAAATTTCCTTTTGAGACCCTCAGATCACATTCATTTCTAATAGCATCCCACAATTCTGGCACTAGTTGCCATTCATCAATAACTTCTGGAATATTCTCATTTAAAATTAACTTCGGATTAAGTATAGCTAGTTTTCTTTTCTCTATATCAGTTAATCTAACAATAGAATTACCATGATGCATACTAGTCCATGTTTTGCCGCACCATTTTGGACCAACAATTTGAATTGCTTTAAATGTTTTTAAATATAACTCAATAGTTTTATCAATTAATCGTTCTTTATAATTTTCAAGTTTAATTGGCATAGTTAATCACCTTTCAATATGATTCTACTATGATGGTGCACTTTTTTCAAGCATATAAGTGCACTTTTTTCAAGCACGTAAGTGCACTTTTTTCAAAAGAATAAACGCATTTATAAATAAATTTTTATATGAATTAATACTATAAAATAAAAGGCTTAATACTTTATTCGTATTAAACCTATTCATTCTATTTGGTCGGAACAGAGGGATTTGAACCCTCGCCCTCCTGGTCCCGAACCAGGCGCGATACCAAGCTACGCTATGTCCCGTTAAAAGCTACTAGATAATAGAAAACTATTATCTAGGAAGCTCTTTGTTTTCTTTTAGTCTTTTTATTTTTTCTTCAGTCATAAAATATTGTTTTGCATCAAAATGGAACATTTTAGCAAAAACTCTATTAACTTTTAATCTTCTAAAGTATTCATAATCGCTTACATTAGAGTTATATAACGGAATAGAAAAGTTTAAGTTTCTTCTTTCAGAAATCATAAATTCAACAGCTTCTTGAGCAAGTTTAGAATCTTTAGAAATTGAATTAGGATCAAAAGTTTTCATAAAATCATGAAATATTTGATCATTCTCAGCTAATTTAGAAATATCGTTATCAATATTTAAACTTTGATAAGTCTTATAAACATCTATAAGTAGCTTTCTACTTTCAGGTGTTAAATTAGCATTTCTAATTACAGCAGGCAATGTTTGATAGCAACGAATAATTGCTTTTTTTAATTCATGCCAGGAAGCAGAAACTTTAGATCTTCTCTTTATAAATCCATTATATACATTACCAATAATATATATTAAAAGTATTATGAACAAAATTATCGCTATCGGTAAAATAATATATAAAGCTAGTTTTGTTAGTGTCATAGTTCACCTTCCTAAATTATTATACCAATTTTTACATATTAAACAAATCATCTAATGTCATTTGTTCACTAGCATGCAAACCATCAAGAGCGTTCATTTCTCTTAATTCACTTATTTTTTGAGAACTAAGTCTTGTTCGCTTTGATAAATCTTCTTCAGAAGTAAATGGATGTTCTTTTCTAGCCTCAACAATTGAAGTAGCAACAGATTCACCTAAGCCATCAATTGCAGAAAATGGTGGAATTAAAGCTTGTTGTTCTTCATCTATTGTAAATCTTATAGCATCCGATCTAGTAATGCTGATTGGTAAAAATTTGTACCCTCTATCAAGCATTTCCATAGCAATAGTTAAGGTTGCTTCGATATCATTTTCCTTGTTTTCAATTTTCATTCTAGCTGCACGTCTATCAGCAATACTCTTTAATCTTGCTGCAACAGCCTTTTTACCTTTAACCATGGTATCTAAATCATAAGCATTACATCTAGCTGTGAAATATGTAGCATAATAAGCCAATGGTTTATAAACTTTAAACCAACCAACTCTAACACCCATCATACAATAAGCTACAGCGTGAGCTTTAGGGAACAAGTATTTAATTTTACAACATGATTCAATGTAATATTCAGGGACATTATGCTCACGCATAATTGCTTCATATTTTTCTCTATCAGCAGCAAATTTAGGCTTTGTGAAGTTATTTTTACGGACTAATTCCATGATTTTAAATGAATCTGAAGGATTAATACCATATCTATCTGCTAATCCTGTCATAATATCATCACGACAACCAATAACGTCTCTCAAAGTGGCTACGCCAGAATTAATTAAATCTTGTGCGTTGCCATTATAAACATCAGTACCATGTGATAAGCCTGAGATAATTAACAAGTCAGCAAAAGTCTTTGGCCTTGTTTCTTCGAGAATTTTTCTAACAAAGTTAGTGCCAAATTCTGGTAAACCTAAGGCACCTGTCGATTGTCCTAAAACATTTTCTTTAAGATTCAAAGCCTTATTTGATGAGAATAAAGACAAAACTTGTGGATCATTTAAAGGTATATCATGAACATCAATACCTGTAATATCTGTCATCATACGCAATGCATATGGATCGACGTGACCAAGTAAATCTAGTTTTAAAACGTTATCGTGAATGGCATGGAAATCAAAGTGAGTTGTCTTCCAGCTTGCTTCAGTTTCATTTGCTGGATATTGAATTGGAGTAAAGTCATAAACAGACATATTATTAGGAATAACAATAATACCACCTGGGTGTTGACCAGTTGTTCTTTTAACGTTTTGACATCCAATTGCTAAACGTTCAATTTCAGCTTTTCTAATACTATCAGGATCAATGTGCTTTGCTTCAAAATATCCTTTTACATAACCAATAGCAGTCTTTTCAGCAACAGTTTCAATTGTACCTGCTTTAAAGACGTTGTCTTTTCCTAACAAGTCCTTAGTTAGTTCGTGTGCTTTAGCTTGATAGTCACTTGGAAAGTTTAAATCGATATCTGGAACTTTATCAGCTTTAAATCCTAAGAAAGTAGCAAAAGGAATATTTTGACCATCGTGAATCATTCTATGTCCACATTCAGGACAATCCTTTTCAGGAAGATCAAAACCAGAGTGGCATTCATTTGGATCAACAAATTCAAGATGTTTGCACTTTGGGCATCTATAGTGAGGTGGAAGTGGGTTAACTTCTGTAATTGAAGCCATAGTAGCAACAAAAGAAGATCCGACAGATCCACGTGATCCAACTATATAACCAGCTTGGTTAGCCATAGAAACTAATTTGCTAGCAATATAATAAATAACATAGTAGTCATTTTCTCTAATACCTTTTAATTCAGCTTCAAGTCTATCAGATATAACTTGTGGTAATGGATCTCCATACCAGTCGTGAGCTTTATCAAAAACCATCTTTTCGAGTAATTCAGCACAGTGATCAATTTTAGGTGGATAAAGCTTATCCTTAATAGGTTTAATTTCATCGCACATATCTGCAATCAAATTAGTATTTTTAACAACTATTTCATCAACTAATTCAGAGTCGTTTAAAAAACTAAAGCACTCCTTCATTTCAACTGTTGATCTATAGTGCTGATCTGGGTTTTCGTATTCAGCTCCTCTATCTCTACGATAAGGGTTTAATGGGTGACGTGCTCCTTTAAGTCCTTTAGCAAATATATATACATCTCTAAATATTTTATCGGATGGATTAGCATAGTGAACATCACCTGTAGCACAGACAATTTTACCCAATTTCTTTGCAGTAGCAATCAAGTCTCTTATTACTTTTTTAATATCTTCTTCTGATGATACTTGACCATCTGGGACTAAGAATGAATAGCTTGCTGGTGGTTGAACTTCTATAAAATCATAGAATTTCATTTTTTCCATAACTACTTCTTCACTTCTTGTTAAGTTAGCTTGGAAAACTTCACCGTTAACACATCCAGAACCTATTATTAAATTTTCTCTAAATTTTTCTAATAAAAATCTTGGAACTCTAGGAACATCACCTAAATAGTCAATATTTGAAGCAGATATAATTTGGAATAAATCTTTTAATCCTTGTTGATTTTTACAATAGACAGTTACGTGATTAGGTCTTGTGATAAATGGAATATCTGGACATGTTAATCCCTCCAAATCACAATGTCTAATATTTGGATTATTTTTAGATAAAGTTGAAATCATACATTGCCAGACATTAGATAAAACTTGAGCATCATAAATAGCTCTGTGAGCACTACTTTCATCATAACTTACGTCAAAAGAGCGGCAAACAGCGCCTAATGTATGAGATTTTTGTTTACTAAATATATATCTAGATAATGGAAGAGTATCTACAACAGGATTATCGAGTTGTTTTCTATTATTATTTTTTAGAGCTTCATTTAAGAAACCAACGTCGAATGTAGCGTTGTGTGATACTAATATTGCATCACCAATAAATTCAACAATATCATCAAGAGCCTTAGAAATACTCTTTCCACCTCTGACCATTTCATTTGTAATGCCAGTTAAATTTGTAGTGACAGCTTTAAGTTCAATATCTGGATTGATAAAGAAGTCAACTTCATCTATGACAACTCCATTTTCAACCTTTACAGCACCAAACTCAATAATTCTATCGTAACGAGCAGAAAGACCAGTTGTTTCTAAGTCGAAAACAACATATTTACCATCGTTTAGAGGCGTTTCACATGGATTAAACACATTGTCTAATTGTGTTTCAACCATATATAATTCAGCCCCATAAATTATTTTTATATCTTTTCTCTTTCCCATATCTTGCGCTTCAGGGAAAGATTGAACAACAGCGTGATCAGTAATAGCTATAGCTTTATGACCCATTGCTTTAGCTACATCAATATAATCAGTGATAGTTGAAACTGCATCCATAGCTGACATTTTTGTATGAAGATGTAGTTCAACTCTTTTTTCTGTAGCTTCATCAGTTCTAGCTTCATCATCAGGTAACAATTCAATTTTATTGACATTAATTTCTATTTGGTTTGAGAATGAATCAAATTCAACTAAGCCCTTAATTTTGCAATTTTTACCTACTGTAAAAGAATTAATAGTTTCTAAATCCCATCTCTTACCTTCAAACATTTTAAAGTTAATTGAAGAAGAGCCATCAGTAAACCAGAAAGTAGCTAAAAGTTTATCTTTTTTTGTTTGCTTATCTTCTCTTTTAAAAATCTTTCCTTCAACTATGACGCGCATTCCTTCTTTTACATCTACAAGTTTCATAGGGTAAAACATTTGCATATCTTTTTGCTTTTGTTCCCATTCTTTTTTAGCTTGAATTTGTAAGTTCTTAGAATACTCTGCTTCTTTTCTATAATCAGCTTCTTTTTGAGCGTAGAAATCAAAATCATCAAAATCATCATCGATATTTTTTTCTTTTTCTTCAGATATAAATTCTGGGTTATAAGCTAACGATGGAATATATTTTGAATTAATCTCTTTTAAAAACTTTTTTAATCTAGCAACAGTGTCCTTAAGTAATGTATCAAAGCTTAAATCGTGATAGCACAAATATAAATTGTTTTCATCTACTTTTACATCATCGATATCAAACACTTCATAATAATCTAAATAATCATCGACAAGATCTAAAATGTCATCTTCACTTCTATATTTAAAAGTTATATCACTAATAAATATTCCTCTTTTTTCAATTTCAGCAGTACCTCTGAAAAAATCAATATACGAAGTTATTGGGAGATATTTTTCAACAGAAAGAGTAGCAACGATTTTATTAATTTCTTTTAAATTTTCCATTTTTGTAAAAAAAGAGTTTTCAAAAGGTTTCATATCTTTAACTTCAATTTTTGTCAAAAATCTTTCAACTAATCTATCCATAAAACACCTCATAATAAATCCACTAGAATAATCTAGTGGATTAAATTAAATTGCTGGGAAAAATATATCTTTAAATAAAAGAACAATAGCTAATAACATTAATAACGCATATCCAATATAAGTAGCAATTATTTTGAACTTTGATGGAACTTTCTTCTTAGAGACACCTTCAATGCAAGTAACTAGCAACTGCCAACCATCTAATCCAGGAAATGGCAATAAGTTAAATATTGCGAGGTTGACTGAAATCAAGCCCCATAATTGCAAGAAAGTACTCAATCCAGCAGCAGTAGCCATACTAGAGACTTTAAACATAGCAATAATACCACCTAATTGTGCTGCGCCAGCAGGAGTAAAGGCTTGTCCTAACGCGATAAATATTGCACCACATCCATAAGCCCATCTTTTTCCTGCTTCAACAAAAGCTCTGCCTATGCCTATATATTGTTTATAAGCTGAGACACCAATAGTGCCGTATGTAAATTCATCGTCTTTACCTTCTGTTTTAACTGCAAAGGTTTCAAATGAGTTTAATTGTTCTTCAGTTTCACTACCATTTTTTATAGCTGTAATTGTAACTGTTCTATAGTCACCTTCAGATTTTGGATAGTATTCTGTATAATATGTATTTTCAGATGTACTCTTAATCAAACTAAGAGCTATTTGAATATCATAGTAATCGTTAATATCGTTTACAAGTGTACCAACTTTTGTATTATCAATATAAAAGTTTTGTTCTATTTTAACAATTTTATCACCTGTAACTAATCCAGTTTCAGCAAGTTTAGTATCTTTAACTACTGTAACAACATTTGTTGATGGGTTAACTTGTTTACAAAAAGCATAATCAAAGAAGAATAACAAATAACCAACAATGAAATTAATAACAACACCAGCAACCATAACAATTGCTTTCTTTGGATGTGAAATTCCTTCAATTGTTCTTTCTTTAGGAACTTTAACTTCTGGATTTTGTTCGGCATCTTCTTCTCCAGCCATAGATACATATCCACCAACTGGAAGGCATCTAATAGAGAAAATCGTTTCTTGTTTACTACCTTTTTTAGGTTTCTTTTGATATATTGCTGGTCCCATACCAATTGAGAATTCATAACAATAAACATTAAATAGTTTTGCCATGGACATATGTCCTAATTCGTGAACACAAACTAAGACACAAATTGATAAGAGAAATACAACAAGGTTTAATATTGTCTTTAAAATTTCCATAAATCTCCTTTATAAACTTTCAATTACTTTTAGCGCTTCATCTTTTGCGGTTTTCAAAGCATACATTATATCTTCTAAATAATCAACTGGTGCAATGCGACATCTGTTAAAAGTTTGTCTTATTACATCATAGATATTAGTATACTTAATTTTATTTTCTAAGAAAGCGTTAACTGCTATTTCATCACTTGCATTAATAATCGCTAGAGCTGTTCCACCTTTCTTAAAAGCATCTAATGTGAAATTAAATATCGGATACCTTTTTTCATCAAATGTCCTAAAAGTTAATGGATTGTTTTCATTAAGCAATAATTTAGAAACATCTTTTACTTTAATACGTTTCATGCCGTTCAAAGCATAAGCTAAAGGAATCCTCATATCGTTTGGTCCTGATTCTAAAACTAAAGAATCATCAACTGTTCTTAATCCGGCGTGTATTAATGACTGGTCGTGCATTAAAACTTCAATTTTATCTATAGGATAATTAAATAAAACTGACGCTTCAATAACTTCAAACGCTTTATTTATCATAGTAGCACAATCAACTGTTATTTTAGCACCCATTTTCCAAGTTGGATGATTTAAAACATCATTTATTGTAGCTTTAGATAACTTAGATAAATCAAAGTTTCTTAACGATCCACCAGAAGCTGTTATTACAATTTTATTAATTTCATCTTTATCAAATTTAGATAACAATTTGTATAGAGCTGAATGTTCGCTATCAACAGGATAAATTGTTGCATCGTATTGTTTACAATATTTTTTAAATAGTTCTCCACCAACAACAATTGTTTCTTTATTTGCCAAAGCTAGAATTGACTTATTTTTAATTGCTTCAAAGCTTGGTTCGATTCCAGAAATACCTGAAAGTGCATTTAAAACAAAAGTTCCTTTATAGCAATTTATAAGTTCAATATTAGCTTTTTCACCTTTGAATATAGATAAGCTATTTTTATATCTTTCTTCAATAATAGAAGCTATTTTGCTATTGTTAATTCCAATAGCTTTTACATTTGGAAATTCATCTAGTATTTTTAATGCTTCTTTATAATTTCTATCAAATGTGAATCCAATTAAATTATATTCTTGAGAATCTTTTATAAGCGATATTGCTTGCTTTCCAATACTACCAGTAGCACCTAGAATAATAATATCTATCATATCATTAAGGACCAACCATTAGAAATTAGGATGGTAAATATAGCTACAACTAAGCTTGATACAAGCAAAGAATCCATTCTATCTAATACGCCACCATGACCTGGGAATATTGTTCCAAAGTCCTTTATTGCGTAATTACGTTTAATAGCTGAGAACAAGAAATCACCTAAGTTACTTGTGATAGGCATAATTAATGAGACTAATAAGATGTTAAGCCAACGAAGTTCTTTAAAATCATAGACACCTGGTAAAATAGGAGCATTCAATGCTGAGCAAACAGCTGCAAATCCAAAGCTAAATGCTATTGAAAAAATTATTCCTCCAACAAACCCTTCCCATGTCTTTTTAGGAGAAATTCTTGGATTCATTTTGTGCTTTCCGAATAAAACGCCAGTAAAATAAGCACCAATGTCTGACATGAACGTTCCAATTAAAACGTAAAAGAATAATAAGCATGATTTTAAATCGTTTGAGCCATAATAATTACTTCCATCTGGAAAATATCTTAAAAAATATATAGATAAAGTAGCTAAGCCGAAAAACACACCTATTGTAAACAAGTAACATACATCTGCAATAGTGAATTTTTCAGATAAAATAGAAAATGTCATCAATACTAAGAAGTAAACAGTAATTCCCATTGTAGATACTTTAACGTTATCCATTACAAAGGTATTTTCTTTAAACATTAATTCTAGATTACCCTGTTTAATAAACATCCAATAAATAAATGATAAAACCATAACATAAGTAAATATCTTAACTACGATATTAAACTTATCACCTGGAGCATGTAATATTTCATGAATTGCTATCACAGCAATAAGAAGAACAAAAATCAGCATGAACCATCCGCCAAAAATAATAACAGGTATTCCAATTGCCGCTAAGCAAGCACCAGTAATTATTCTTGATGTCATCGATTTTTTTGAATCATCTGATAACTTATTCATTTTGTGGCCTCCCAATATAAATTATTCATTTATAGTAAATCTTAGAAAAACTAAATAAATGATTTTTACACATATAAGATTATATCATTAAATATTTGCTTTATCATCTAAAGATGATAATAACTATATTACAAATTGTTAATTTTGACTAAACACTTCCAAATCTTCGATTTCTTTTATAAAAATCATCTATAATTTTTTCAAGATCATCTTTTGTAAAATCAGGCCAATAAGTATCAATAAAGAACATTTCAGTATACGCTAAATAATAAAGCATAAAATTGCTAATTCTCTTTTCTCCTGATGTTCTTATAAGCAAGTCGACATCAGGCAACTTATTTGTATACATAAAATTTTTTATATTGTTTTCATTAATTAAAAGTGTATTTTTACGAGTGTTATTTATTGTTATGATTTCATTTATTGCATGTATTATTTCTTGTTTTCCACCATAGTTAAACATTAGATTAACAATTTTATTATTTTCAAACTTTTCAGTTTTTTTAACAGTCAAAGCTATTGTGTTTTTTAAACTATCTGGAATTCTTTTGTCATTTAAATCTCCTACAACTTTAACCGCAATTTTGTTTTGCAAAAAATAATCAATATCATTCTTTAAGTATTCTTCAAAATACGAAAATAAAAAAATGATTTCATCTTGAGGTCTATTAAAGTTTTCACAAGAAAACAAGAAAAATGAGCAACAAAAAATACCGCAATTAAACAAACTAAAAGTAATTATTTCTTTAAGTCTTTTAATTCCGGCTTTATGTCCCATGGTTCTAGGAAGGCCACGGGCTTTTGCCCAGCGGCCATTTCCATCCATGATAAATGCAATGTGCCTAATCGGCATGGTACTCCTATTAGGAGTAGCCATTATACAGTCTTAATTTCCTTTTCTTTAGCAGCTAAGATTTCGTCTATTAATTTGATATGCTTATCTGTTTCCTTTTGGATATCGTTCATCATATCTTGTGACATATCTTTGCTTAAGGTCTTGTCTTTTTTAACAAGTTCGTTCATATCCCTACGGATATTTCTAACAGCTACTTTAGCATCTTCAGAATACTTTTTAGCAAGCTTGCAGAATTCATCACGTCTATCGCCACTTAATGGTGGGAAGTTTAAACGAATTTGGTTTCCATCGACGATAGGATTAATACCTAAATCAGAATCACCAATAGCGCCGACAATAAGTTTTAATGCGCTTGGATCAAATGGTCTAATGATCATTTGCAAAGCTGATTGAACATTAATTGATGCAACGTTTTTAATTGGAGTATCTTCACCATAATAGTTAATTTTAATCTTATCTAAAATCATTGGTGAAATACTTCCGGTTCTAATTGTACCTAAAGTGGATTTGTAGCTTGTAATAGCTTTGTCCATTTTTTCAGAACATTCTTGTAAAATTTCCATATTAGTTCTCCTTTGTTATTGTTGTACCCAGGTCAGAGCCTGTAATAACCTTCATAAAGTTGTCCATATCACTCATATTAAATACTCTGATTTGAACATTTGAATCTTTAAGTAAAGATACTGCAGTGCTGTCCATAACTTTGAGCTCTTTTTGTAAAAGTTCTCTATATGTTAAATGTTTTAATAACTTGGCTGTTGGATCAACATTTGGATCTGCTGAATAAACTCCATCAACCCCATTTTTTGCCATTAAAATAACATCGCATTGAACTTCTTTAGCTCTAAGAGCTGCAGTTGTATCAGTGGTAAAGAATGGGTTTCCAGTACCACCTGCAAATATAATAACACGTCCTTTTTCTAAATGTCTAATCGCTCTGCGACGAATATAAGGTTCAGCAACTTGTGTTGCACTGATTGAGCTTAGTACTCTACAAGCAATTCCTTCTTGTTCAATAGCTGATTGAAGTGCTAATGAATTAATCATAGTTCCGAGCATTCCCATATAGTCAGCTGTTGCTGGATCAATTCCAATTGAATCAGCCATTTTTCCACGCCAGATATTTCCAGCGCCGACAACGATAGCAACTTGAACACCTTTATCAACCATCTTTTTTACGGCACAAGCAGCATTCTTTAAAGTAGTTGCTTGTAATATTTGATGATCTTGTGTATCTTGTAAAGCTTCACCACTCAGTTTTAAAAGTACGCGTTTATATTTTACTTCAGACATTGTTTTGCCCCTCCTTCGGGCATTAAAAAACACTCAAAAGAGTGTTTTTATTTAGCTTGATTCATGACTTCGGCTGCAAAATCGTCAACACGCTTTTCCATGCCTTCGCCAACTTGATAACGGACAAACTTCTTGATAGAAGCGCCATTCTTCTTTAATAAATCGCCAACAGTGATTGATGGATCAAGAACATATTCTTGGTCGACAAGAATCATTTCCTTGAAGTGTTTGTCAACACGTCCTTGGAGAATCTTTTCTTTAATGTTGTCTGGTTTACCATCTAAGCTGTGATCTTCTTTAGCTGTTTCAACTTGAATATTGTATTCTTTTTCGATTTCTTCTTTAGAAATATCGTCTTTTGTTGCATATTGTGGGTTGTTTGCAGCAATTGTCATAGCAATGCCTTTAGCAATTTCTGGTGTTCCACCAGCTAATTGAACTAAAACACTGATCTTGCCCTTCATGTGGACATATTGACCAAAGATATCGCTATCTTCTTTGTTAACAACTTCAATTCTACGTAAATCGAGTTTTTCACCAAGTTTAACTGTAGCATCAGTAAAGAGTTCAGCTGTAGCTTCTTTAGCACAGTTGACGCAAGCAAGATCTTGATTTAAAACTGTATCAGCAATAGTGTTTGTTAATTCAATGAATGGATCAGACTTTGCAACAAAGTCAGTTTCACAGTTAACTTCAACTAAAATAGCTTTATTTCCATTGACTTTAACAGCTGTTAAACCTTCAGCAGCAATTCTTGTTGATTTCTTTGCAGCTTTGGCAATACCTTTTTCTCTTAACCAAGTGCAGGCTTTTTCGACATCGTTATCGCTTTCTTTAAGAGCATTTTTGCAGTCCATAAGACCAGCACCTGTTCTTTCACGAACGACTTTAATGAGTTCGATGATTTCAGACATTTTTTATCTCCTTATTATTCAGCTTTTGCTTCTGGTGTAACGGCAGCAGCTTCAGCAGCTGGAGCAGCAACAGCCTTTTCTTTGTGAGCTGTTCTCTTAACTCTCTTAACTTTACCGTTATTTCTTAAAGCATAGCTATCTTCTCTAAGCTTCATCTTAATAAGACGTAATTCTTCTGCCTTATCAACATTCTTAAGAGCTTCGTTCATTGCAACTAAAGCTTCACCATCAACTTTGTATGCATATGAGACTTCGCCGCCTTTACCTTCAACAACAGCATCAGCTAAAATGCCGACGATGAGTTTGATTGCCTTAACGCCGTCATCGTTTGCTGGAATGACATAGTCAGCAACACTTGGATCACAGTTTGTGTCCATAACTGCAAAGACTGGAATGTTTAAAATTCTTGCTTCTGCAACAGCGTTGTGTTCAACTTTTGGATCAACGACAACAATTGCATTTGGAACTTTTCTCATTTCCTTGATACCTTCAAGGTTATAAGCTAATTTTTCTTGTTGCTTTTTCTTTTCAATAGCAGCTTTCTTTGGCATTGTTTCATAAACGCCATCGAGTTCCATTTGTTCTAATGTTTTAAGTAACTTTGTTCTCTTAGAAAGAGTTTTAAAGTTTGTTAATGTACCACCAAGCCATCTTGTGTTGACATAGAAAGAACCTGAACGAACAGCTTCTTCTAAGACAATGTCTGAAGCTTGTTTCTTTGTACCAACAAAGAGAACTTTACCACCATTTTCAACAATGTGTTTTAAAGCCATATAAGCTTCTTGTAACTTTGTTGTTGTTTTGGCTAAGTCGATAATGTGAAGACCGTTTCTAACTCCATAGATATATGGTTTCATCTTTGGTTCCCAACGTCTTGTTTGGTGACCGAAGTGAGCACCTGCTTCTAATAATGCAGCTGTGCTAACAACTGGATCGTTTTCATTATGGACTGTTGTAGCCATGATGTCGGTCTTGACTTCGCTCTCGACCTCAGCGGCGTTAGCCTCAACTGGGCTTACGACTTTTTCTTCTTGTTCACTCATAAGTGACCTCCATTCGTTAATATCCTCCACCACTTCGAGAAGTTGGCCCGGAGCAATTGACATCCACTGTCGCATCCGTACTCGCCAACCAGATTCATGGTGTGTGTAGTCGCAATCAAAAAGATAAATTGCGCTGATATACTATATCAATTTTGTGCAACTAAAGCAATAATATTCTATATTATTATATTATTTATTAGTCTTATTTTTCTTTGATTCTAACTGTTTAGATATTAGTGATAATATCAAGCTAAAAACAGCTCCAATAAAGCAAATTACAAAATTAAAAGTTAATGCTGTTCCTTCTTTAAAAGAACCATCTTTATAAGTTCTAATATATTTGTACGCTATTAAACTATCATACTCTAAAAATGTAGAAATATTAGTTGTTATCTCAGAATTAAAATTAGACAAACTAGTTATATTAGTTATGCCCCATAAAGTGCATGACATAGTTGCGACATATGAAAGTAATAGTATTAACCAAGTTATAGATAAACAAAGTAAATCGTTTTTTAACAAATTTCTTTTTTGTCTATTGCAAAAGAAAATTATAGCTATTGTTAAAACGATAATAGATAAAGCCCAAAAATAACATGCAAATATACTTATAGAATTATTGTTATAAGCAATTAAATTGAAGAAAGGAAAATAGTTGATTATTCGTTCATTTTTTATAAACTGAAAATCAATAATAGAAAATATTAATCCTAGGCCAAAAACAATTGTAGCTAAATATAATTCTTTTCTATTTTCATTTTTTAATAAACAATCTTTTAATTTCTCAAGCACATAAATCACCTGACCATAGTTTATACCAATGTTCATATTATATAAATAATTTTCTTGATAATTCCCTTTAAGTATGCTTAAATTAATAAAGAAATGGCCCATTGGAGAAGCGGCTTAACTCATATCCCTCTCAAGGATACATTCATGGGTTCGAATCCCGTATGGGTCACCATATAGAAAGCATAG
>FR898191.1:47438-73186 GCA_000437395.1 Clostridium sp. CAG:288 | reverse complement strand
TTTAGTCGACCCCATAAAACCCCATAAGATTCAACAGAGCCTAAAAATCCCATAGGTATTGCGCCTATGAGATTATTTAACTTCTTCTTTTTTTGCTTTTTTACTTGTAGATGAGCTTTTAATTGACTCACGTTGAGCTGTATCAAATTTCTTTTGTTCTTCTTTTATGTCAAATACTGTGATCTTCATTGGAGCTAGTTCTTCAACCTTAACTTCATTTGATTTTAATTCAGAACTTTGTTTATCTTCTAAAGTAAGTGATCTACCCAAAATAGTCTTTGTAGCTTTGCCAAAAGAAATCTTTAGAATTCCTTTTCTAATGAATATAAATAGCAATATAGCCGCAATTAAAGCTATGCAAATAATCGTACCAAAAACCGAGACAATGGCAATACTAGTAGTTTCTTTTAATCCAAAAATTCTAAATAGCATTTTAGTGCCCCCAATCGAACAAATATATAATACAACATTTATCAAAAATTATTAACCAAATTGATAAATTTTTCAAAAATAAAACACCCAATTAAGGGTGTTTTATCTATGTAGATGGAAAATACTAAGCAGCGGCTTTTTGAACGTTTGTGATAACGCCGTTAAGTTCGACTATTCCATTGTAGTCACAACGGCAACCGACAATTGTAACTGTATCACCGACAGCAATACCTTTTGTTAAATCGTTACTGCTATAATCTTTTGGGTTTGTAAATGTCCAGCTTGGAGCTTTGTATACTAATGTTGAAGCTGTAACTGTACATCCATAAACGTAGAGAGGATCTTTTGTGGAGCCTTCTGTTTGGATATAGATATTACCATATGTAGTATTCTTAACTTCAGTAACTTTACCTGTAACTTGATAGATATAGTTCTTGTTAAATTTGGTGTCATAAACTTGGTCTGTTGTTTGAACTTCATTTACGACATAGCTGCCATTATTAGCAAGTAAGACTGCTGTGACAGATTCACTACTTCTGATCATAGCTACTGTAAGTTTATCGCCAGCTTTAATATTCTTTGTATAATCGTTTGTGCCATAGTCGTTTGTATCAGTAATTGCGAAAGCTTGAGCTTCTTTAGACCATGATAATTTTGAGGAAGAGGCTGTAAGTCCATTAATGGTGGCAGATGATGAACCAGCTTTAACTGTCATCTTACCGACTGTTGTGTCTTCAACTTTGTCAACTTCAGCTGTGACAATATAAACGTATTCGTTATCTTTTTGTGCATATTCAAGAGCATAACCAAAGCTTGATGGAACGATGAATTCTGGAGCTGTTTCTCTTGGGAGAAGTGTAATTTCAACACTATCTGTGCCAGAAGCTGTTGTAACTGTAATTGTTGCAGTACCAGCAGAAACTGGTGAGAGATATGTACCAATTAATTTGATAACATTTTCATCTGATGATGTAATAAGAATTTGGCCTTTGTTAACAAGATTACTAACATTAACAGCAGAATCTGTTTCTAAAGTGATTTGACGGTTAGCTTCACCAAGGTGCCATTCTGCCTTAAGTGCTTCTTTGTTTGAAATTGTAGCTTTAATTTTGGAAAGTTCGACTTTTGAAGAATTGTTTCCATTGCCGCCACATGATGCTAATGTTGTAACTGTACCTGCTGCTAAGAGACCGACAATTGTGAGTGTCAATAATGTTTTTTTCATATTTTCCTCCTATTGTTCACAATTAAACTACTGGATAAAAGTTTCGTTTTGAATATCTTTAAGGATTTGCTTGTATGTTTTTTGCTTAAATATACCCATGAGAGCTAAAGTAGTTCCTAAAATAATTAAAACAACAGCAATAACAAGTAAAACTATAAAGACATAGAATTCAACACATTTTGTTGAAAGTTGGAAATTATTATTTGCTTTATAAGATAATCTCCAGAAAATTAATGATATAATTAGGACTATAACACCAATGCAAAAATTACCCATGCCACGAGAAAAAGAGTTGTGTCCTCTTTGAATTTCAGCGTGAGCTGCTCTTGCTAAGGATTTTTCTTCTTCTTTGCTAATATGATTATGGATAATCTCACCACATCTTGGACATTCATATTGAATTTCGGTTTTGTTTGTTAAGCTTTCATTAGCGATATTATAAGATGACTTTTTTTCTTCTATCTTATTTTCGTTAATTTTTTTACCACAATGTGTACAATACATTGGTTCACACTCCTATTCTGTTACACAGACCAATTCGCTTGAATTGCTTGGATTGATTTGCCATGAAATCTTTCCAGAATTTGAGCCTTTATGGAATGTATAAACGCCTGTAACTTTAAATTTTTTACCTACAAAGTTTTCTTCTTCAGTCCAATAACTATCATCTGTACCTGTGTACATAAATGAAATGTAGATTGAGAAATCAGCATCTTTTAAATAAAGAGTAATTTCACTGTTAGAAGCTTTGTAAATAGATCTAACTTCGACAGTATCGGTAATTTGAACACTGCAGAAGAGTGAGTCATAATTTGCTTCTTTCAAATCTTTAGCAGCATATTGGAATGTATAAAGTTTATGTTCTTCAACATTGTCTTCTGCTGAAATGATAACTTTTGTATCGTTTTCATTTTTTCCTAAAATATTGAAAGAGTAGACATCTGTAACTTGGAATCCAAAGTTTTCACTATCTTGAGCTAAACCACAAAGTTCAATATAAGTGTTTTTCTTAGTGAATTTTGATGGTACAGCTGACATACCACAGAAAATATTGATACCAGCATATTCGCCCTCATCATATTTTGCACCTTGATCCTTTGTATAGTAGTTTTGGAGATAAAGGATGTGGTTTGCATAACCTGCAACAGTTCCTTGAATTCTAATTTTAACGTTGTTGTATGGGTTTTCGTAACTTGAATCAGCTAATGATTTTTCAACTTCACGTTTGATATCTAATAAGGAGACATCGCTATAATCGCCATAGTTGAATAATGGATCATCTTCGCCACTAAACATTACGAGTTTAAGTTTTTCAGCTTGAGCTTCTGCTTTATCAAAGATTTCTGCATATTGAGGCATAGCTTCAACATTTTTAACATAGCTATATCCTTCTTGAACAAGCCATAAGTTAAGTAAACGTAAGTCTTCGACATCAGCATTTTTTTTGTCTAAACAGACCCAAATAAGAGTGACGTATCTTTCACCTGTTGAGTCTGGATTTGGTTTACCATAATAGTCTTGAGCAGATGAAACAACGATTGTTCCTTTTTCTGAAGCTGTTTTTAATTTTTCTTTAGTAAAGTTAGAAGCAGCTTTACCATATGGTTCGACCTTACCTGTACTTTCTGGAGTATCAATTCCAAAGAATCTAGATTTGATAGTGTCCATATTAGATGAACCAGCTATTGGGCTGAAGTGAGCAGTATCACCATCGATACATGTCTTTAAAGTAACTTCAGCAACACCATCTTTATAGAAATCTTTTCCCTTGTAATCAAGATTTAATCTAACAGATTGATCATCGATATATTCGATTTTCTTTGTACCACAGCTTGCTAAACCTGAAACTGCGACGACAGAAAGGACGATAGTTAATATACGAGAAATAAATTTGTGTTTCATAAAATTCCTCACATTACATTGCTAATCTGGTTTGGTTGACTGCATCGCTAAATGCTGCGTCAATTGTCTTATTTCCCAAGAAGACTTGAGTTAAGATACCACCAGCTTCGTTACGTGCTGTAGCGCTGCCCTTAAAGACTGGATTAGTAATATAGTGTCCATCAATTTGGTTAATAACGACACTTGCACATCTACTAAGTTCAATTCCACTATCTAAGAATGTATTATAATCTTCAGTTTTATAGCAACTTTCTCTTACAGGAATGTAACCTTCACTATTAATACAAATAGAGACATTAACATTTGGTGTTAATAAATACTTTAAGAATCTCCAGCCATATTTAACAGCTTCGTCATTCTTTTCGTCTGAAAGTTTACTATTTCTTAAAAGTGTAACAGTTGGTCCTTGAGTAATATATTTAGCATTTTCATTACTTATTGCTGGGACTTTTGCAATTCCAACTTCAAATGAGTCGCCTGTTGGGAAGTTATATCCTGCACCACCTGAACTACCGACTGTGAAGATACATTCACCTTTAGTAAAAGCATCACTACCATAAGTGCCTTCAACACCCTTAGTAGTAAATAAACCTTCATCGTAATTAGCTTTTAAGCCTCTTACGACTTCTTTAGCTTCAGCTGAATCAAAAGCTAAAACAGGATTGCCACTTTCGTCTGTGGATAAGAAATTATAACCAGATTGAGATAATTGAGTGATAAAGAAGTTAGAGTCACTATCATAACGGAATGGTTCTTCTAATGTGGGTGAAATATCTGCTTTGTGTTCAACAGCGACTTTGCAAATATCCATAAATTGACTCCATGTCATTGTGCTCATGAACTCATCAATTTGATCGCCTAAAATTGAAGGATTATAGTAACTAAATACTTTTTGAACTAAAGTCTTGTTATAGAACATAATTTCTGTAGACTTCATTAATGGCAAAGAATATGTTCCGGAATTTTTATATTGTTGTCCTTCAGCTAAGAAGTCAGCGACAATATCATCCTTACCAGCTGTATCTCCCATTTTTTCTTCAGTTCCAAATCCGTATTCAGGATCATTCATATAATTGTCAAGATTGACTACAAATTGACCAGGAGTTTTTTCAGCTTGCATGTATTCTGCAACGTGATCAGGATAAGCGATAGCCATTGTTGGAGTTGTACCAACAGAGAAACCATCACGAACCTTTCTTAAAATATCATCATATCCGCCTTGATATTTTAAAGTAACTTTAACCTTTTTACCTTCGGTTTGTTGAATATAATCTTCAAATTCTGAAATGTGGGATTCTAATTCAGTGATGATTGTTTTACCAAATGTGTGCCAGAAGATAACTTCGACACCATCACTTTTATTATTCCCACAACCAGTAAGTCCACCTAAGAGTGAAATAATACTCATTAGATAGACTGCTTTATTTTTAATTTTCATATTTCCCTCCTAGATGGAAAACTATAATTTATAAAGTAGTATAAATTCTAATTACTACATTTGTAATCTAGTTTGGTTGACTGCGTCACTAAACCAAGTATCAATATTTTCAATACCTTCTGTTGGTGTTAAAACTTTTGTCATTAAACCACCGACAGCTGTTCTTGCAGCAGAAGAGCCTTTGAATGCTGGGGATGTGTATGTTTCATTAATAATATTTGAAACATATGTACTAGCCTTAGCCATTAAACGAGCAAGTGTCTTTTCTTCTGTGTTCTTAACATCACTTGCAGCTTTGTAGTCTTCGTTTTCATAGTTAGAGCTTCTAATACCCATATAACCAGAGTTGATAGCCCAGTCTAATGAGTTTTCAGCATCTGTCATAGTCTTCCATAATAACCAAGAGCCTCTAATTCTTGCTTCATCGTTGTGATCGAGAACTGTTAAGGATGGACCTTGGAGAATAACTTTTGGATCACGGCCTTCAGCGTGTGGAATTCTTGCAACACCAACGTTCATTGGGTTTGAATCGCTGAATTGATATTTAACACCACCGGATGAACCAACTGAGAACAATGTGTTGTTAGCTGTGAAGTATTCGTTTGTATATGTGTTACCAGCGCTACCTTTAGAAATGATGTATCCTTTGTCAGCAGCAGTTCTGAATGTCTTCATAAGGTTCTTCATTTCTGCGTTATCGAAATCAATACTACCTTTACCTGTTGATGTATCGACAGAAGTATATTTATATCCATATTGTTCAGCTAATGTGATGAATAAGTTATCATCGGAGTCATAAGCGAAAACAGCATGATATTTTTGGTCTGATAATAAAATCTTTTTACCTTCTGGTAATGAGTCGTTGTATTTGATAAGAGCTGGGCAAAGTTTATTGAATAATTCTTCCCATGTAAGATTGTCAAAATAATTTGCATCAAGTGCTTTTCCACCATTGATTGTTGCATCATATGCGGAAAGATCTAATGAAAGTAAAACATCTTCGTTATAGAACATAAGTTCTGTTGACTTACAATATGGAAGTGAATATGTTCCTTCGAAAGCATATCCCTTACCTTCATCCATAAATGAAGCAATGTAGTCGTTTTTATCTTTTTCTGTAAGACCAATTTCTGGATCGTTGATGTAATCGTCAAGATTTACAGCTTTGCCATAATCCAAATAGTCTGCGACATGATCTGGATAGCATTGGACGATATCTGGATAGTTGTTACCACTAAAGCCTTTAACAACAGCATCCTTTAACTCGTTGTAGCCCATACCTGTTTGAATAACGTTGTTGACCTTGTATTCTGGATACTTATCTTCGAAAGCTTTAATATAGTTTTCGAGTTGGCCTTGGTTGTTCTTACCTGTAATAGACCAAAGTGTAATAGTAGTTTTCTTTGAACCACCATTGTTTCCACCGCAAGCAGCTAATGTAACTGTACTCAAGACGAGTGGTAATAAGAGTAATAGAGATTTTTTCATGATTTTCCTCCTTGAACAAGTTTCTCTACATAGATATATATATTTAAACAGCAAGATTTGCCTGTTTAAATTAGCCTTTAATGCCGGCTCTGCCGACACCCTTCATAATGTATTTACGGAAAAATACAAAGAGAAGGAATAATGGGACTGTTACTAAAACTGTAGCAGCCATTTGATAGCCGTATTCAACACGGCCACTTTCTAAATCAGTGAAGCTAGAACCACGTAAACCGTTAGAAACCAAACGATAAGATGGATCGTTTGTAACTAAGTTTGGCCATACATATGAGTTCCATGTTCCCATGAATTTAAGAATAGTAATAGAAATAAGTGTTGGTGCAGCAAGTGGAACCATAACCTTCCAGAGATATGTCCAGTCGCTCTTACCATCGACTTTAGCAGCTAAATATAATTCGTTTGGAATTTGTTTAAAGTTTTGTCTTAATAAGTAAATGTGGAAAACACTTACCAAGAAAGGAACAATCATAGCTAAATAAGCTTGAGTAATTGTTTGATTGTTTCCAATCCAACCGAATGAAGCAACAGTAATGTAGTTAGAAATAACCATCATTTCGCCCGGAATCATCATTGTCATTAAGAAGATCATGAATAAGAAGTCTCGACCTTTAAATGTTAATCTTGAAAAAGCAAAGGCGGCAAAGACTGTTGTAATCAAAGTACCTGCTGTTGAGAAGATAGCAACGATGATAGTGTTTTTCATATATGTGAAGAAATCAAATGTCTTAAAGACATAGACATAGTTTGACCACATAACGATATTTGGGAAAAATGTTTGTGTATTACTTTGAATTTCTGTATTTTGTTTTAACGATGTAATTATCATCCAATAGAATGGGAAAACAATAATTAATGCCATAATGAACAAGAAAGCATAAACGAGAACCATAGAAATTGATTTGGTGACTTTTTCTGTCTTTCTAATATCTTCTGCGGTCTTTCCTGATTCAGAAATAGAAAGTCTAATGTTACTAGTAACACTTATGCTATTAAGGTTTTGTTTAATTGAAGTATTCATCTTTTCCTCCTTAATAGTGAACTCTCTTCTTTGAAACATACATTTGTAAGAATGTAAAGATCAAAATAACAACGAAGAGGAATACAGCTGCAGCTGCAGCAAACGAAGTTTGAGTATTTAAGTTTTCGTAAATGTAATAAACAACTGTGTACATGTTCTTAGATCCGTTAGTTGTACCTGGACCATTAAACAAACCAACAATTGAAGAATATTCCTTAAATGATCCGATAAAGCTTGTAATCATAATGTACAAGATTTGTGGGGATAAAAGTGGAATAGTAATTTTTGTAAGGACTCTTCCCTTTGGAGTTGAGTCGATTTTAGCAGCATCATAGTATTGTTTATCAATACCTTGTAAACCACTTAAGAAAATTAAGATCTTGAATGGTAAGCTACTCCAAACAATATAAATAAGTAATGGAACCATAGCATTCCAACGTGTAGCTCCTTGAATCCATTTGAAATCTCCTAAATGGAATAACCAGTTAATAATACCGGTTGAATCAAAGATAACTGAGAAAACCATACCAACAGCGATTGTGTTTGTAACATATGGTAAGAAGAATATTGTTTGTAATGTTTTTTGTAGCCACTTAATAGAGTTAAGTGCAACAGAAATTATTAATGCAATAATAATTGAAATAGGGACTGAAATTAACATTATGAACGTGTTTGGAATTGCGAATCTAACAAAGTTTGTTTCCTTTGCCCCATTATATGTTGTTAATCCGAAAATAACTCCGAAGTTGTTGAGAGTAAATCCTTCATTTTCACCTGTGAGATAGTTGTAATTCTTCATGAAAGAAATAGCGATTGTATCGATCAAAGGATAAATAAGGAAAACAGCGATCAGGACTAAAACTGGAGCAAGATATAACCAGGCTTTCCAGTTGTTCTTACTAGCAACATCTTCGATATTTGTTACTTTATAAGCCTTCTTGTTTTTTCTGCGAGAGATTACTCTTACAACTACGTCTTTTTCAGAATCATAGTAGCCGCAGTTTGGGACGTTTTGTCCAACGTTAGAGGCAGTGACTTCTTGTGTATTCATTGCCATACCTCCTACTTAATTCTCAATCTCTCTTCTGTTTCTACATCAAATAAGAACATCTTACTTGGTTTGACTGATAAGACAATGTGACCTTTAACAAGATCATCTTCATTGCTAACAATAACTTTAAATGTAGGTTTTGTACAAGCTTCATTTTTAGCGACGATTGAGATATCACGTCCAAGAATTTGAACCATATCAACATCAGCTTGAAGACCAACTTTATCGCCTTCTTTACCAAGAGCAAATCCTTCAGGTCTAATAGCGACTGTAACAGGTCTATCTTCTACTTTATCTTCAAGTTCATAAATGACGTCTGTTCCAATCATTACCTTACCATCTTTGATTTCACCTTTGAAAACGTTAATTGGAGGTGTTCCTAAGAATTGAGCAACGAATAAGTTAGCTGGATTATTATAAACTGTTTGTGGAGAATCCATTTGTTGCATAACACCAAGTTTCATAACGACAATTTGATCAGAAATTGACATTGCTTCTTCTTGGTCGTGAGTAACGAATACAGTTGTAATACCTGTATCTCTTTGAATTCTCTTAATTTCTTCACGAGTTTGTAATCTTAAACGAGCGTCTAAGTTTGAAAGTGGTTCGTCTAAAAGAAGAACCTTTGGTCTTTTAACTAAAGCACGAGCAATAGCAACACGTTGTTGTTGACCACCAGAAAGTTGTGATGGCTTTCTTTGTAAATATTCGTCAACTTGAACGAGTTTTGCTGTTTCAACAACGATATCTTTTCTTTCTTCTTTAGTTAAACGTCTATGAGCAACAGCGGATTTAGTTTCTGTCTTAACATCTGAAAGATTTAAATTATCTGTTAACTCTTTAACTATTTCATCGGTGATTTCTTTGGAAGCTTGTTTAAGTTTAAAGAAAACACGTGTATTTTTACCATCAAAGTAAATCTTTAAATCTGAGTATCTAATGCCTTTTGTTTTAATAATTTGTTTGAAATCGTTGACAAACTTCTTATTGACAACATTTGTTATAACTGTATTTGTTGATAAGAATTTAGCTTTGTCATTTGCTGATAAAGCATTTTCCATCTCTTCAAGTTTGCCACGAGCAATGTTATTGATTCTAGCTAAAATTTCAAAGCCGCCTTGGACTCTTGTAATAGAAACGTTTAAAACTTTTCCGTATTTTTTAGCTGTTGCTGTACATGTTTTGATAGTATCATCAATTAAATTTGTATTAAAGTCTTTACCAAGTTTTGCTTCAAATGAAACGTTGACGATTTCAGTTTCATCATAAGCGTTAACGATTGCTCTAACGTTTGTATCAAATTGAGCTTCACTTGTTTGAACTTTTGATTCTTTAATTTCAATTGGATTAACAACCTTATTTAAATTTTTAATGAAAAGGTTATGGAAAGATTCTGGTACATTTCTTAAAGCTACTTTAACATAATCATCTTCTAAAGATACTTCAGGCTTCTTGACACCCATCTTACGTAATAAGAGTGAGACGCCTTCATACATATCTTGTTTTTCTAAATCTGTTTTGATAGAAGCGACTTTTGCATCGATGAAATAATCGAAGAAAGTGACAAGTGGGACTTCAACTTTAAGGTTACGAAGTGGAAATTCGATATTCTTAAAGATTGTCATATGTGGGTATAAAGCGTAGTTTTGGAAAACTAAACCAATACCTCTTTTTTCTGGCGAAAGATTTGTGACTTCTTCGTCACCAAACCAAACTTCACCACTTGTAACGCTATGTAAGCCAGAAATCATGTATAAAGTTGTTGATTTACCACAACCTGAAGGTCCTAAAAGACCGACTAATTTACCATCTGGAATAGTGATATCTAAGTCTTTAACTGCGACTGTATCACGAATGTGTTTCTTAAGGTCACCTGGGAAAACTTTTGTAAGGTTCTTAATTCTAATTTCCATATTTTGCTCCTTTTATATTGGTTATTTAGTTAGTTCCATCGTCTTGTTTATCGTCGACGGAATTGAGTTTTAATTTTTCGATTTGTTTCTTTGTCTTATGATCCTTATAAGTAATAAGGAAGAATCTTGCATAGTAACCTATCATGATTATGCTTAGGATACCAAAGATAACAATTGGTACGTCACAAGGGTTAGAAACAATTGTTGTGTTACTTAAAGAATTAGATCTATGGAAAATGAAGAGTATCAAATAATAAATACTTCCAGTACCAATAAATGCTGTTACGCTTGATTTAATATAACGTTTTGTATTCATTCTATTAAATTCATCATTTTTGTATTTATTACGTCTATAGAAATATAATCCAATAGCAGCACCAGCAAATACAACGACAAATATTACTGTTGAGATAATTAAATATGTATTGATATTACTTGTCTTAGAATCAGTAAGGTCGACTTCGATATTACCAAATGCGTATGAAATTGCAGTTCCTGGTTGTGTTTTTAAATAATCAATAGTAGCAATATCTATATAGAAAGTTAAATTCTTAATATCTATGGATTTAATATGATCTGGTTTTAAATCACCAAGTAAGAAGTTAACTGTATTTTTACCAGCGCTCAAATTAATGTTTGGTTTAACATTATTGGCTGAATATGTTCTTACAGTACCATCATCAAATGTAATAACAAACGAAGTGTTTGATAAAGCATATAATTGATAACGGATAAAAAGTGTTGGGCTAGAAACCTCTTTATCGCCATTGCTTAATTTTGATGAAAGTCTACTATAATATGAAGCTTTAGCTGTTTTGTAATGACTTAAGGCATCAACTTCAATATTGTAAATTAATGATGTTTGTCCAGCAAATGTGCCATATTTTTCAAATTCGACTTTAAACATTTTTGATGAATCAACAGGATCAGGAATTGCATCTCCTGTATAATTTGCTGGTGCTTTAATTCCAAGATAAAAGTTAGTGTTTAAATTTGGCGTCCAAGAAGAATTTTCAGATAATTTCTCTGCAAGGAAAATATTTGAAAGTTTAACAGAATCTTTATCAATTTGTTCTGTCGATCTAACATTTAATGTAATTCTAAGTGTTCTATCTGTAGAGCCTAAGTTTGAACCAAATCCATAGTAATTAGTTATTGTTGTTGGTCTATCGAAATAAGACTCACGGCTTACTTTTCCAGATGAAGTAGTTACATCATATTTTACAGTTAAAGGTAAGTATTCGTCACCTTCACCATAAAAGCCAAGCATATAGCTATGTGTTGTTGTTTTTACATCGCTTTTAAACTTAATCGAGAAGTTATATGTTAAGCAGCTATCTGTACTTGTTGCTGATGTAACATATGAACTGTCGATTTCATTATCGTATTCAAAAAGATTTTGAGTCGATGCAGTTGAGTTAGCTGATTTTACAGGATTCTCTGCAAGAGATTTTACATTTCCTGTGCTAGCGCAAAAAACAATGCCTGCTAACAGAGACATTGTGGCACCAAGAATAATTTTTTTCTTTGCTTTCATAAATTTCCTATTCTTAATTAAGTCAAATGGTACTTTTGTATGTTCCATACTTGAATTATAACTAATAAAGCTACGCTTTACAACAAAATTCAAACTTAAATAATGTAATCGCTATCATAAAACTGATTTTCTTTACAAAAAAAGCTATTTTTTTACAATCTTAAGAACAATTTTGTGATATATAGATTTAACTTTAAAAAAATTTTTTACATTGTGATTTATAAGCGTTCTTCCATCTTAAAATCAGGTGCTTTATTTTGCTTTAAAGCCATATCAACAGCACATTCATCCATACTGTAATATATTTTGTTGTCTCCTGTTTCAACTTCGTTTATTCCTAGCATATAATCTGGGAAACCTTGTTTGTTTTTGCTAAAACACATCATCGAAAACGAAATTAAAAGAGGAACACAAAAAGAAAATACGGACAAGACAATTTCTGCAAGAAAGAAAATGCAGTATCTTATTAAAAATCTCCCTGTAGAAACGTTAAGACATTTGCTATCTACTAAACCAATTTTATATATTAATTTACCTATTGTTTTTCTTCCTCGTTTAAAAATTAAAGGAGGAACAAGATAAGTCAAGGCACAAGCCAACACTATTGCTACTGGAATAGATATTAAAAATATAATATTGGATACAAATCTCGTGTCCTTATACATGTTAGGTACCTCTGTAATCAAATATCCCGTGGCGTAATTATCAATATAAACAGCATATATTTTTTCAGCATAATCTTTATATGAAAGAGAACATTCAGTGTTTTCAACTATTTTGCCCGTCGAATCTTTAATAAAGCAAGCAACACCTTCATATACCATCTTTTCACCTAATCGATATTCATCATAGTGCTTTTGAACCTTCTGAGCACTCTCATTTAAACCACTACTATCTAAATAAGAAATAAAATCATCTATTGCTGTACTCAACAATTCTTTATGTTTTAAAGCTGTTATTGTTTTATCGTTTTTATAATAAGAAACAATATCATAATATCTATCATTTTCTAAGACATATAATCCCGAGTTCTTTTGAGTGTTTGTAATTCTATTTTCAGCCGATTTATAAGCTGATGTACTCTTTATAATGGACATAGATGATAAAAATATAATAAGTCCTAAAAAAGCGCACAATAAAGCATCGACAACATTTGCTAATACTCTTTTATAAAATAGTGGTCGTTGATATTGAATATTTATTTCTTCCATTAAATGTAAAGTCCTCTCTTTTTATAGACTTCATCCAAGTCTACTGTATCGATAATTATTGTTTTAGTTAATTTATCCGATAATGTTTGGTTATACGCGCTGATAAATAAATATATTATAGAAACAATTAGAACTACTAAGCTAATCATTGTAACAATAAATAGCGCACTCATCCCAAATAATTCCGCAAAACTAATTGTTGGATAAGGAATGAATAATAAACCAGGCAATTGAAATATAATATTAAAAATAGAACCTATTGCTCTGTCACTTTTATTAGTGATTCTAATAGTGTCAGATTGTACTCTTTCTTCTTTTAAAATAATTAGTCCTAATGTTCTTCCTTTTCTATTAACCATTGGTAAAACAATGTACATTCCAACCGAAGTAATAACAAAAGAAATAATGGCAGCAACTTGTACTATAACTACATCATTAGCTTTTAATTCAACAATTAAATTTGAAAGTTCAATATAACTTTTATCAATAGTAGAAGTTCTCAAATCTTTTTCTTCAATATCCTTCATAACTTCACTATATAATTTTAAAAATACTGTGTTGGTAAATCTTTCAAAATCAGCCTCAGCTTGTGAAGTTAAAGAATCTTTTTCATCGAAGTAAGCGTTAAATTCTTCAATATATCTTCCTTTTATCGATAATTTTTCATTAGTTTCATCATATTCAAAAAAGCCATACGATTTATCGTTTTCAACATATTCTTCTTTAACTTCTTTAGTTGTTTTTTGACCTCTAAAATCAACAAAGTATGTTGTAATTACATCTATATTGCCTTCAATTCCTAAATAATAACCTAAAGATTTTTTAGCCGTCGTTTCTAAATTTCCGTCATAGTAATACTTTTCATTTTCTTCATAAAAAAGAAGACCGTTATTATACAGAATATCCATTCTCTGTCTAGTGTAGTTTATGGCCT
Source organism: Clostridium sp. CAG:288 (assembly GCA_000437395.1). GTDB lineage: Bacteria > Bacillota_I > Bacilli_A > RFN20 > CAG-288 > CAG-288. The sequence goes on along the minus strand of FR898191.1, from coordinate 59,019 downwards.
CATCTTCTTTCTTTTGAGATCCCGTAGCTAGTTTTGATAGCGGATATACTGCTATGTTAAAAAGAATCATACTAATTATTAATACGACAAAAAAATCAGCTAAATAAATCAGCATTCTTCTTCCTTTTTTTACAGGCAATATATCAAACGTTTTTTCTTCTTTTTCTAAATCATTTCCAGCCATTTTCCAATGTCCTCATAGTCATCTACCCAAATAGTTATCAGGTCGTAATTAAACATATAGTTAGTTACATCTCTGTAAGTTTTTTCACTATATCCTTCTTCACGTTTGATAAATATAAAGTTAAATTTCAAATAGTTTCTAGCCAATTCAAGTAATCTTTTCATATTTGGATCAGTTAGGGAGATACCGATTAATATGCATGCGTTAAATTTGAAGTCGTGTAATTGTTTATAGATATTCCAAGCGTATGGATTGTTATATAAATAAAAATACTCACTCTCATTAAAAATCAATGAATCAGTATATTTGTGCTCGTTGTTTTTTTCATATGGTAACAGTCCATGTACATGATAAATATCAACTAAAACACCTTGATCAACATAGCTGTTATCATCGTAAATTGTCACATATTTAATAGTTCTCTTCTTTAATAAATATTCTAAATTCGTATCGTAATTATAAGTGATGACAGATATGTGTGGGTGCTTTTCTATAAAGTTAACACAGTGATACAAAGTAGAATCAGGATCGTTAAAACTTTTAGCCTCCTCAAACTCGTATAGTTCATTATTAAGAGACTTATTTATATCAAAGCCAGCAGTGTTTAAAAATTTGCAGTTAACGAATAGCTCTTGACCGACATAGTGCTTAATTTCACTGATTGCTTCCTTATCACCATTGACAAATTCCAAGTTTAAGGCATTGACTAAACTTTTCCAATCTTTAGCACCATAATCGCAGTTTATGCCCGCACCCATAATTAAATCAATATGTAAATTATGAGTATGTAATTTTAAAATCCAAAGTAAAAAGGATGATGCAGAGCTATTTATATTCTCAACATTATATGAATTTAAGAAATATAATAAATCATCTTTCTTAGCAATACTTTTTCTAAGCTTAAAATCAATCTTTTCGCCTTCAATAAAACCAATAGCATAGAAATTTGACTCATCAAAATATATATTTACACTTGAATTCGGTTCATATATATACGAATCAGAAATATTCTTTACTTTGACAATATTAACGTTTCCCATAATGTCAATTTCTTCAAAGTTCACACCAAAAACAGAGTTATAAATATGAACACCGTATTTGTGCAAGTGACCTTTTTTAGAATTAACAAAGACTTTAAAGTTAATGGTTGGATCAAACTTAAATCCAAAAGATTTAAAAGTTATTCCATCGTAACTTACATCGTTTATATAGTATAAATATAAAAGAATTAGCAAACTCTTTTTTTGAAACAAATACCATTCACGATTAGATAAATTCATATTGCCTCCTTATTAGTTCTGTTTTATTATTTATTTTCCTTTTCTAAAGAAAAATAAGTTAATCATCTGTGCAGCAACTAAAAATACAGTAACTGCAATTCTCTTATCGCTAAAGAAAATAAATATTGGAATTGAAATAACATCGATAAATAAAGCCCTAAACATTACATTTCTAGTTAGCATTACGGCTAAATCGCCTTTTTCATTTTCCGAAGTTTTCTTTACCAAAAAATGAATACCTACCGGTATTAATCCAACAATTTCAATAATAATAAATAGTACTATTTCACCAATTAATTTTTTATCCACGTAAAGATTATACAATAAAAAACGATATTGTTCATTATTATTAGAACATATCGCTTTTACACAAACATTAATTTGTTAAATTATAGACTTAATATAGAAAATACACACAATAAAAACAGTGTTTAATCAACTCTTAATTGAGTAATAAAAAACTCCCTATTTCTAGGGAGTTATTATTAACATTTATACAGTAAGTAAAGTTATTACTTAATGATTGTGTTAACTGTACCAGCACCAACAGTACGTCCACCTTCACGGATGGAGAACTTTGTACCTTGTTCAATAGCAACTGGGTGAATAAGTTCAACTGTTAATTGAACGTTATCGCCTGGCATAACCATTTCTGTGCCTTCTGGTAATGTGATAACACCTGTAATATCAGTTGTACGGAAGTAGAATTGTGGTCTGTAACCATTTAAGAATGATGTGTGACGGCCACCTTCTTCTTTTGTTAAAACGTAGACTTGAGCAACGAACTTTGTGTGTGGGGTAACAGAACCTGGCTTAGCAAGTACTTGACCACGGACGACTTCGTCACGTGTAACGCCTCTGAGAAGAACACCGACGTTATCGCCAGCTTCGCAGAAGTCGAGAGTCTTACGGAACATTTCCATAGATGTGACAACAGCTGTCTTTGTTTCACGGATACCGACGATTTCGACGGAATCGTTAGCGTGTAATTCACCACGTTCGACACGGCCAGTAACAACTGTACCACGGCCTGTGATGGTGATAACATCTTCAACAGCGAGTAAGAATGGTTTGTCGTTATCACGGACTGGATCTGGGATGTATGAATCAACAGCATCCATTAATTCCATGATGTGACCTTCTTCGGTCTTGTCGCCATCGAGAGCTAATCTTGCAGAACCACGGATAACTGGGACTTCATCGCCTGGGAATCCATAGCTGCTTAAGAGTTCACGGACGTCCATTTCGACTAAGTCGATTAATTCTGGATCGTCAACGAGATCTGTTTTGTTTAAGAAAACAACGATATATGGAACGCCAACTTGACGTGCGAGCAAGATGTGCTCACGTGTTTGTGGCATAACACCATCAGTTGCAGCAACAACAAGGATAGCACCATCCATTTGAGCAGCACCAGTGATCATGTTCTTAACATAGTCAGCGTGTCCTGGGCAGTCAACGTGAGCATAGTGTCTCTTAGCTGTTGAATATTCGATGTGAGCGGTATTAATTGTAATACCTCTAGCTTTTTCTTCTGGAGCGGCATCGATTTGGTCATAAGCCATAGCTTGTGCGCCACCGCGTTCAGATAAGACTTTGGTGATAGCAGCGGTTAATGTGGTTTTGCCGTGGTCGACGTGACCAATTGTACCGATGTTAACGTGAACTTTACTTCTATCAAATTTTTCTTTTGCCATAATGGTAAATTTTTCCTCCTTAGCAATCGTGCTTATAATATAGCATTTTTAATTATTTTACAATATATATCATGTTTAAACAAAGTAAAATTTGAGTAAACATGACATATTTTATATTGTTTTTGAAATTATTGAGCGTTTCTCTTCTTAATAATTTCTTCAGCAACAGACTTTGGAACTTCTTGGTAGTGATCAAATTCCATGACATAGATACCACGGCCTTGAGTCATACTACGAAGATCTGAAATATAACCAAACATGTTACCGAGTGGGATGAAGGCGTTAATAATTTGAGCGTTACCTCTCATTTCCATACCATCGACTAAACCACGACGGCTAGAAATATCGCCTAAAACTGTACCAAGGTAATCAACTGGAGTTGTAATTTCAACTTTAGCAATTGGTTCAAGAATGACTGGGTCACACTTCTTGGCAGCTTCTTTTAAAGCTAATGCAGCAGCAAGCTTATAAGCAGCTTCTGATGAGTCGACATCGTGATAAGAACCATCAAATAATGTTGCCTTAATATCAATAACTGGATATCCAGCTTGTAAACCTCTATCGAGAGATTCTCTTAAACCATCAGCTGTTGGCTTAATGTATTCTCTTGGAACAACACCACCAGCGATAGCATCGACGAATTCAAATCCTTTGCCTGGGTTTGGTTCAAATCTAATCCAAACGTGACCATATTGACCATGACCACCGGATTGTTTGATGTATTTACCTTCACATTCGCCTGTCTTTCTAATTGTTTCACGATAAGCGACTTGTGGAGCACCGACAACACATTCGACACCGAAGTCTTCTCTTAAACGAGTAACGTTAACGTCGAGTTGGAGTTCACCAACACCAGCGATAATGTTTTGACCTGTTTCTGAGTCGGTATAGAAGTGGAATGTTGGGTCTTCTTCTTGTAATTTAAGAAGAGCAGCTGTCATCTTGTCTTGATCGATCTTTTTCTTTGGTTCGATAGCTTCAGAAATAACTGGATCAGAGAAGACGATACTTTCAAGTTTTAATGGACGTGTTTCGTCGCAAAGTGTATCACCTGTACCAGTGACCTTTAAGCCGACTGCAGCACCAATTTCACCAGCGTTGACTTGATCGACGTCTTGACGGTGGTTAGCGTGCATTAAAACAAGTCTTGAGAATCTTTCTTTAGTGCCCTTGGAAGCGTTATAGACATATGTACCAGCCTTAGCAACACCAGAGTAAACTCTGAAGAAGCAAAGACGTCCAATGAATGGGTCGGTCATAATCTTAAATGCTAAAGCGGCTAAAGGTTCATTGTCGTCTGGTTTACAAACGACTTCGTTACCATCTGGTCCTTTACCAACTGCAGCTGGGATATCGAGTGGAGATGGTAAGTAATCAATAACAGCATCAAGGAGTAATCTAACGCCCTTGTTCTTATAAGCGGAACCGCAAAGAACTGGGAAGATATCACCGTTGATTGTAGCCTTACGAATTGTTGATTTAACTAAGTCGATTTCTGGTTCTTCACCTTCGAGGACTAACATCATAAGGTCATCGTTATAGTTTGCTAAAGCTTCGAGCATCTTGTGGTGATATTCGTTTGCTTTATCCTTATATTCTTCTGGAATTTCAGTAACTGTTGGTTCTTCAGTTGGGTTGTTTGTACTGTAGTTATAAGCAACCATCTTAACTAAGTCAATGACACCTCTAAGGTTACTTTCGAGACCTATTGGATATTCAATGACAACAGCGTTTGCACCGAGTTTTTGGTGAATTGAGTTAGCAGACATTTCAAAGTCAGCACCGATAGCATCGAGTTTGTTAACGAAAACGATACGTGGAATGTTGTACTTTGTAGCTTGTCTCCAAACAGTTTCAGTTTGTGGTTCGACACCATTTTTACCATCAAGAACAGTAACAGCGCCATCGAGTACACGGAGAGATCTTTCAACTTCAGCTGTGAAGTCGACGTGTCCTGGAGTATCGATAACGTTAATACGGTGGCCTTTCCACATAGCTGTTGTAGCAGCTGATTGAATGGTAATACCACGATCTTGTTCTTGTTTCATGAAGTCCATTGTGGCTGCGCCATCGTGAACTTCACCTATTTTGTGTGTCTTACCTGTGTAAAATAAGATACGTTCTGTTGTAGTTGTTTTACCGGCATCAATGTGAGCCATGATACCGATATTTCTGGTTTTATCAATTGGGAATTCGCGTGCCATAATTCACACCTACCAACGATAGTGAGCGTAAGCCTTGTTAGCTTCAGCACTCTTGTGCATGTCTTCTCTCTTCTTGACGGAACCACCTGTGCCGTTTGCAGCATCAATGATTTCACCAGCTAAGCGATCTTCCATGCTCTTTTCATTTCTGAGTCTAGAATAGTTAACTAACCATCTGAGTCCAAGAGTAACTCTTCTTTCAGCTGAGACTTCAACTGGGACTTGATAGTTTGAGGCACCAACACGGCGGGCCTTAAGTTCGAGTTCAGGCATGATGTTGCCTAAAGCGACTTCGAAGACTTCCATTGCTGGTTTGCCAGTTTTGGCTTCGACCTTTTCAAAGGCGTGATATAAGATGGTTTGAGCTGTGCCCTTTTTACCATCTAACATGATTTTGTTAATTAAACGAGTGACGAGTTTAGAATTGTAAATTGGATCTGGTAAAACGTCTCTTTTTGAAATACTTCCATTCTTACGTGGCATAATTTACTTTCTCCTTTCTTTACTTCTTTTGGATCTCTCCATTGGCCTTTGTGCCATAGAGTGATCTTGATTGTTTACGGCCTTGGACGCCGAAGCATTCTAAGCCACCACGGATAATGTGGTAACGAACACCTGGTAAATCCTTAACACGGCCGCCTCTAATTAAAACGACCTTATGTTCTTGAAGGTTGTGACCTTCTCCACCAATATAGGCGGTAACTTCGTATCCATTTGTTAAGCGGACACGAGCATACTTACGCAAAGCTGAGTTTGGCTTCTTTGGGGTCATGGTACCAACACGGGTGCAAACGCCACGTTTTTGTGGGGCGGCTTGATTGCGCTCTTTTTTGTTGAGTGAATCCCATCTCTTGCCTAAAGCTGGGGCTTTGGACTTTTCAACTAAATTCTTACGACCATTACGGACGAGTTGGTTGATTGTCGGCATAATACTCTCCTTTCAAAAAATATACTGTATTGAGTACACGTTTCCGGGCGTGTCCGACTCCTTTCATAAAAAGAGGCGAACCGAGGTTCGTGCAATAAATAGTTTATCACTCTATTTCTTATTGTCAACAACTTTTTTCAAAAAAATCACAAAATCAAAAAAGTATTTTTCTCCATCTCTATCACACATAAAAAACCTTAATTATCTATGATGACAAATAGATTCTAAGGCTTATTCTTATTGATTGTTAATTTTGTTTGCTTTTGTTAAATCTTCGTTAAACTTGCTTCTAACAAACCAGAAGATCAAATATATAGCTGGCATCCCTAAATTTGTTTCTAGACATGAATTAACTAATAAAGTTTTTATACTCGCTTCATTCATCGGTCTAATGCCATTTACTAATAAAGCAAATTCCCATCCAAACTGAACGCTAAATCCTATCAAGCACAAATATAAAATATTTACAAAACTATTTTCTTTATTTAACTGAATTACTATTAATATCAAATAACTAATTACTAAAACTATTCCCATCCATCCATGATAAGCACCTGTTGTTCTCGTGGTTTGAATAGTTGCTTCTCCACCCATATCTGCAATCGAAGGCGCAATCATCCACCACATACAAATTAAAAAGATCCAATATTTAGTATATTTATCTTTTGATAATGCCGTCCAAATGAAAGCAAAATTAGTTATTCCATAGCTCATTGACATCCAAAATAAAACCCAAAAAGTATTTAATGCATTTGCCACTTCTCCATTTATATATACCGTTCTAGTGTGACTCATTAAATAAAAGCCACCAAAATCTACAATTGTATATAAAATCCCACCAAAGACAGCAAACAGAATTGTTTCATATCTTTTCTTCCAAATTAGCAACGACAAAAAGACAATCAAAAATATTGAATCCAATATGATATAAAGAAGATTAAGATTTCTTGTTGGAACAATATTTTCTGTTACAGCTAAATGAATTAGACTCATAATCTTACCTCTCAACAATTATGATTATAATATATTATTTTTATTTATTTAAATATCTTCCTAATTCATATTCTGTTATTTGATTATTAAAATCTATAATCTCTCTCCTTTTTATCTCAATATACTTCTTAAATAATCTTTCTTTGAACGTTTCTTTTACTAATTTATCTCTACTAAAATATCTTAAAGATTCTTCTAAGCTATTTGGTAATTTTGTTTTCTTTAAATCAAAAGATTCTTTATTATTAATTCCATTAAGTCCAAGAGCCATAATACAAGCTATTGTTAAATACGGATTACATAAAGCGTCAACTGTTCTTATTTCTATCCTAGCTTTATCTCCTTTTGCATCTGGTATTCTAATCATTGCCTTTCTATTTGCTAATGAACTAAACGCATATTGTGGTGCTTCACCACCACTACTTGTCCTTTTATAAGAATTTATTGTTGAATTTGTTAAAGCCATAAGAGACTTAGAATGTTTTAATAGACCATTTACAAAATAACGTCTATACTCACTTTCTTTTCCATCAAACAAATTTTCTCCATCGCTGGTTATAGAACAGTTTAGATGCAATCCATTGCCTGGTAAATCGCTATAGATTTTAGGCATAAATGAAACGATACAGCCATTTCTTTCCCCTACAATTTTTGCCACTTGTTTAAATATTAAAATCGCATCCGCTGCAGCCATTGCCTCCATGTATTCATAGTTAACTTCATTTTGCCCATGACCTACTTCATGATGATTAGGTCCTACTTTATAACCTAATTTGTTAAATTCATCACTTATTTCACATCTAATTTTTGATGACAATTCTGATAAATCAAAATAATTTTTATCATCTATTGGAATTAAATCACCATTTTGCTTTTTTAGAATATAAAACTCTGGTTCAAATCCAACATTAAAAATAAATTTATGCTTTTCCCAATAATCATCTATTTGTTTTTTTAGGACATATCTAGAATCGCATTCGTAATTCTCGCCATTAGATTTACAAACATATGAAAAGATATACGCTTCATTCTTATTTTCAATTATTTTTAAGCTTTTACTATCAACTTTTAAATATAAATCAGCTTTATCTATGCTCGAAAAGCCACATATACTCGAGCCATCAATCATCAATTCATTTTGTAGAGCTCTTTTAAAGCAATTATCTGGAATAAAAGCACTTTTTAATTCTCCATTAATATCAACAAATAAAACTTTTAACAATTTAACATTTTGATGAACTAATCTTTTAAAAATATTTTCGTTTAACATATTTATCATTAAAGCTATGTTTTAGAGATCGTTTTTATGCTTTTGTATAATTTAGAATTTTATCCATTTTGGTTAAATTCGTATAAATCGTTCATTAAGTTAAATACTAAAAGTAAAATTTATTCATGAAGAATTTAACTATTTTAAGAGAACGTAATCACTATAGTAGAAAGCAAATGGCTGAATTTCTACATGTAACTGTTCAAACTTATTCTCGTTATGAAGAAGGTTTACGTGAACCAAGTCTCGAAACGTTACATAAAATAGCCGATATTTTGCACTGCTCCTTAGATGATCTTACAGATATAAACGTTTTGGATACTTCTCTTAAAATCAAGGTTAAAAAAGATTATCGAACAAAGAAGCCTCGTGTTTATATTGTCGAGAGTGAACCAAAGCTCAATAAAGTTAATGCTAAGATTTTAGAAAAGTATTTATCAATTATCATTAGCGATATCGACTTTAGTCAAAATGTCAAAGAACAAATCAACAAAAAAATAAAAGAAAACGAGAATTTTAAAAAGATTTCTAACGAATAAAGCTAGAAATCTTTTTTAATCTATAAATTCTTTAAATTTATAATATATATTTAAATTTATTAAATTGGTCAAAGCTTCTTTTGAACATATATCAAAATATCTATTTCTCATTATTGTCGAAAATTCTTTTTCTTCAATATATTTTTCAAGTTTACTTTGATTTATTCTCGTTTCTTCATAATCTAAATAATTAAACAAGTCCAAAAATTGAATAATCTCATAGTTAAAGGCATTTATCTTATGTTTACATGGATTTAGTTCAACTACTTCGTCTTTATAATTTAAAATTGTCTTTTTCTCTATGTTATTAGTAATAATATGAGTCCTATCTTTTTCTTTATACTCAATTTCTAATTTCTTTTTTAAATAATTTCCAGTATAAGCTCCAAACAAGCCTCTATCATTTTTAATATAATTATTTTTAACAAAAAATGAGAAGTTAATTGAATCATCAAAACTTCTATTTTTTTCATTAATTAAAATTTCAACTTCTTCATTTAACTTCTCAATCATAATCTAGCCTTTTTTTGATACCTTTCTATAAGCTTGTCTAAAGAAATGTGCCCACTGTACTTCGTTGTGATTATATTTCTTATTGACTAAGGTATATAGAAATTTAGAGTTATATCCTCTTTTTATTAAATCTTCTTTTATTTTATATACATACGGAGTAAAGCTTGCTTCAAAACCTTTACCACCTGAAGAAAATATAATAGTACTTTTATTTATGTGTTTTTTATCCGTTAAAGTACTTATTATTTTTTCATATACGTCATCAACACCGATTGCTTCTTTATACAATTGGTATGCTGGAGAAAACGCCAAAGCCATGTCAAATGTATCTGGATACATATATATACCCAAAGTAGCCATGAGTCCACCTAAGGAAGATCCGCTAATAATTCGATATTCTTTACTTCTTCCAACGTTATACTTCTCTTCGATAAATGGTATAACTTTTTCAACTACATACTCCATTGTGCTTTCACCTTTTGGAGTTATATCTATCGCATCTAACGCTGTAATAGGTTCTTTAAATTCATAACCAAAAGAAGGAGTTAGTTCATCGTTTCTATCGCTAGAATTATCAATTCCTACAACGATAGCTGATGCATATCCATCTTTAATATATTCTTCGATAGTTTCATCTATCTGCCATTCTTTTCCTATAAAAGATGTCTTGGCATCAAAGAGATTTTGACCATCAAACATATATATTACTTTATATGGTTCTTTTCTATTCTTTTGATAGTTAGTTGGTATCCAAATTCTAACAATTCTTTTTTTGTCAACTTTAAAATGCTCGTTATATATCTTAGCTATTTTTAAAGTTCCAACAACTGTATGTCCTTCTTTTACCATATTTCTTCTTGTTTAGTTGTTGTACATTTCATAAACAACTGATAAAGGTTCACCATTTTGAATTCTCTTAATAACAGCTGCTAACATTGGAGCTAATGATACTACTTTAACATTTAAAGAATTGAATTTACTTGGAAGAGGAATTGAATCAGTAACCAAGATTTGATCAAAATCAGAGTGGGATAAACGCTCGAAAGCTGGATCTGATAAAACAGCGTGCGTTGCTGCAATCTTAACTGTCTTAGCACCAGCTTGTTTTAAAGCTGCAGCTGCTGCGACTGCAGAGCCAGCGGTATCAATCATATCGTCAATAATATAACAATCTTTATCTTTGACATCACCGATAATATTCATAACTTCTGGAGAACCACTATTAGTACGACGTTTATCAATAATAGCTAAAGGAGTATTAAGTTTTTCTGCAATTCTTCTTGCTCTATTAACACCACCGTGATCAGGAGAAACAGTAACCATATTAGATGTATCAACGCCTAAATCTTTTTGAATTGTGTGTCCTAAAAGTGGTATTGCTGTCAATTCATCAACTAAGCAGCTAAAGAAGCCTTGAATTTGTGGAGCGTGTAAGTCGACAATGACTACTCTGTCAACTCCAGCAACCTTTAATAAATCTGCAACAAGTCTAGAGGTAATAGGTTGTCTCGGTTGAGCCTTTCTATCTTGTCTAGCATATCCAAAATAAGGAATAATGACATTAATTTCTCTAGCGCTTGAGCGTTTTAATGAATCAACAAAAATTAATAATTCCATTAAATTTTCATTAACTGGTGGACATGTAGATTGGATGATGTATACGTCTTTGTCTCTAACAGTTTCAATTGGCTCGGCAATGATTTCACCTGATGGGAATCTTCTTAAAGAGACTTCTGAGACTTCCATTCCCAAGGCACTTGCAACTTTATTAGCTAAGTCCTTATTAGCTGACAAAGAAAAGATTAGTGTGTTTTCTAACATTTATAATTCCTCCTACTACTTCTTTTGTTTGACGTAATTTGTTTTATTTATTTGCCTTGACCTCGCTATTGCTAAGTCGTTTTTTTCAACGTCTTTAGTTATAACGCTTCCTGCAGCAATAAAACAATTTTCTTTTAATGTGACTGGAGATA
>FR898191.1:45556-47406 GCA_000437395.1 Clostridium sp. CAG:288 | reverse complement strand
TGACTGGAGATACGATAGTTGTATTGCATCCAACAAAAACATTTTCTTCGATTGTTGTTGGATATTTTCTCTTTCCATCGTAATTAGCTGTCACGAATCCGCACCCTATATTAACATTTTTTTCAATAAAAGTATCACCAATATAAGATAAATGCTTAATTTTTACATGGTCTTTAATATTTGATGACTTAATTTCAACAAAATTTCCCAATACACACTCGTTATCTATAACTGCTTTTCCACGCATACGGCAAAATGGACCTATTTCATTTTTGCATCCAATCATAGCACCAACAATGTGCGAATTAAGAATTTTATTGTCATCTTTAATATTTGTATTTTCAATATAACTTGAACTAATTAAATTATTTTTTCCTATACAGCTTTTTCCGTATATATGAGTATCACCAGTAATTTTAGTTCCTTTTTCTATATTTACTTCTGGACCGATATATGTAGTTGAAATATTCTCAATATCTACACCATTCTCAATAAATTTAAAGTTGATATATTCTTTTACTATATTTCTAAAACTATAAAAGTCTTTATTTGTTCTTATAATAAATTCTTTTTCTTTAATTTCTTTACTTTCTATTATTTTTAAAGCTTCTTTTTTTGTCAAATTAAACTTAACATCTTTTTCAAAACAATTAGATAAAGTTATGTAGCAATTATCACTTATTTCCTTTTCCAATTTACAATTATTAAAAAAATCTATATATTTTTGATCTTCTGTAACTAAAAACAAGCTAGAATTTTGGTTTCTAGCTCGTAAAAAATGATAGTATAAAAGTGGGATACCTAATATTTCTTTAAAATCAAAATCATCTCTTTTTATTATTAAAATATAAGTTTTATTCATTTTTTTACCTCACTTAATTATATGTTAAATGAAGTTAAATAAGTTAAATATCCTTTTGAAGCAAAGAATTTAGAAGCGTATTGTAATGCTTTAACGTCCTTAGATAAAGCAAAACAAGCAGATCCAGAACCAGACATGCTACACATATCAAATCCCATTTGTTTTAAAGACAAAATAATTTCTCTTACATCTGGGCACATTTCAATTGCCGCATTTTGTAAACTGTTAACCATATTTTCAGTAATAATTTTTTCATTTCCTTCTTCAAGGCCTTTGATTAATAAATCTATATTTGGATGAACTTTCTCAATAAGATCAGCTCTCTCATAAACAACTTTAGTAGAGAGGCCTTTTTTTGGTTTTACAATTAAAACATGGTAGTTTTCTTTAATTTTAATAGGAGTTAAAATTTCACCTCTACCTTGAACTCTACAAGGTTTATTAAGTAAGCAAAAAGGAACATCTGATCCAACTGTCTCACCAACTTCTAAAAGTCTTTCAAAAGAAATAGTTGGTTTATGATAGTGTGCCACTGCTTTAATAACTGCTGCTGCATCAGCTGAACCACCAGCTAGACCAGCTTCGATTGGTATTCTCTTATATATTTCTATACGATAAGGCTTTTTTATTTGAAAATTTTCTTGCATTGCTTTATATGCTTTTAATGCTAAATTTGATTCATCGCATACAAGTTCAATATCGTCACAAGTTAAGAATGTTTCATTTCCTTGGACTAATTCTGTAATTTCCACATGGTCATGTAAACCAATAGGAACTGATATCATGTCGACATTGTGATATCCATCATCTCTTTTTTCTAAAACATTAATTGCTAGGTTAATTTTTCCTGGCGCTTTAAGTATCATTTGAAGATTTTCCTCCGAGATAAATTCTTCGAGCTTGACCTCTTGTATCTAATCCACCCATATTTTTATTTATGGTGTTAGATAACACGCGTTCAATTTTAGCATATTCATAGACTGGAGTT
>FR898191.1:0-45521 GCA_000437395.1 Clostridium sp. CAG:288 | reverse complement strand
AGTTAAAGCAATTTCTGAAGCAATAATAACAGGATCAAACAAATGTATGTTTTCTCGTGATGGTGAAGAAGCAAAATTAGCTCCGTTTTCTATCAAAGCTTCATAAAAACTTTGACACGCACCAGCAATTACAACTAAAGAATCTAAGTCAGGTTTATATTCTCTACACTCTTTAGTTGCACTAATAAAGTAACTAGAATTGCGATAGTTACTGATGTCGTAAATTCTGCTTTTATCTTCACTTAATAAAGCGTCGTGACCTGTGATAACTACTATATCTGGATTGTGTCTATGCAGAAGAGTGTTAATAGCTTCAGGCATTCTTTCTTCAGGTATATAATAGCCAATTGCTTTTACACCATATTGTCGATAAGCTTTTAAAGCCTTTTTTAAATAGACTTCATCGCCATCTAAGTGAAGAACTTTTCCTTTTATTGTCGCTTTTGAATCTCTTTCCAAAATAGCTGGTAATGCGACATTTTTTACTTCGTCTATAGTACATGGCACTAAGTCGTCAAGTTGACTAGTACACAACAATCTTATCACTTCGCCTTTTAACTGTACACTATTATTATCAATATAATTAACTCTAAAAATCACATTGTCTTTTCGGGATTTTATTTTAACTAAATCACCAACTTTTATCATCTATAATTCACCTACATATTAGGTATATGTTTAAAATGTTAAATGAGTGTAAGTAACTTGTCTATATCATTAATTTTTAATTGATGAGGTCTTAAAGATAATAAGTTTTTATAATCTTCTGGGAAGTTAATGTTTAATGGCTTTAAATTGTTTTGAACTGTCTTATTTGGATGAATAAAAAGTTGTTTTAACTTCTTATAGTTTTGTATATCAACACTATTGATTGCTTTATAATTTAAAAATATCGATTCAACTTTTGGTGCAGGTGTAAATGAAGATCTAGGAACGTTAACTTCACTATAAAAAGCACCTTTAAGTGCCATAAAAGCACCTAATGCACAATTAGTTTTATTGCCTTCTTTATATTTTAATTTGTCTCCTACTTCTTTTTGAACCATAAAAGAAAACTGAGTCGGAGAAGGAAAGTTTATAAATATTTCTAAAATATCTTTAGTAATATTGTAAGGTAAATTGCCTATAAATAAGGTTGTTTTTTTATCGAATTGATTATAGTCAACTTTTCTGCAATCACCCTCAATAATATCAAGACCAATAAATCTATTTTTTAAAATATTTACCATATCTCTATCAGCCTCAATTACTGTAAGTTTTTTTTCTAATGCAATCAGTCTTTCTGTCAAAAAACCTAATCCAGGTCCAATTTCAACAATATTAGTAATATTTTCAAAATCAATAGATTCGAATATCTTATCTAATATTTGGCTGTTAGTTAAAAAGTTTTGTCCAAAGCTTTTTTTAGCTGACAATCCATTTTCTTCTAATAACTTATTGGTAAGAGTTACTAAATCATTCATTTTCTATTGTCCCTTTCAATTCTTTAATTGTAACGTTTAGCATGTTTAATCCTTCAAATATCGCATTTAACGATGAGCTTGAAATATTATATTTTGTCGCTATTTTAATTCTTAGGTTTTTGTTTCCCATAAGTCCAAGTTCAACTAATTCTTCTCTTGTAATACTTTCTTTTTCTTTATCATCAAAAGGATAATTAATTAAAGCTTTTTTTAAATCTTCTATCGATCTATACGCTATTCCAACCTTTCCATGTCTTTTGCTTTCACTAGCTTTAAAAGGGTCTAAAACAATCGCTTCAGGAATGTATAGTTTTATTTTTTTTGCTATATTTCTCCCTGGTCCATCTGGATCGAGTAAAAGAATTATATTTCTATTAATTGAACAAGACTTTAAAAAGTTAATTGTTTCACGTGAAACACAAAAACCACAGGTTTTTACGCAATATTTGTAACCTACTTGCTTTATTTTAGTAAAATCTGTTGTCCCTTCAACTACAATTATTGGATTCATATTTTAAATACCCTTTTTGTGTTGTTAATTAACATCTCTGACAATTCGTTTTCTTCTATGTTTTTTATTTGAGAAAATTTTTTAATCACTTCTTCTAAATAACTCGGTTCGTTTCTTTGGCCACGATATGGCGTAGGTGCTAAATAAGGCGCATCTGTTTCAAGCAAAAGTCTTTCAGTTGGAACTTTCTCTACAACTTCGACTAATCTTTTAGCATTTTTAAAAGTGACTACTCCGCCTATTCCAAAATGAATATCTATACCATTTGCTATGTATCTCATAGCAAGTTCATAACTTCCTGAATAGCAGTGTAAATCAACTGGAACTTTAACTTTGAGTTTTGTAACTATATCAAAAGTATCAAAATCTGCATCTCTTGAATGAATTACAATTGGCAAATTATATTTCTCAGCTATTTTTATTTGTCCTATGAATATTCTTTTTTGAAGTTCTTTATTTTCTTCAGATGGATTATAGTGATAATCTAATCCTATCTCCCCTACTCCAACTAAATTAATCGTTTTATCTTTAATTACTTTTTCTAGTTCTATTAAATCGTTTTCTCCCTTAACTTCATTAGGATGAACACCATAAGTTCCATAACAAAATTCTGGATAAAGACTTGATAATTTTTTTATATTTTCAAAAGAAGCTAAAGTGTCAGCTGAATTAATAACCTTAATAACACCTTTTTCTTTAGCCTTTTCTATAACTTTTTCTACATCTTTTTCAAAAGCAACATCATTCAAATGAGTGTGTGTATCAATTATCTTCATTTTATTTACCTACACAGAACTTTGCAAAGACTGTTGAATACAAATCTTCCATTGTTTGATTGTTACCTAAAAGTTCATCGAGTTTATGAGTTGAGTTTAAAAGCATTGTTTCTATAACATCTATTGTCATTCCTTCTTCAATGTTAAAAACCGCTTCTGATAATTGCTTTGAAAAAGAATCTAACAAATCTAAATCTCTCTTTGAAGCAAAACCGCCTTCAACTGTTTCTCTTATATCTAATCTTTTATTAATTATTTCATATATTACATTCACTTTTTTTGATGTAGCAGAAATACTTATATCGTTTTCTTTATCAACGCTATTTATATCATTTTTGTTTTGAACTTTAACAACTGGTTTATCGTTTGATTCTATTAAAATATCTTTATATTCTTCTACATCAAACTTATCGTAAATATATAAAATAATATCTGCATCTTTTATAGTATCGTGACTTTTTTCAATTCCAATTTTTTCTATTGGATCAGGATTATCACGTATTCCTGCTGTATCAAAGAATTTATATAAAACACCATTAATGTTTTTTTCACCTTCGACAACATCCCTTGTTGTACCTGGAATATTAGTAACTATAGCTTTATCATAACCCAATAAAGAATTTAATATTGTTGATTTACCAACATTAGGTCTTCCAACTAACGCAACCTTTATACCTGTTAAATAATATAAAGCTGACTTCGAGTCAGCACATAACGATTTAACTTTTTGCGATATTATTGGCAAGTCTATTTTGAGCTTTTCAAATATTGCTTCTTCATCATCGTATTCTGGATAATCTATATCTACTTCAATACGAGCCATGATGTCTAAAAGCTCTGTTCTAATATTCTCTATCTTTTCTCTATTTTCTCCAGAAAGTGTTTTTAAAGCTAAGTCCTTTCCTTTTGTTGTTTTGGCTTTGATTATTTCGTTGATAGCTTCAGCCTCTACTAAAGACATTCTGCCATTATAATAAGCTTTTGCTGTGAATTCTCCACCTTCTGCTCTTCTAGCACCTAAAGTTATTATTGTATCTATTAATTCATTAACAATAATCCTTGATCCATGGACGTAAAATTCTGCTGATTCTTCTCCTGTAAAAGATTTTCCTTTTTCAAAATAAACTATAACAGCATTGTCTATTTTTTTGTGATCAACAGTATATATATTTCTGTTATATGTCATTCTTGGTTTGAATTGATCTATGCTTTTTTTGGTCAATCTTTCTAAGATTTCATTAGTTTTGGTCCCTGATAATCTAACAATTGAAAGTGCTGATTCAAATGGTGCTGTTGCTTCAGCAACTATAGTATCAAAAATGAACATATTCTATCCTTCTTTCTTTAAATTCAATTAATTATATATTAGTTAAAGTTCGTATACAATTTATTATTATTAATCGACAAATAGAAATTTATATATAAAAGAAAAACTGCTAAGAACGATAACATTCTTAGCAGCAATAACTTTTTTATTCTTTTGTTTCATCTAAAGGTGTAGGAGCAACTTTAACATATTGAATTGTTAAGTGTCTATCTCTTCCAACGCCGACAGAAACTGTTTTAATGTGAGCATCATTAGCTAAAGCGTTATGAATAACTCTTCTTTCATCTGATGTCATTGGATCAAGATTAGCCGTGACGCCGGTTCTTTTTACGTCACGTGCAATTCTCATTGCCATATTAACAAGCTTTTCATATTTCTTGTCTTTGTAGCCATCAGCGTTAAGTAAAATTCTATAATGTTCGTTAAATTTAACATAAGATGCTGATCTAGCAAGTTCATTTAAAGCTTTTAATGTTTCGCCATTTTTACCAATAATTCTTGGTGTTTGATCACTGACAAAACTAATGTTGATAACATCGTCACTTAAAGAAACTTGTGTTGTTGCTTTAACGCCAACTGAATCTAACACTTTTATCAAATAGTCAGAAACATATTCGATTACATCTGATAATCCAAATACACCGATTTCAATTTTTTTAGAAAAGAGACCTTTTGTTTCGCTTAAAACAACATATTTAAGAGCTTCTACTGCAACGCCTTCTGCTTCACTTGCCTTAGCAAGTACTTCTTCTAAATTTTTGGCTTCGTATTTATTCATAGTTTCTTACCTCTTCTAATAATACTATTTGGTCTATTACTTATTTTGGCACCTGGACCTTTTCCACTCTTATGACGATTATGAGTTTGAACTGCTTCCATAATGAGTGTTTGAGCAATAGAAATAATAGCACCGATAAACCAATAAATACCCATTGCAGCTGGAAGTGTAAAGCCCATGAATATGATGACAACTAACATTACTGTAGACATCATTTTCATAGATTGGTTTTGTTTCTCAACAGCTTCGTTTTTAACTGTAACGGTAGAATATTTCTTTCCTTTCCAGTTTTGGAACCATGTTGGTAACTTACTAGAAATGAATTGAGCAATGGACATCATAATAATAAGAACAATAGCAAATGGTGTTTCAGAGTTAGCTGCCATAATAGCGTTAGATGTAACTGTTGTAAGTTGTAATCCGAAAACGCTACCTTGAGTTAATATTGCTGAGCCTTGCATTGCGCCCCAAACAGCGATAAATACTGGGAATTGAATAAACATGACTAAGATTTGTCTAAATGGATGAATCTTATTCTTTTTATACAACTTCATTTGTTCTTGAGCTAATTGTTGTTTTTCGTATTGGTTTGTATTTGAATGAGGATACTTGTTTTGCAAAGCATCTAATTCTGGCTTTAACTCACTCATTCTCGATTGAGATAATGTAGATGAGAATGTTGCAGCAATAATTACTACTCTAACGATTAAAGTAACAATAAGAATAGCAGCAACTTGTCCCCAACCAGAGGTTCCAAAAGCTTTTGTTAAGTAATGCAATAAGCAACCGATTGGATAAACTAATAATCCTTCAATTGGACCATATTCAGAAAAGGCTTGTTTCCAAGTCTTTCCTTCAATATAAACTTGATTGCTTCCTTGACCGTAAATGCCTGACTCTGGTGTTAAGCAAGCTCTATTATTTGCAACAGCGTTAGCTAATGTTTTCTTGTAATAATTGACATAAGCTCTTGTTGGAGCATAAGCTGGACCACCAAAAGTTATTTCAGTCATTGTTTGTTCGTCACCCACAGTATAATTTGTTGGTGCTGGTAAGTTAATAAATTCTGCATACCACTTATCGTAGTTATACCACAATTCATTTTTACCTTTTTCATTTAAGCCTGCAAATTTACTAATATTGCGCTTATAAGCAAGTGCTTCTTCAGCATCATCACCTGTACTAACATAAGCAAATGGTTCACCATTGGCGTTTTGTTCAACTTCTTCAATGTAAGCATCAACCTTTAACTCAATAAATTTGTTAAATAATGGTTGTGCAATAAGATAGCCATTTTTTTCAGCTTCTTTATTGATTTTTTCTAAGTTAGTTTTTTCATAGTTAGCCATATTGTTGGCTCTATCTTGAACACTACAAAAAGACTTAGTACAACTTGTAAGAGCAACAGCAGTAAAAGCGACGCCTGCAAAGGCAAGTAATTTTTTAGCGAATTTCTTCATCGCTCTTCCTCCTATTTGATTAATGTATGAACAGCTTTTTCAAGCATTGTTCTCAATGTTTGGAAATCCTTCTCTACGAAATTAGGATTTGCAACTACAACTATATCATAGTTGGAGTCAAATATATTCAATAAATCGAAGATTGCGCGAATTTGTCGGCGAATTTTTACTCTTACATGAGCTTTGCCTATTCTTTTACTAACTGAAAGGCCTACTCTAAGATATCCTACATCATTTTCTTTAACATATATTGTAAAACAATCATTTCTAATTCTTTTTCTGTTTTCAATTACGTTTTTAAATTGTTTTGATACCAACAATCTATTCTGCTTCTTCATTTTCTTTTCCTTTTTAAAAAACCACTAGTTTTTTGCTAGTGGTTTAACCATCTGTCTAATTAGGCGGATAAGACTTTTCTGCCCTTGTGTCTACGACGAGCGATTACTTTACGACCGCTTGGAGTAGCCATACGAGCTCTGAATCCATTGACGGATTGGTGTTTGCGTTTGCTTGGTTGATAAGTTCTTTTCATTGCTATACACCTCCATGTGAAAATAAATTACACGCGTTGGATATTATATATGAAAGGTATATTTAAGTCAAGATAATAATAAATATAAGAATTAATAAAAAATACGATTAATCTTCAAGTTTTGAATATTCTTCATCGCTCACTTCTTCACACCAAGTTGTAGAAGTATTTTCACCAGGAACTTCAATTGCTAAATGTGAAAAATATGATTCTTTTCTTGCACCATGCCAATGTTTAACACCTGCTTTGATATTGATAACATCTCCAGGTTGAATCTTAACAGCTTCTTTTCCTTCTTCTTGATAATATCCAAGTCCACCGACGCAAATTAATATTTGACCACCGCCGTTAGAAGCGTTATGTATGTGCCAAAAATTTCTACATCCTGGTTCAAAAGTAACATTAAATACTTTTACTTGATCTAATGAAATAGGTGCTAAATAACTTTTCCCGGTAAAATACTTATTAAATCCTACATTTTCATCACCTACTGGGAATAGAATTGAATCAGCGTAACTAGATAAATCATCATTTTCGCTTTTTTCACACCATATTTCTTTAGCTAAATTAAAGCTAGCCCATGCTTTTGGCCAACCACTATAAAAAGCAATGTGTGTTATTATTGCCGCAATTTCTTTTTTTGTAACACCATTTTTCTTTGCATTTAATAAATGAAATTTAAGTGATGAATCTGTTATTCCCATGCTAATTAAAGCTGTAAGAGTAACGATGCAACGTGTCTTTAAAGATATGTCTTCATTATTCCAGTTTTCACCAAATAAGACATCATCATTATAATGAGCAAATTCTTTGGCAAAGGCGTTTAATCGATCTCTACCTGCTGTTTGAACTATTTTTTCTTTCATAATTATATATTTTCTCCTAATTTATATACTTCATTTATATTTTTTTTACTAACGCTTCTTGGTGCATCAGTGCTTGTAGCTAAATAGCTTTTCTTTAGCTCAACACCTTCAAAACACTCTATCCAACCGCTTAAAGATACGATTGTTTTATCGAGAGCGTTTTTATCAACATCGGCACACGTTGCTAAAAGATACACTTCTTTAAATTTGTTTTTTCTCGAATACAAAGCGTTCAATCTATCTAGAAAAGTTTTTAATTGACCAGCCATTCCATAATAATAAACAGGTGTTGCAAACACTAATATATCTGAATTTGAAATAATGTCTAATAATGAGTTTACGTCATCATCAATTACGCACTTGTTTATTTTTTGACATGCTAAGCAACCTTTACAAAAATTCAATTTAATGTCTTTTAATGAAATATATTTAACTTCATTATTCTTTTTTGCACCGTCTACAAAAGCTTTAGCTAAAATTTCTGAATTGCTTCCTTCTCTTAATGAAGAAGAAATAACTGTTATATTTTTCATATTTACTCCTTTAATTTCCCTGAAAAAACTGGGAAGAAAGAATAATCTCCATAGTTTTCAATCTTATCTAATTCTATTAACTTTTTCATATCGCCACTAGATATTTTAAAATTTACATCTAAATTATCTTTTAAATGTTCAACGCTTGTAGCTTTTGGCAAAGATATCAAACCTAATTCTAACGTGTATCTAATGGAAAGTTGAGCTATGGATACATTCAATCTATCAGCTATCTCTTTTATGGTTTTATTTTTTAATATTTCACCATGAGCTAACGGAGAATATGCTTCAACTGCTATACCATTTTCTTGACAATATTTTATTACACTTATTTGGGTGTTTGAAATATGTGTTAATATTTGATTAACCATAGGCTTTACTTTAGAATGTTTTAAAATATTTTCAATATCTTCTTTTTCAAAATTTGAAACACCGATTGCTCTTATTTTACCAGCTTCATAAAATTCACATAAAGCTTTCCATGCAGCTAAGTTTCCTTCGTAATAATGATTAACATTTCTAAAATCAGCCCATGGTTGAGGTGAGTGTATAATCATCAAATCTATATAGTCAACGCCGAGCTTTTTAAATGATAATTCAATTTGTTCTTTGGCTTCCTCATATGTTTTTGCTTCAGCTATTAGTTTTGTAGTTAAGAAAATTTCTTCTCTTTTTAATCCTGATTCTCTAATCGCTTCTCCTACTCCTCTTTCATTTCCATAAGCCTCTGCAGTATCGATATGACGATATCCTAGTTTAAAAGCATTAAGGACAACTTCTTTTACTTTATCATCTTCAATCATCCATGTTCCTAAACCCAATACTGGAACTTTTACTCCATTATATAAAGTGATTTTTTCATTAATCATTTTCTTTCTCATTTTCTAATTCTTGATACAAACTATTTAAATCTTCTAAAATTTGATCTGACTTTTTACTTATTCTATCAAACACTCTTTTTTCCATCTCGTATAAGTCTTTTAATACTCTGTCGATATATTCTTTGCCCTTATCTGTTAATTTAACTATTAATTCTCTTCGTTCTCCTTCTATTTTTTTTAATTCTATTATTTTTCTATTTTCTAAGTCTTTTGTAATTGTATTAATTGTCGATCTAGGTATTTCCCAAGTTTTTGAAATCTCTTTCTGACTGTGTTCCTTCATATCGTTTAAAGCATATAAAATCCACATTTCATTTTCTTTTATTTCGCTTTTTTTAGCATATTCAGAATAATACATATCAATCTTATAAAGACTTACTCCAAACTTATAAAAAAATTCTCTTGAATTCACTATATACCTCCTTTTTAAAATCCTAATTAGAATTTTAAAACTATATAAATTTGTTATCAATATATGTATTTATTGATTCTACAAATAAAAAGAATATAATACATAGTTAGTTATATCTAACCAAGGAGGCTAATATGTTATTTTTTAAGAAAAAAGATTATAAAACTGCTGTTATAAAAGTATATGGAATGAAATGTGGTATGTGTGAAACGCATATTAACGATATAGTAAGAAAAAATTTCGATATAAAAAGCGTTAAAGCATCCCACACAAAAAATGAAGTCACAATAAAATATTTAGGTGATCTTGATATTGAAGAAGTTAAAAGAAAAATTGAAGAAACTGGATACGACTGTGACTTCCCAAAGAAAAGAAATTAATTCTTTATATTATTTGTATTTTTTTGTTAGAAGTATAATTTCTAGTTATGGTAAATTCTTTGCCATCTTTTAGTGTAACTTTGTCGCTATTAGAAGATTCAATAAAATCTCTATTTATTAA
Organism: Clostridium sp. CAG:288; assembly: GCA_000437395.1. Taxonomy (GTDB): domain Bacteria; phylum Bacillota_I; class Bacilli_A; order RFN20; family CAG-288; genus CAG-288. Next base: position 35,481 of record FR898191.1, on the reverse strand, counting down.
GAAAGACTTTGAGCATCGTAAAAATCCATTTCCTAATTCAAAACCTACTTCATCTAGTTTTTTATAAAAATCATATTTCTTATCATCCTTATCATATAAATGACAAATCCTTTTGTCTGATTCTATATATTTTATTTCTGAATAGTTCATTCTATAAGTTTTCCTGTTGTTAGTAAACCAAAAGACTTTTTCAGAATTATATCTTTTAATTCTATTTAATATTTTGTTGATTTTATTATTTTCACGGATATTGTGACAAAAATAAATATGAGGAATATCGTATATATCAATAGTACAATGATAACCTCCATAAAAAGCAAATGGTGGTTCTTTATTATCAAAATAATATTGTTTTATCTTATCGAATGTTTTTTCTTCCATCTCTGTTATATCTATAAAAAAAGCATCAAATTTCATTAAATCAATTGTTTTAATTTTATTTAAATCATCAAAACTTTCTATAAAATAAAAATTGACATTGATATTGTTGTCAATATCTTTAGAATCAATCCAATTATTTTTGTTGTCATTTTTACTTATAACAAGTATGTCCATATTCCTTCCCTCTGCGTTCTCATTATTTAATAAAAATATTTATATGTTCAATAGAATTTTTGATGTTTTTACATGTTTTTGTGAGAAAAAAGGTGCACAAGCCCATAAAATGCGATTTTTTATTACTTTTTTATACAACCCGTATTATTTAGATAAAAAAAAGGCAAGAAAACCTTTTAAAGTTTTCTTGCTCTTAATTTCCGCTTTTTTGTTTTTTAATTTTTACTGTTTTTGGGTTTAAAACTAAACAATCGAGTTGCTCTCTAAGCTCTTCTTCGTTATATGTTTCAGCTTGAATAATATATACATCACCTGCATGGATAAGTCTTTCTCCATCTTTATCCATTCTTGAAACAATTTGACCTTCTTTATTCTTTTTAACAATCTTTTGAACAATGCAGCCAGATGGCCAAAGTATATCTCTAATTGCTCTACCAGCTGCAAATGAACCGTCTTCAATATTAATTTCAAAAGTAACAATTTTTCTTTCTTGACCTTTATGTAATTGATAAAGAGTTCCTTCAAGCAATGTATCATAAAGAGGTTGAATATCTAATAATTCTACTGTGAAATAAGCTAAACAAATTACTATGCCTGTTTCAAAGAAACCAGACATTAACGATCCTGTTACTTCTGCAATAAGAACCATGGCTGTTAGAGGGGCTCTAACTACACCACCCATAAAGGCACTCATAGAAATAATAACCATCGTTCTATAGTAAACTTCTTCCATTCCCATAGCCATAAATAGATGTCCAAATAAGCCACCAAACAAAGCACCAATAGCTAACATAGGAACGAATAAGCCACCTGTTGTTCCTGAATTAGAACAAACAGCGATAAGGAATAATTTTATAACTAACAATAGTAATAACATTTGCCAAGTAAAATCTAAAGCAGCGATTTTTTTAATTAAGCCACTTCCACCACCTAAGATATCAGTTAAAAATACACCTATAATTCCGACTAAGACAAAGGCTACAATCAATCTAGCTAATGTTGGAATTTTAAATTTATCTAATAATACTTTAGTAACTACTTGGATCTTAGAAAATAAGGCAGCAGCTAAACCAATAAGAATACCTAAGATTAATAACATCCATAAATTGTTTAATGGTATCGATTCAAGATCTACCATTTTAAACATAAAGTATCCTGAAAATGTTCCAGTGGTTGCTAATCTTAGTAATCTTGAAATTAAAGTAGCAAACAATACTGAAGAAGCTGATGTTAAGAAAATTGAAGGAGAGAATCTTTTGTGACCTTCTTCCAAAGCAAAAATAATTCCGGTTAATGGAGCATTAAAAGCAACAGCTAAACCAGCGCTTGCGCCACCAGTTATTGCTAATCTATTAAACGCTTTAGCACGTGGGTCGACTTTTTCAAACACCTGGTCAACTCCTTGTCCAATAACACCGCCAACTTGAACACTCGGTCCTTCACCGCCTAATGGTAAACCAGCAAAGAAAGATATAAACGAGTTGAGAATAGTTCCGACAAAAACATGTATTGTTCTATACTTTATTTGTCCACGCATAACACCTTCAGTATAAGGAATACCACTACCTTTAATTTCAGGTATTATTTTGATTATTACCCAAACGATAAATGCTAAGGCGATTAACCCTAATAGTAATAAAGGTAAAAAATATAATTTTTGACCGACATAAGTGTATATTTCTAATGTTGTTTCTGAAATTTTTTCAGCGGCAAAATTATATGCCCAAACAATTACACCAACTAATGATCCAACAATACCTCCGTAACATATAATTGGTAAAACTGTATTTAATAAATATCGTCTAAAAGACATGACCGTTCTTTGAGGCGAAAATTCTAAATTTTCCATTTTTAAATCTCCGTTTTTTATTTCTTAATATAAGTTGTTAGTTTGATTCTTCTATTATTTTTTCGTACATTTCTTTAAGTGCTTGACCTTTTTTCTCATAGTCGAATGTATTTGTTAATTCTTTAGCGTTATCAAGAATAACTTCATTCTTATTAATATTAACAACAGCATTATATAAAGAATCAAAGCTATCTACTATTGTCGCTGTTTTATCGTTTATAAGAAGATCAAACAACATACCGTTTTTAGCTGAAATAATAGGTAATCCATTATTCATAGCTTCGTGAAGAATAACACTTTCAACATGGAATTGTCCCGTTAAAACAATCGCACTTGTTGTACAAATAGCAGAGTCATAAAGTTCATATGGTAACATTTCTTCATAGTGTAGATTTGTGAGTGAACTTGCTTTATTGTAATGCTCCGAAGCATTGAATAATCCATTTCTTGCTCCAAAGAAGAAAAACTCTACATCTGGCATTATTCTAGCTAAAGATTCGTAATCGTTAAAGCCATTGTCAGGATTATAAACTCCAAAATTAATAATAACTGGAGCATTTTCATCTAAACCATAACACTTTCTAAACGCACTAAGGTTGTACTTATTCTTTTTATCTATTTTATATTCGCTAGCTGGTGGTAATACAACAATAGGTGTTGAAATATTCATGTGTCTCAAAATTGTTTTTTGAGCGTTGTATCCAACTAAAATTGCATCTACTAAATTATCTACTCTTTCTGTTTCTTTCTTTAAAGCATAATTTCCTAAAGAAGTAATTTCAAAATCTTCGTAATCGCAAAAACCATGAAGAATAATAGGTGCTTTATTTTTTATAAGTGTCGATTCATTTGCAATAATGTCTCTTGCAGATAAAAAATGAGCAATATCATATTCGTCATCGATATCTTCTGTAAAATCAATATTTGCTGCTTTTAGTGATTGTTTAAGATTATAAATAACTCTTTCTATAACAAGGGAATTGCCGACCTTTCGGTCGGCATAAAGCAACACTTTAATCTTGCTCTTCTGATTCATCATCAGAATCCTCTTCTTGTGAGTCTTCTTCATAGTCTTCTTTAGCTCTACTTAAAAGCTCATTTAAAGAATTGTCTGCATTCTTCTCTTTAACGATATTTTTTTCTTCTTCTTTTGCTTCTTCGATTACTTTTTCAGCGTTCTTTTCTATTGCGATAGATGAGATATGCTCACCATCTTTAAGTCTAATAACTCTTACGCCTTGAGTTGCTCTTCCAGCCTCTGGCAATTGTGTTAACGATGTCTTCATAACTGTACCTTCAGCTGTGATAATTAAGATATTTTCATCTCCATCGACAGCTTTGATAGTAACTAAGCCACCAACTTTATCGGTAACTTTCATTGTCATAACACCTTTAGATCCTCTAGATGTTAATCTATATTTTGTTCCTTCAGTTATTTTTCCATAACCGTTTTCAGATATAGCTAAAATCTTTGCACCTTCAAGCGATGTTGAGCATCCAACAACTTGTGCACCGTCAAGGGTGATACCTTTAACACCAGCAGCACTTCTGCCCATTGTTCTTACATCTGTCTCATAGAATGTACAAACTTTGCCTGAACTTGCAGCTAAGCAAATAATTGCACTACCATCAGTCATTTTTACATCTATTAAGCTATCTCCTTCATTTAATGATATAGCAATCTTACCATCTGTTCTAATCAACTTAAATTCTTCAGCTTTTGTTCTCTTAACAATACCGTTTTTAGTTGCAAAGAACAAATATTTACCTTCATCATAATCGGTAGCAGAAATAATTGATAATACTCTTTCTCCTTCGCCGAGTTTTAATAAGTTAACTACTGGAAGACCTTTTCCTGTTCTTCCACCTTCAGGAATTTGATATCCACGAATACGATATACTTTACCTAAATTTGTGAAGAAAAGAACATCAATCTTGGTTCTTGAATGTGTCATTATAGAGACGACATCATCTTGTTTTGTCGTCATGCCTATAACACCAATTCCACCACGATTTTGAATTCTGAATTCATCGGTAGACATACGTTTGATATAACCGTCTTGTGTTAAAGCTATTAATACTTCTTCATCTTCAATCAAGTCTTCATCAGCTTCTGAGAATTCTATATCGCTGATTTCTGTCTTTCTTTCATCACCGTATTTGTTTTTAACTTCTTCTAATTCGTTATAAACAACTTCTTTTAATAAACCTGAGTCTGAAAGAATTTGTTGATATCTATTACAGTCTTGAACTAATTGGGCATCTTCTGCAGATAATTTATCTCTTTCTAAACCTGTTAATCTTTGCAACTTCATATCGAGAATAGCTTTTGTTTGAACATCTGTAAAGCCAAATCTTTCGATTAATTTAGTAGAAGCTTCGTCTGGATTTTTAGTTGAACGTATAATACTAATAACTTCATCGATATTATCTATCGCTAATAATAAACCATCTAAAATATGACGTCTATTTTGAGCTTTGTTTAAATCGAATTTTGTTCTTCTCTCAATAACTTCACATTGGAATTTATTATAAATAGTTAAAGCTTGTTTAACGTTTAATACTTTTGGTGCTCCGTTATCAAGGGCTAAGATATTAACAGCAAATGAATCTTGAAGTTTTGTATATTTAAACAAGTGGTTTAAAACAATTTCAACATTTGCTCCCTTTTTCAAATCAATTTGGAAACGTGTTCCAATTTTGTGTGAAGAGTAATCGTTAATGCTTGATATGCCTTCTATAACTTTATTGTCAGCAAGTTCAACTATTTTCTTAGCTAATTCTTTCTTGTTGACCATATATGGAACTTCTGTAAATACGATTGAAGTTCTTCCGTTATTTTCTTCGATAGAGTATTTACCTCTAACTTTTACTACACCTTGTCCTGTCTCAAAATATTTTTTGATTCCACTTCTTCCAACGATTAAACCACCGCCAGGAAAATCAGGACCATGCATATAATTTACCATTAAATCTAATGGTGTTAATTCTGGATTCTTTAATAAAGCTTGGCATGCACTTATTGTTTCTTTAAGGTTGTGTGGTGGTATGTTTGTTGCCATACCAACAGCAATACCGCTAGAACCATTTACTAATAAGTTAGGGAATCTTGCTGGTAAAACTTGTGGTTCCTTACCTTCACCATCATATGTGTCCATGAAATCGACAGTGTCTTTATTCATGTCTTTAACCATTTCAAGTGAAAGTTTTGATAATCTTGCTTCAGTATAACGCATAGCAGCTGGTTCATCACCATCTTGGCTACCATAGTTACCATGACCATCGACAAGAGTATAACGCATAGCAAAATCTTGTGCTAAACGTGCCATTGTACCATAAATAGCTGAGTCACCGTGTGGGTGATATTTACCCATGACGTCACCGACAATACGAGCAGATTTCTTAAACGGCTTATCTGGATACATACCCATTGCAGCCATGCCATATATAATACGACGGTGAACTGGTTTAAAGCCATCTCTTGCATCTGGTAAAGCACGTGAAACGATAACAGACATTGCATAGTCTAAGAAAGAATTCTTAATTTCAGATCCGATTTCTGTTTCTCCTAATCCGCCTTTAATTCCTTCTTCGACGCCCTCTATAACATTTCCTACTTCTTTTGATTCTTCTTCTTCAGAAACTTCTACAGGAGACTCATCATTAGCTTCTTCAGAATCTGTTTCTTCTTCTTCGAATTTTTCTTCATCTTCTAATAACATATTGTTCTCCTTCCTTAAATATCGAGATTTTTAACAAACTTAGCGTTTGCAGTAATGAAATCTTTACGTGGTTCTACGTTTTCACCCATCAAATCTGTCAAAGCGTTATTTGCTTCCATAGCATCTTCAACGGTGACTCTAAGCATTTTTCTTTTATCTTTTTCCATTGTTGTTTCAGCAAGTTGAGATGCATCCATTTCACCAAGACCTTTATAACGTTGTAAAGCATATTTTGCCTTAGGAGGAAGCTTAGCTTTTAAAGGCTCTAATTCTTCTTCTTTAAAGCAATAATAATCGTGTCCAGCGTATGTTAATTTATATAATGGTGGTTGAGCTATATAGACGTATCCTTGTTCAACTAAAGGCTTCATAAAGCGATAGAAGAATGTTAATAGCAATATTCTAATGTGTGAGCCGTCGACATCAGCATCGGTCATAATAATGATTTTGTGATATCTAATTTTATTGATATCGAAATGATCACCATAACCAGCACCAACTGCTTGAATCATATTTTCAATTTCAGCATTCTTTTCAATTCTAGTTGCTTGAGCTTTTTCAACGTTAAGGATTTTACCTCTTAAAGGCAAGATTGCTTGGGTGTAGTTATCTCTACCATTTTTAGCAGAGCCACCAGCTGAGTTACCTTCAACTATGAATAATTCTCTCTCTTCTGGATTCTTTGAAATACAATCTGCTAACTTATCAGGCATTGAACCACCCAAAGAATTCTTTGATTGAGCATTCTTTCTTGCTTTTTCAGCTGCTTTACGACCTCTATAAGCACTTAAAGCTCTTTCGAAGAACAATCTTCCTTGCTTTGGATTTTCGTAAAGCCATTGCTTTAATTTGTCGCCTACAACAGAAGAGACAACTTTACGGACTTCTGCGTTTCCTAATTTATCTTTAACTTGTCCTTCGTATTGTGGATCTGGGTGTTTAACAGAAATAACTACTGTTAAGCCTTCTGTTAAATCCTCATATAAGAAATTGTCATCTTTATCTTTTAACCATTCTTTGAATTGGAAGAAGTTATTTAATTCACGACCTAAAGCTAATCTAAACCCTTCTTCGTGAGTACCACCGCCAGCTGTACAAATATTGTTACAGAAAGATCTCATATTAAATATAGAGCTCTTTGTTGGTTGGAAAGCAGCTTCGACGAATATATCTTCTGCTTTGCCATCAAAATATAATACATCATCAAAAACGGTTTCTTTTCCACCATTAATGTAAGCGACATATTCTTTAATACCACCAGCATAGCAGAATGTTTCTGATACTGGTTCTTCATCTCTTACATCTGTTAATGTTAAGCTTAACCCAGCATTCAAATAAGCTGTTTGTCTTAAATAATCTCTGATTTCAGAATATTGATAAACTGTAGTTTGAGTAAAAATTGTTGGATCAGCCTTAAATGTTACGGTTGTACCTGTTTTTGTTATTGGGCAATCACCAACTATTTCTAAGCCGTTTCCAACAACATTACCGCCATTTTCAAATCTGATTTTATGAATCTTACCTTCACGATAAACAACTACTTCTACCCAACTAGACAAAGCGTTAACGACAGAGGCACCAACGCCGTGAAGACCGCCTGATACTTTATATCCATTAGATCCTTCGAATTTACCACCTGCATGAAGAACAGTATAAACTGTTTCAACGCCTGACTTACCTGTTTTGGCAACAATATTACATGGTATACCACGGCCATCATCAGTAACGGTAACCGAACCATCTTTATTTAATGTTACTGTAATATTTTTACAATAACCTGCTAAAGATTCATCGACGGCATTATCAACAATTTCTCTTACTAAGTGATGGAGACCTCTTTCTGAAGTTGTACCAATGTACATACCAGGTCTCATTCTAACTGGAGCTAAACCTTCAAGAACTTGAATATCGCTAGCATCATAATCTTCTTTAGCTTTTTCTTGTTCTCTTTCTTCTTCTGCAGTGATATTTTCAATATCGACTTTTTCAGAATCAAAGTTTTCTGTTGGATCGTTTGAGTCTAATGTCACTTCAACTTTTTCTTCTTTTTCTTCCATTTTATCTTCTCCTTACAATTTCGTTATTATCAATTTCATAAAGCTTATAATTTTTTGTTAATTCTACTTTTCCTATTTCAGCGACAGTTATAAATGTCTGACCGCCTTTTTCTAGGTACATAAGAATGTTTTTACATCTTGTTATATCTAAATCAGATAAAACATCATCTAAGATTATTATCGGCTTTTCACCTTTGATTTCTTCTATTAATTTAGCAACTGCCATTTTTAAAGCAAAAGTAGCTAAACGGTTTTGTCCTTGTGAGCAATAAGAATCTAAATCTTGATTATCTATTTTAGCTTTTAGATCGTCTCTATGAATTCCTATCAAAGTACACTTTTTTATAGCTTCTTCACTCTTCTTTTTTTCAAAGAGAATTTCAACTTGTTCCATAAATGTTTTTGAATCGGTTATGTTAGGCAAAGTAGAAACATATTTTAGCTCTAACTTTTTATTTGGTTCTATTTCTCTAAATATCTCATCTACAAGCGTATTCAGTCTTTCTACAAGGCCAAATCTTTGCTTTGCTATAATGTAATCACATTTTATCAATTCTTTCGTTAGAACCGCTAAAACGTCTCTATCGTATTCACTTTGACTTAAAGCTGTATTTCTTTCTTTTAGTATTTTTTTATATCTACTTAATGTATAAAGATAATCTTTAGAAAGAACACCTAATGTTTCATCGAGAAATCTTCTTCTTTCTTGTGGGTCATCTTTAAACATAAACACAGAGCTAGGATCATAGGAAGTCGAACTAAGATTTCCTAGCACCTTGGATAATTGAGGTACTTTTTCTCTATCAAAATAAAAAGCTTTTCCTTTTTTCGTAATAGTAGCACCTATAAGATGTTCTTCTTTATCTTTTTCAGAAAAATATTCTATTGTTAATTCAGCTGATGTTTTATCTCTTTTTATAAGATCTTCATCTGAACATTTTTTAAACGATCTTGATAAAGATAAAAAGTAAATAGCTTCAACTAAATTTGTCTTCCCGGTTCCGTTATTTCCAACTATGAAATTAATTCCTGGTTCAAACGACACAGAAACATTATCATAATTTCTAAAAGATTTTAGGTTTAGACTTTTTACATACATATATGCAATTCGTCGTCTCCGACATTAACTACATATCCTGGATATATTTTCTTTCCTCTTGCCCAAGTAGGAACACCTTCAACCAATATGTTTGAAGTTGCAATGAAGACTTTAGCTTCCCCACCAGTCTGAACATATCCTGCAATTTTTAGCAATTGATCTAGTTTTATATATTCAGTTGTTATTTTTATAGTTTTAGTCATAGCCTAATTTCCTTTCTTATATATATATTATCATATATATATAAATTAATCAAAGAAAAGCCGCTCAACTAAAGCTTATTTTAGGCGTTTTATGGACTTATTAATATTTTGAAGTGTTTTCTATAAAGAAAGAGAAAAATAAAGCTTTAAGCACTAAAAAAAGCAACTAAGAGTTATTTCTCAGTTGCTTTGTGAGATTGTTTTAGAATCTATTCATTTTAATAGCTATTACTTCTAATTGGTGTAATAAGTTGAATGTTGTCTGGATCGCCGTTTTGAACTAAGAAAGCTTTACTTTCTCCAGCAAAAGCCAAGGAGACTCTATCTGTATTTAAAGCTTTAATAGCATCTACGACAAATTGAACGTTAAAGTTAATTTCAAATCTTTCACCTTCAAAAGTTGCGTTTTGTAAAACTTCTTTAGATGTACCGATTGAAGAAGATCTAGCAGAAACTTCAACATGTCCATTTTCGCATAATAATCTTACAATAAATTGCTTCTCAACAGAAACGATAGTTACTCTTTCAATAGCATTTATAAAATTCTTAGAATCGACTGATAAACGATAAGGAGTAACTTGTGGGATTATTCTATCAATATTTGGAAAGTCTCCTGAATATAATCTTGTTGATATAATTAAATCATCAACAAAGAATAAAGCTTTATGTGAATCAATCTTAATCTTAACTTTATCAAGTTTTTCATAGTGAGAAATAAGTTGTAAAGCTTTAACAGGTACAGTAAAGGAAATATGATGGTTACCAGAGACGTTTATTTTACGTCTAGCTAAACGATATGAGTCGGTAGCAGTAAACATTAACTTATCATCAGTAGCGTTGATATTGACGCCGTAATAGACTTCTTTAGGGCCTTTAACAGCGACAGCAAAAGCTGTTGAATCGTAAAGATGCTTAAAATCTTCACCATTTATTTCTAATTCTTCGCCAGCATCAGCGTTCATATCAATATCTGGATATTCTTCGCCAGCTACTGTATTTAAGTTAAAGTTAGATCTATCATCAGCAATATTAAGCATTGAAGTTTCGATTAAAGAGATTGTAACAACTTCTCCTTCTAACTTTCTCATGATATCTAATAAATACTTAGCAGGAACTTGGATTTTTCCTGGAACAGAATTTATAACATCATCTGATGTTGTTGGAATAACACCTTTTATTGTTATATTTCCATCGCTAGCTAAGATTTCTATATTTTCATTAGAAATATCGATGAGATAATTTACAAAAGCAGGTTCAGTACTCTTAACAGGAACTGCTTCATAAGCTAAAGATAAAATTTTTAAGAGAGCGGCACGTTTAATAGTTAATTTCATAATAATACTCCTTTTTTATTTAATATGATTATTAGCAGTGTGAATTTGGTGGATTTGGTGGATAAGTATAAATTTTAGATTAATTTTAACTTCTAAATAATTAGAGAAAACTCAGTGTTTATACGGCTTTTAACTGATTTTTTAAATCGTTGACAGCCTTTTTTAAGTTATCGTCAGTTTTCAACATTTTCTCCACTTTTGTACACGCCGACATAACTGTTGTATGGTCTTTTTTTTGAAAAGCTTGGCAAATTTGAGCAAATGGTAAATCTAGAAGAGATCTGCAGAGATACATAGCAATATGTCTAGTTAAAGCTATTTGTCCTGTTCTAACATTGCTTGTCATTTCCTTTGGAGGAATGTTGTAGTAAGAAGCTACAGTGTTAATGATTTTTTCAGGAGTTAGTTTCCCTTTTGTATTAGTCTTTTTTGTATCACCTTCAAGAGCTCGCATGCAAATTTCTTTTGTTATTCGATTGCAGTTGCCCATTGTGACATTGATGAACATTACTCTATTTAATGCTCCTTCAAGAACTCTAACATTGCTAGAGTTCTTTGTAGCTATATATTCTAAAGCATCATCATCAATCATAGTGACATCAAAGCCGTTAGCTTTAATCTTATATTTTAAAATTTCAATTAATGTGTTTTTTTCTGGTGGATCAATAGAGATAGATATACCTGAAGAGAATCTTGAAACTAATCTATCTTCTAGACCATCAAGTTCAGCTGGTGGTCTATCAGAAGTTAGAACAATTTGCTTACCTGAAGAAAACAATTGATTGAAAATGTGGAAAAACATTGTACACGTTTGAGGCTTATTAGCCATAAATTGAATGTCATCAATCAATAAATAATCGACAGTTCTAAAGAAATCTTTAAGATTTTCTCCATCTTGATCGCCTTTGACGTATTGGACAAACTCAGCAACAAAATCATCAGCGGTAATCATTAAAATCTTCTTTAATGGATTCTTTTCTCTGACAGAATTTCCTATGGCATTGAGTAAGTGTGTTTTACCTAAGCCTGATTTAGAATAGATAAATAAAGGGTTAAAAGATCCCATTTTATCAGCGACATACGTAGCGGCTTGATAAGCTTGCAAATTTGATTTGCCAACAACGAAATTATCGAAAGTAAGATTAGGATTTAACGATGAATACTTAAAGAAAGCATTTTTATTAGCAGCACTTGTATCTGTCGTTGGAGAACTTGCCGTCAAATCGCTTTGGCAAACTATTCGGATTTGATAAACAGTTTCTAAGATATTTGTAATTGATTCAGAAATTATAGGACGATAGTCTTTGTCGATTAAAGCTTTTGCTAAAGTTGTGTTAGCTAAAATAACAGCTTCGTTTTTTTCTAAAGATACTAGTTTTAAATCGGCAAAAACAGAGTTATATAAATTTTTGTCTGTAATCTTTTTTTGTATTTGAGACAAAACTTTATCCCAAATTTCATTTAAGTTAGTTTTTAATGTAGTAACAGGCATTTAAATTAAACCTCGCAACAAAGATTATAACATTTTTTATATATAAATTCTTTTAATTTGTGGAAAAAATATACTATTCTACGACTTATCCACCAAACAAGTGTCGAAAAAGCTTATAAAATGTGAGTTTTTAACTTTCCACAAAATTTAAATGTGGATAACTTGTGGAAAGATTAGCGGTGAATAATCGGATTTGTGGAATTGTGAAAAGTTATCCACCAAAACCATAGATATACACATAGCAAAAAAGCGTAAAAAAGCTAGAAATCAATGGATGTTTATACACTTATCCACCATGTGTAAGTATAAAACAACATATAGGTGAATAAGACTTTTTTATGAACAAAAAAATGTGAATAAATATTTATAAAATGGCGAATAAGATAAAAAAATGGTGAATAAACACATTTTATCCACCAAAATAAATAAAAAAGCCACACAAAACATGTGGCTTAATTAAACAATTTATAAAAGGTTATTCAAAATCAATCTTTACTTCTTTTCGCGCTTTAATTGATCTTGCTTTCTTTTTTCATCTCGAGCGGATACTAATTCTGCATATTTTTGACGATCAGAATCAGTAGCAAAGTTTTTGCGTGGACGACCTTTTAATGGGCTTGTTGCAGCTGTAGCTGAACCACGTTTATCGATGAACGATTCTTCACCATATAGTTGATAGTTTTGAATCCAACGAATAACTGTTTCTTGAGAAGAAATATTGTATTTGTTAGTTAATTCGATGATAGGAGTATCTAGATTTAATTTTTCTGTAATAACTTGTCTTTTTAAATCGATGCTGTAGCGTTTGAATTTCTGTCCTTTTTTAGCCATATACTTGCCCCTTCCTAATAAAGTTTAGTCTATGAATTATTGAAAGTCAACAAATTAGTATTGTAAAAACTGTCAAAAAAGTAAAAATATTTTGCTTAAAAGAAATGAATAAAAGAAATACATATAAAACACCTATAATTACTAGAACAATCGACTTTTTATTAATAAAAATTTATTAAAAATAAAATATATTTTTATAAAATAAAATGCATAATTATTTATTAATCAAAAAACAGATTGAATCTTAATTTTAAAGAGTTTTAAAAGCTTTAAAATAAAAAAAAATTAAATAAAAAACTTGCTGAATAAAAATATACAGCAAGTTATTATTAATAGTTAAGTGTTACGATAGAATTGGTTTTTAGGCTTTGTTTAACGTCTATTATTCTTTGATTTGTTGAGCCTCGATATAATAGAGACAAATCTCGTAAGTTATTTACAAAAGGGCCATCTACTAAAACATCTGTCAATGAAAAAATATCTAAATATATCTTATTATTTTTTGATTTTTCTAGTATTTCTTCAAAAGTATAACCAGTATAAATCCAAAGGTTTAAGTTATATTTTTCTTTGACAAGTTTTGCGATTTCTAAAGCAGATTCTGGATTGTCAAGAGGATCTCCACCAGAAAAAGTAACTCCATCTAAATAAGGTGAATCAGCTAGTTTTTTATCGACATATTCTAAATCATATTCTTTTCCACCAGTAAAAGAATGTGTTTCAGGGTTATGACACTTATAGCAGTTATGAGTACAACCCTGAAAGAAAATAGTCATTCTAATTCCTGGTCCATCAACTATTGATTCATCGATGATTCCACTTAGTCTCATTTTTCTTCTTGGGAGGAATACTTAGAGTGTTTAACTCTAGCGTGCTCTTCAGCTCTCTTTGCATCGTTGAAACGATCAAGAGTTCCAACAAGATAGCCAGTAATACGTCTTATTCTTTCAAATCCGACAGAGCCTTCTTCTTCGTGTCTTCCACACTTTGGACAGACATTGTCGATAATACCGTTATATCCACATATTGGATCTCTATCAACTGGATGGTTTACTGCACCGTAGCCAATGCCCTTTTCTTTCATGTGACGAACAATTTTTTCAAAAGCTTGAGGATTTTTAGCAATATCACCATCGACTTCGATATAGGTGATGTGACCACCGTTTGTTAAATTGTGATATGGTGCTTCAATATCAATCTTTTTAAACATAGAAATAGGATAGTAAACAGGTACATGGAAAGAGTTTGTATAGAATTCTTTATCTGTAACACCCGGAATAATACCAAATCTCTTTTTATCTAGCTTGACAAAGCGACCAGAAAGGCCTTCAGCAGGTGTTGCAATTAACGAGAAATTTAAGTGATATTTTTCTGATGCTTCATCCATTTTCTTTCTCATGAAGCCAACGATTTCTAAGCCTAACTTTTGGCTTTCTTCGCTTTCACCATGATGTTTTCCTGTTAAAGCAATTAAACATTCAGCTAAACCTATGAAGCCAATGGTCAAAGTACCATTTCTAATTACTTCATCAATTTCATCATCCCAGCCTAATTTGTCTGAATCAATCCAAACGTGTTGACCCATTAAGAAAGGCATGTTTTTAACTTTTTTATGTCTTTGAACTTCAAATCTATCAAGGAGTTGTTTAATGACTAAGTCGCACATTTCATCAAGATGTTTGAAGAATTCGTCTTTATTTGGATATAAAATACCTAATCTAGGTAAGTTAATTGAAGTAAATGAGAGATTACCACGACCACATGTGACTTCTTTTGTTGGATCGTAGTTATTTGCCATAACTCTTGTACGGCAGCCCATGTAGGCAACTTCTGAATTATAGTCGTTTTCTTTATAATATTTGAAATTAAATGGTGCATCTAAGAATGAGAAGTTAGGGAATAATCTCTTAGCACTACATAGGATTGCTTTTTGGAATAAATCATAGTTTTTATCCCCTGGATTATAGTTAACTCCTTCTTTAACTTTAAAAATTTGAATTGGGAAAATAGGAGTTTCACCATCTCCTAGTCCAGCTATAGTTGTATCGAGCAAGCAAGAGACTACTAATCTACCTTCTTCGCTAGTATCAGTACCATAGTTTAAAGATGAGAATGGTACTTGAGCACCAGCTCTAGAATGCATGGTATTTAAGTTATGGATTAAGGCTTCCATGGCTTGGTAAGTTTGTTCTTTAATTTCAAGTTCAGAGTCCTTAATAATGTCTTTTTTAATACGATCAAAATTAACTTCTGGATAACTTTCTTTTAAAGCGTTGAATGTTTGATCATAAGATTCTTTATTGAGATATTTTGGGCCAGCATTTTTATTGACTAAATCTTTAAAGAAAGCTTTCATGCTCTCTGTATAGTCAACATCAGATTCGGTTTCTCTAATAAAGTTACTAAACTTGATAGTGTTATTTCTAAATATTTTAGTAAATGATTTTCTAACACCTTCAGCCATTGAAAAATCGAAGTTAGGTACAGCTTGACCACCATGCATATCGTTTTGGTCTGCTTGAATAGCAATGCAAGCTAAAGCAGCATAAGAACGGATATCATTTGGTTCTCTTAAGAAGCCATGACCAGTTGAAAAACCGTTGTGGAACAACTTAAGTAAATCAATTTGACAGCAAGTAAGAGTTAGTGTGTAGAAATCTAAATCGTGAATATGAATATCACCCGAGATATGGGCTTTAGCAATATCTTTATCAATTAAAGTGCTTAAATAGAAGTCTTTTGCTGTTTCAGAACCGTATTTAAGCATAGTACCCATAGCTGTATCTCCATCGATATTTGCGTTTTCACGTTTAACATCGCTGTCTTTAGCATCTTGGAAAGTAATGCTTCTAATTGTACTCATTAAACGAGTTTTTGCTTCTCTTACTTCGTTTCTATGAGCTCTATAAGTAATGTATTCTTTAGCTGTTTTTGGAAAATTGTGCTTGATTAAAAGCTCCTCAATAATATCTTGAGTAGCTTCAACACTAGCTTTGTTGTCTTTATTATCAAAGCGACTATTTAAGACACTGACTACTTCATCAGTCAATTGACCTAATGGTACATCTTCTTCGCTTCTCTCGACAGCTTTATTTAAGGCACCTAAAATTTTACTGGCGTCAAAAGCAACAATTCTTCCATCTCTTTTTGTAATTTTGGTTATCATAATATACTCCTTTGTTAAAAAAGATTTATCTTTTCTTTTTCAACACCTTTAAAAAGTGTACGTTGAAAATTATATAGTTCAAAACATGTAATGTAAATCAATTTGCTTCAATTTGTAATGAATTTTAAAACAAAATTTTAAAGCTTAGAAACAACCACTTTCATGCTACAAGTTGCTTCAATATTTTTATAATTTTATAACCTAAGCAAACACTTATGAAACAAAGAATTTTCGAAAAAGTACTTGATTTTTTCAAAAAAATATATATTTAAAATTTATCATTACGCTTTATAAAAAAAGATTATAATGGTAGACTTTTGATGATGAGGTAAGAATTATGAAAGATATAGTAGAAAGATTTTTAGATTATGTTTCTTTTGAAACAACATCATACGAACCTATTGAAGGACAAGCTAGCTCTGTCGGTCAATATGTTTTAGCAAAACATTTAAAAGAAGAACTCGAAAAACTAGATGTAAAAAACTTATATATTAATGAATTTGGAACAGTTGTTGGATATGTTCCAGGAACAAAAGAAGGACCAACTATTGCTTTAATAGCTCATATGGATACTTCTAATTCTGCATCTGGCAAAGATGTCAAAGCAAGAGTATTAAAATATGAAGGTGGAGATATTGAATTATCTACTGGAATTAAATTGAGTCCAAACGAATTTTCTACTCTAAAAGGAAAAGAAGGCCATGAACTTGTCGTTACTGATGGGACGACATTGTTAGGCGGTGATGATAAAGCTGGAATTGCTATCATTGTCAATGTCATAGAAAAGTTAAAAGAAAATAATGTTGAACATTTGCCAATTCAAGTAATCTTTAGTACAGATGAAGAGATAGGAGTTGGTGCTGATCACATAAAAGATGAAGATATAAAAGCTGATTTTGGTTATACAGTTGATGGAGGTTGCCTAAAATATATAAGTGTTGAAAATTTCAACGCAGGGTCATTAAAGGTAGTTATTAATGGTCGCTCTATTCACCCAGGAGATGCTAAGGATAAAATGATAAATGCTTTAAATGTTGGAATAGATTTCCACAATGCTCTTCCTAGATATGAGAGACCAGAACACACAGCTTGTAGAGAGGGATTCTATCATTTGCTTCATTTAGAAGGAACTGAAGAACACGCTGAATTAACATATATCATTAGAGATCACGATTTAGAAAAACTCCTTCATAGATTTGAAATAGCTGAGTTAACAGCAGAAAGAATTAATAAAGAAATAGGCTCTAATGTAATAACTCTTCAATGCGAAAAAGACTCGTATAGAAATATGAAGCCAGAGTTAGATAAACATCCAGAAGTTACACAACGTATTGTTGAGGCATATAAAGAATTAGGACTCGAATATGAGTTTGAACCAATTAGAGGCGGAACAGATGGAGCACATTTAACTTATCGTGGATTACCATGCCCTAACCTTGCAACAGGTGATTATAATTGTCATGGAAGATTCGAATATGTCGATGTCGATGAAATGAAAAAAATGATAGAAGTCGTTTATAAAATTGTTACAAAATAAAAAAGTGGAATAGTTAGCTTTTGGCTAACTTCCACTTTTTTTATTCTGATCTTAAACAAATTACAGGATCTTTTTTAGCTGCAATTCTTGAAGGAATCCAGCCAGATAAGAACGTTAATCCTATAGAAATTAAGATTAAAACAAGAGATGCAAGAGGATTAAGGTTTGCGATATTTCCAATTTGTACTTCTGGGAATAGACTGTTTAATATCAAGTTAATTGGAACGCATAAAATATAGCTTACAAGTACTCCAATAACTCCAGCTATTAATCCTATAACAAACGTTTCGGCTTTAAATAATCTCGATACGTCTTTTTTTCGTGCTCCGATGCTTCGTAATATACCGATTTCTTTCGTTCTTTCAATAACTGATACATAAGTAATAATTGAAATCATAACTGATGAAACTACTAATGAAATAGCAGCAAAAGCTATTAATACGTAAGAAACTATATCAACCATAGTTCCCATTGAAGAAGTTAATAGAGAAGCTAAGTCTGTATAAATAATCTTTTCTGAGTCATTTTCAAATTGTTTGTTATAAGCATCAAGATATTTTATTATCTCTTTTTTCTCAGCAAAGCTTTTAGGGTAGATTGTAATTGAAGTAGTATACACATCACTTCCTATGCTAAGTCGTTGTGATAAGTGTTCTGAAACAGATAGTGTTGCAGAGCTTGTCGCACTATAAGCTTTGACAGATTTTGTTTCTAAATCTAAGGAAAGATATGTGCTTAGATTTTTTGCAATTTCAGAGCTTTTGTTTTGATTTAAAGCTTTGGTAACTAAGTCAGGTGTGTAGTAAATAATACTGTTTGAAAGTAAGCTCATATTAGTTGTTTCTTTAGGTCTTAAGACACCAACAATTTTTATGCTCTTACCACTTGATTTGTCATCTTTGTATTGATTGTATAATTCTTTCTTTGTATTATCATCAATAATGTTATAGTAAGGTAAATCTTTACTGCTTTTATATTCGAAATATTTGCTTGCAAATGATACCCAATTGGCATCTTCTTTTTCTGACATTTCACTAAGTTCTTTAGTGAATTCGTTAATATCTACGTCTTCTTTAATAAACATTGAATTTGTCGCTGTTCTTGTACCAGCTTGTGTATAGAATTCATCGTTATTTAATAAAACGTATTTTTTACCAATTACTTTATCTATACTTATTTTTTCATTTTCAATATCAAATCCAAGAGCGCTGAATAAAGTAGATGAAACTCTATTGTATTTATCGACTGTTAATAAAACTTCATTTTCATTTTCTGGATAATGTGCGTTTTCTCCAATTAAGTCATATTGTGATAAAACAAAGTCTTTATTTCCAGGTAATTCAGCCCAATATGAAGTTGAAGTCATAGAAGTTAAAAGTGATTTTGGAGTTGTTTGAATAGCATAAACATGATCAGCGTTTTCACTTAAAACATTAATTTGTATAGAATGGTTTTTGTTGATTGAATTATATAGGTTATTAGGCATAGCCTCTAAATAATCTATATATGCATCATCAATATTATTTGTATGAAGAGATGATGACAAAGGCTTTTCAATAACTATTTGATTGTTAGAAGGATAAGCTTCTAAGTCTGTTTTTGACACTTCATTTAACGTTGAAGAGTCTGGCATAGCATATTTTTCTATCGAAATAGGAAAGGACGCTAGAGTTTCTGTTTCCATTCTTTTTATATAACCCTTAAAGCCGTTAGATACAGCGAGAATTAAGGCGATACCAATAATTCCAAAAGATCCGGCAACAGATGTTAGAGTAGTTCTACCTTTTTTAGTTAAAAGGTTTCGAGAAGAAATATTAATTGCTGTTGCAAAACTCATAGATGTCTTTTTCTTTTGACTCTTTAAAGCTATTTCTTCAGCTAACTGATGGTCAACAATAGTTAAGTCTGGTGCAGAAATTTCCGTCGTATCAGTAATTGAAGACTTGTCTTCCTCTACTTCAATCATTTTAGATTCGTTCTTCTCATCAGAAAGTAATTCGCCATCTTTGATTCTTATTATTCTTGTGGCATATTGCAAAGCTAATTCTTCATTATGAGTAACCATAATAATTAGTTTAGATTTACTTAATGTTTTTAATATATCCATAACTTGGACTGAAGTTTTTGAGTCCAAAGCACCAGTAGGTTCATCAGCTAAGATGATTCCAGGATTATTAACGATAGCTCTAGCGATAGCTACTCTTTGCATTTGGCCACCAGAAAGTTGGTTAGGTTTTTTATTTGCTTCGTTTTTAAGTCCAACAGAATTTAATGCATCGAGTGCACGTTTCTTTCTATCTTTTTTGGATACGCCAGATAAAGTCAAAGCTAGTTCGACATTACCTAATACAGTTAAGTGAGAGATTAAGTTATAACTTTGGAATATTGTTCCAATTCTTTTGTTTCTATAAGCATCCCAATCTGAGTCGTTATAGTTTTTTGTTGACTTGTTATCTATTATTAAATCGCCATTGGAATATCTGTCTAATCCTCCAATTATGTTCAAAAGTGTAGTTTTACCACAACCTGAAGGACCAAGTATAGCAACGAATTCGTTTTCTTCGAAATCGAGATTTATATCTTTTAAAGCAGTAATAATGCTCTGTTTACCAATGTAGTAATTTTTATATATATGTTCTAACTTTAACATATGAAACCTCCATTGAATTACTATTAATTTTAGCATAATAAAGAAGAAATTTAAGAGTATTTATGATAAAATAGACTAAATTATTAAGTAGCGACTAAAATACTATTAAATATTTGTTTAAAACTACAAATTTTTTGTATAATTTTATTAGCTAAAAAATGAAAGGAGTAATAAATATGAGTCACTCACAAATATCTTTAAAAACATCATGGGGAGACACAATTTACGGAAACGCTTGGACTATTGAAACTCCAATAGCAAATATAGTTATCGCCCACGGAATGGGAGAATATTCTTATAGATATAATGAATTTGCTAATTATTTAAATTCATTAGGTTATAATGTCTATGCAGTTGACCAACCAGGACATGGATTAAATGTCACAGTTCCAGAAACACCTGTCTTAGGATTAGGTGTATGGCCAGATAATGGCTTTAAATTAGCTTGTTCTTATTTATATGAACTTATAACGCAAGTAAGATTATCAATGAAGCCAGTAATTCTTTTCGGTCATTCAATGGGTTCTTTTGTCTCACAAAGATACTACCAAAGATTTAATGCTACAATTGACGGCTTAATCTTATGTGGATCTAGTTATAATAATTTAACTTTTAAAGCCTCACGTAAATTAGTTAGAATTATGGGTGCATTTGTTAAAGGTGATAGAAGATTAAGACCTTCTAACTTCTTTGCCAATATGCAAACTAAATCATTTAATAAAGGATTTAAAAACTATTCTGATGGATATAAGACCAAAAATAAATGGTTAAGTGCTAACGAAGAGAATGTTAAAGCTTTTGATGCAGATCCACTTTGTGGCTTTGCTTGTTCGTTTAATTTCTACTACAACTTGTTTAATGGCTTAAAACCTACTTTCCAAAAAAGAAGAGTATTAGACATCACTCACAAAGTTAAAATTTTGTTGATTGCTGGTGATAAAGATCCAGTCGGAAGCAAAGGTAAAGGCGTTTTAAAACTAGAAAAGTTCTATAAGGAAGCTGGACAAGATGTTAAAGCTATATTATATAAAGGGTTAAGACACGAGATTTTAAACGAAGATGAAGAATCAAAACAAAAAATTTATAAAGATATAGCTGCATTTATTCCAGAATGTATTGCAAAAGCTAAAGAAGAAGCTCAATTAGAAGAACATAAAAAAGCATAATAAAATAAAAAAGCAATCGAGACTAAATATCTTGATTGCCTTTTTTTTGCAAAAAAAGAGCAAGATGAAGTTAACCTTCAAAATGCTCAGTTTTATTAAGATCTTGCTTGATATACAGGTTTTTCTTGATTGTTGCTTCCGGATACTCCGCCAGAAGTTCTCATAACGAAGAATATTGTTCTCATACCGAAAGTCAAAATGTAAGCCATTGAAGCAAAGCTTGGCATTATAAATCCAAGAATTAAAGTAATAACTGCAGGAGATAAAGCTAAGAAAGCGCAAGCTTTTAATGATTGTGCAAATGACATATCATTATAAAGGTTATTCTTACCTCTTGTAACAATGAAGATTAATAAGCCAACAAACAATGTTGCAACTGCAGAAATACCAGTGAGGATAGAAGTACTTAACCAAGTTTGAGAAACTTTAAGTGGTTGGTAACCTTTATCTAAGAATTCACACCAGAATGTTTTAATAGATTCAGCATTATTAGAATTATTGATATCAGATACTGTTGCAAGATTTGTTCCTTTTAATAACTTGAATTGACCTTCCATGATGCTTGAATATTTGGTTTCGACTGTAGCATCAATAGCTTTGAAAATAATTACTCTGAATGATGTTTTAGTAAAGATTATTGATGTAACTGGTACTAATTCATATTTAGATGTATCTTTTGCATCTTTCTTTAAAATTTTAGTATCAATTATATCTGTGAAAGTTTTATAGTCATTGGAATTATTTACTGGATCTAATTCAGGGAAGTAATAAACATTTAATAATGTAATAACTTGAGTTTTTGAACTGTCTTCTGTATTAACATATGTTGAAGTGAAGTTCATTAATTTTTCAGTTCCATCATTTACGACTTTCATTTGAGTTGCGTAATCGCTATCCGTTGAAGAAGGAATTACTTTGGTATTGTCATAAACAAGTTCACAGTTTTCATTAATGTTCATAGCTGGATTTTCAAGTGAGAAAAGTTGTAATCCAGATTCAAGAGTATTATTACCTATTGTGATAAGAGAAGAACCATTAGTTCTTAATCCGGTAACCAATGTTGGTATTGATGTACATACCATTGCTAAGATGAAGAATATGATTGCTAACCACCATGGGCTTTTCTTTCTTTCATCTAATATAACTTGGTTACTATATAATGATTTGAATGCAAATTTAAGTTTAGTCATATATGTTTCCTTTTCTAATTAACTACATAATAATAATATAGAATAGCGATTTTTGCAAATAATTAGACTAACTTTAACAAAAATTGTTTTTTTTCTTAAAATAGAGTGTGAAATTTAACTAATTTTAATAGCTATTCTTTGTTTGAAATAAAGTTTTTTTGAAAAATAAAGTATTATAAATATTACAAATAGCCCATTGTTAATTAAAAAGCTTTCAAACAATTAAAGTATTATGTTAAAATGAATAAGTACAATTAGGAGGCTATTATGACAGAAAGAACGCAATTACCAAGATATATTAAAATAGCTCAGGATATTTGTGGAAAAATATTAACAGGTGAATTTCCAGAAGGAACATTATTAAAAGGCCGTTCTATTTTAGGTTCAATGTATAATGTTTCGCCTGAAACAATTCGTAAGGCTCTTAATCTATTAGAAAAAGAAAAAGTAGTTGAGATTAAAAGAGGTGTTGGTGTCTATGTTGACTCTGTTTTACATGCTCAACAATTTGCTGAAAGTTGGAAATCTAAGACTTTAATCTCTAACAAATATACAGAATTAAAGAATTTATTAGCAGAAAAGAAAGAATTAGATAACAAGATAGATGAAGCTATCAAAGATATGAAGGATTCTTTCTCTTATCAAACACATGAAGCTGTTCATTTTTCTGAAGTAGAAATTCCTCAAGATAGCTGGATTGATGGAAAAACAATTGGTGAAGTATATTTTTGGAACTATACAGAAGCAACAATTGTTGCAATAATCTCAAAAGAAACTGGAAGAGCTCAACAAAGCCCAGGTCCAGATTTTCCACTTCACGTTGGAGATAAATTATTGTTTGTTGGAAAAGACGATTTAAGTTTTGATAGAGTTTTATCTTTCTTGGTTTATGGCGTCTTAGAAGAAAACGCAGAGCCGCAAGAATAATAAAAATAATAAAGCTACTTCGGTAGCTTTTTTAAATTTTAGTAAAAAAATAGCGTAAATTGTAACCGCTTTTCTTTTTTGTGTTGATTACATTTGTTTAAAGATATATATTACCCATGGAGGGAAAATAAATGAAAAAACGTGTTTTATTAACGCTTGGACTTGTTTCACTTTTATCTATGGTTGCTAGTTGCAACAATACAAGTTCAACGAGTAGTAGTTCTGTTTCAAGTAGTGGCGGCTCTACTTCAAGTTCATCTAGCCAAACAGGTGGAAATGCTTATCAAGGTACAGGACCAAGACTAGAAATTAACTACTTAAGATTTGATCAAAATTATACAGGTTGGAAATTATGGACCTGGAACAATGACGGTGGTAGTTTTGGATTAGAATTTGATGGAAAGATAACTTATGATGCCTATGACTCTTCTTTAGCATGGACACGTAGAACTATTGAATTCGACAAAGATTTTGAGTATTACGCTAATTGGGATTGGACAAAAACAGAAACTAGTACTGCAAGCTTAGAATTTTTAGGTGGTGACAGTGGGAAAATGGGTATCATTGTTCGTGATGGCTCTGGTAACAAAGATGTATCTGATGATAGATATATTGATTTTTCAAAAGCTGATGCTGATGGTGATCAAGTTTACACTGTTTATTTAGTTACTGAAAGTAAATCTGTTTACTATAGTTTAGATGAAATCCCAGCACCAGGAATCAGCACTGTTTCAATGACAAGTGACACATTAGGAGATAATGTGCTTGTCGGATGTTCAGTAGCACCAACAGGAAGCATAAAAGCAAGTGAAGTTCACTTGAGAGATGAAAGTGGAAAAGAATATCCATTTAAGTCCTACAATGGTTATAGTGGCGGTGAAATGACTTTCCAATTAGAAAATAGACTTGAAGTAGCTGATTTAAAGAAGAACTTTAAACTTTATTTTGATTCAGAAGAATATGCAACACCAGCTGGTTATCCAGTAGAATTTGGTCGCTATTATAGTTCAAATAGATTTGATGAATTATTCGCCTATGATGGAGAATTAGGTTCGTATATCGATAACGGAAACACTGTATTTAGATTATGGGCACCAACAGCTTCTAAAGTAACTTTAAATTTATATGATGATGGCTTAGCTACAGTACCTTCTTCAACAATAGAATTAGTTGAAAGTGAAAAAGGAACATGGAGCACAACTATATCTGGTAATAGACATGGTGTTTATTATTCTTATGATGTTGAAGTACTTGGAGAAACAAATAGAGATGTGGCAGATCCATATGGAAAATCCTCTAACGCTAATGGAAAGCATTCCATGGTAGTCGATTTTAACAATTCAGCAGTTTTACCAGACAATTGGGGTGAGAGTTCATCTCCAGCTGTTTCAACAGCAAGTGCACCAATAGTTTATGAAACTCACGTAAGAGATTTCTCTATGAGCGATTCATGGAACGGAAGTGATGCAAATAGAGGTAAATATTTAGGCTTAAGTGAAAGTGGCACAACGTTAGCAGATAATTCAACTAAAACTGGATTTGATTACGTTAAAGAACTTGGTGTTACTCACGTTCAGCTCTTACCAATTTACGACTTTAAATCTGTCGATGAAACAAGAACAGACGACGAATATAAAAATTCTGTAACTGATGGAGCTTATAACTGGGGCTATGATCCTCAAAGCTATAATAGCCCTGAAGGATCTTACTCTTCTAACCCAAATGATGGAAATACTAGAGTTAAAGAGTTACGTCAAGCTATCCAACAATATAACAATGCCAATATAGGTGTTATTATGGATGTTGTTTATAACCATATGCCAAGTAGCTCTGGCACAACGTTTGAACAAATAGTTCCAGGATATTACTTCCGTGGAGTAAACGACTCAGGTGCAGGTGCTGATATGGCAAGTGAAAAAACTATGTTTAAGAAATTCATAGTTGATTCAACAAAAATGTGGATGACAAATTACAAGTTATCTGGATTTAGATTTGACTTAATGGGCCTTATTACAAAAGATGCTATGGGTGAAGTTTCTAGTACCTTACACGAAATTAATAGCGATGCTATTGTTTATGGTGAAGGTTGGTCAATGTTCTCTAAGAGCCCAAATACTCCAACTCTTTCTTCAACAAACATGGCTACACAAGGTCAAGTTCGTGGATTAAAAATAGGATGCTTTAACGATACAGTTAGAGATTCATTAAAAGGATCAGTATTTGATGCAGGTTCACCAGGATATGTCACAGCATTAGAAAGCGACAAGACATTAGATGGAAAAGAAAATATAAAATATGGTATTGTTGGAACACAAATTCACAACCAAGTATCAACATTAAAAACAATTTATGATACTGAATATACCGGAGCTAGTGTTAATTATGCAGAAGCTCACGATAACGAAACATTACACGATAAACTTAGATTATCTGTTCATGGTTTAACAGAAGAACAATACAATAATATTCAAATTCAAGTTAACCAAGTTATCATGACTTCTTTAGGTATTTCTTTCTATCATTCAGGAACAGAATTTGGTAGAACTAAAGAAATTCCTGCAGATTTATTAGATTCAGTTCCAACAGATAAGATTAGTAAAGATAGTGTTACTGGCAAAGCATATTCAAAAGATTCTTATAATTTATGCGATAAGATTAACGCTATTGATTGGAACCTTGTCAAAACAAATTCAAATATGGTTGACGCTTTCAGAAAAGCTGCTTTATTAAAAACAAACAATGAAATGTTGAGATCTAATAGTTATGCAAACATCAACGCAAAATATGTCTTTGATGATTGTGGATACGAAGGACAAATGACAGCAAATAACATCATTGCCTATACAATCAATTCAGATTCTGAAACAGATAATTATGAAAAGATGTATATTGTTCATAATACAGGCGATTCTGAAATAACTGTTGCTGGACATGAAGGTTGGAACATCTTATTAGGTGGTACAGGAGTAGCTTCATCATCAGTAACTTTACCAGCTAGAACAACATTAATCTTAGGTTTATCTAAGTAAATAAGAATTTAATTTAATGATAGATATCGATAGTTTAAAGCTATAAATGATATCTATCATTTTTTGTTATATCTAAATAGTTTATACAAATGAATTATATTAATGTTTATTAGATATTAGTTATTATGTTAGAATATTAAACGAGGTTGAATAATGAATATTAATGATGAGTATCAAAAAGCAATCGATGGGCAGTATGACAATGATTTGCTACATGTTGTTGCTGATGGAAAAAAAGTACTTGAAGTATTAGCTCCTAATTATAAAGATTTATTCTATGCAATGGCTTCATGGAATGAGATTCAAATTGCATCTCTTTTTGACGAGAAACCATTTAAAAAAGATAATCAAGAATGTGTTTATGCAGGAAAAGTGCTTTTAGAATATAAAAATATTTATCAAAAAAGCGAGTTAGAACAAGCGTTAAGAAACGTTACCTTCGGTGCCAAGATAGATGAGTGCAAAATTTATTTAACAACGAATTACGTTAATTCTATAAACACTTTAGAAAGTATGTTATCTAAAAATATTTATTTAACATTTTGTTCACTATTTTATAGAGATAAAAATAACAATTTAGTTAAGAGTCCATTATTTTTCTTGAGAGGAAAACTTAGAAAAAACGAAAATGGATTTTTTATAAAATGTACTTCAGATGGACCAATATTCAATGAAGCGTTGGCAAGGTTCATTCAAGACGAACACTCAATAGATATTACTTATAATAAAGTAGTTTTTGATTATTATGACTATATCACTTTTGTATCTCACAAAGTTGCAAATTTATTGTGGGCAATAGAAGAAAGCACATATATTATTACAACTAACGTTATAAAAAGTAATGCTTTAGCAAGAATATCAAATTTGGGTAATACAATATTATCTTATAAAACAATTAGAAATTTAAAAGAAGAGCCAAATAAAATTGAAGATAATTTGCCTTTAGTATCTAAACTTCAAGAAGAGTTACAAAAAAACAGTGTTCTAAATTTAAAAATTAATGATGAAAAGCTTAAAACAAAAGCTTTTACAGAAGTTCTGACTAAAGCTATTAAAAACGAAAAAAGCATTTTAGTAATTGGTGATAAAACATTATTTGATGAAACAGTAGAAAAGTTAAAGTTAAGACCTTTTGTTAATCCGTATTCTACATTAAATAATAAACTGTCGTTATTTGATGCTTTTAACGAAATAGAAAAAGACAACTTTACATTAAATTATGATGGAACAAGATTTTTAGAACTTAGCAAGATTCAAAAAGATTTTTACATGATGGAAGAAGAAAAAACTATGATTTCTATTCCTACTGGTGAAACTATAGTTGAAGCAATTCAATCTATTATGAAGCACGATAAAAATCTTGTAAGCCCATTGGATATAAATATTGCAGCAGATTATTCATACGATGACTTTTTAGAAGATAGAGAATGTTTAGAAACAATTAATAATTCTAAATCTATAAAAGATACCGTTTTAGCTGATCATCCGTTCTATGGATTAGAAACAGAAAACAGTAAGGAAAATTTTGATAAATTAAAAGCTCTTTTACAAAAGATTGATGAGAACATAGAAGATTTCTTTAATAGTGCTAAAGATTTATGTGAAAGCTCAAATGGATTTATTAAAATTGAAAAGCCGAGAGACTTTGATGAATACGAAAATCATTTTGAACTTTTTTGTAGATACAATGGTTTCCCTTTAATATATTTTAATTATGACAATGATGAAAAGTTAGTTGAACTTTTATCAGCAATAAAAAGTGGATTTAAGTCTATTAGTAGTTTGAAACTATCAATAGAAAATATGACAAGTAACTCTTTCTTTTTGGATGATTGGGAGACGCTTTTAGAAAAAGAAAAAAGTAAAGACCGAAAGGCTAAGAAAGAGTTAAAAGTAAAATTAAAGACCAAGACACATGCGAATTTAAAATCACTTATTCTACTTTTAGATAGTTATAAAACAAATTTACAAAAAGTGGATAGCTATATTAATTTTGTCGAAGAAAATTACCAAATAAAGATTAAAAGTATCGACGATATAATCTATTGTGAAAATGCCTTAAGCTACGTAGATGATTTTATAAGACAAGTTAAACTTTATGACAGTATTAACTTCAATAGCGATTTTGTTAAAAAAGTAATGACTGATGGTGATTATAGAAAACAACTGAATGATATAATATTGCCAAGCATTCAACAAAAACGATTTGAATTAGACACTCTTTTTGATGAATATAAAGAGTTTAATCCACACGATTATAATGATTATTCTGACTTTACTTACGATGAATTGAAGATGTCTTTCAAAGCTAAAATTAATGCTTCTTATGAAGAGTTCGAAGAGTATTGCAACTTGAGTCAAAAATTAAAAGATGCCTCTCATCATCTCAAAGATTATATCAATGAATATAGTGATTTAAATCAACCTTTAACAAACTTTACAAACGACTTTATGTTTTCACTTTATGAGGCTTTTTACACAAATTATGAATCTTTATATGGAGGCTCAGAAGCTTGGATTGAAAACGAAGAGAAATACATTTCTATTTTAAAAGAATATGAGTCTTTATATTACATTAACGAAATTAAATCTATTGAACAATTACAACAAGCAAAATGTGAAAAAGATGAGCTAAATAGAACTAAAGATGAGTTAAGAAAATTAACAAAAACTTCACGTGTTTATAACACAGCATACATATATCCAAGATATCAAAAGAAATTAGTTTACTATTATCCTATCGACTATGTTTCAAACGATGATGTTTACGCTTATGCTAATGCTAAATATGACATAGTTATAATTTTAGATCTTGAAAGTTTAAATGTGATACAACTTTTTAACGCTTTAATGTTAGGTAATAGTGCTGTTATCTTTGAAAAAGAAGAGACGTTAAAAAAATGTTATGAAATAAACTATTCTAATTTGCTTGAAAAGAGATATTGGAAAAAAGTCGAACCTGTTTTGAAGGATTTAGTTAAAGATATAAAAATAGACTACGATATAAAATTAAATTACGAGTATAAAAACGATGTTTTCCCTATAGCATTAATTAGGCCTGGAACAGAAAAGCCATCATTTATTTTAATACCAGATTTAGTTTATCTCTTAAATAATGATTGCTTATGGACATATTGTAATTTAATGCCAAGAATTATTAATGATACTTTAGAAATTACGCCAATTATAATTAACACTTTGGAAATTGCTTTAGCGGATGACAAAAATTTATACTTACGTCAAGTTATAAATGGATTGTTAGAACAAAAGAGACTTGAAAAAGAAAACAAAGAAGTGAAAAAAACTAAAGAACATTTAGCAACACCAAGCAAAGAAAAATATTTAGAAAGATTAACAGATATTTATAATAATTTTTCTGATTATCCTTCGGAGTTTGAAATAAAAGAGCTTTTAAATAATCACGAATATGAAACTTTGCTAAAGAAAATAGTTCCTTTTAATAGTAACAAAATAATGTTATACGGCAAAGAATTCTATGATTATGTAATTGATCAAAAGAATTTAGGTAAAATCAAATTAACATCAGATAAATTTTACTATATACCAGGTGAAAAAATTGAAGTAAAAAAATCTTTGCATTCACAAAGACCTATTGAAGATGTTTCTATTGAAGAAATGGTTAGAGCAATATATACTTATTTACTAAACTTCTCTTTTGTGAGAATAGATGTTTTATTAAATGAATTAATGCATGTCTTTGCTTCTTCAACTAGTGACCCAATATTCAATGAAACATATACTAAAGCGATAAACTACTTATTGAATAAGGGATACATTTTGAAAGAATATAACAAGATTAGATTAGTTTAGTTTTTTTGAAACATAATAAGTAGTAATTATGAAAATATTAGAAAAAATTAAAAGTTGGTTTGATTTAAAGACGTTCTTAAGAATTATATTTGGTATATTATTTATAACTGCAATTGTTCTAATTGTGTATTTTGTAATGAAAGAAACTGGATTTTTAGAAAAAATAAATTCAATCGAAAAAATTAAAGAACTATTAAACAAATATAAAACCGTTTCAATCATTATTTATTGGTGCATTCAATTCTTGCAAGTGACTTTTATTCCAATTCCGGCAGCTATAACCATAGTTGCTGGTGCACAAATATTTGGACCTTGGTGGACTTTCTTTATCTCTCTTGCTGCAATGATTCCAGCAAGTATTTTAGCTTTCTTTTTGGGGAGATGGCTTGGAAAACCATTTGTTGGTTGGATGATAGGAAAAGAGACTATGAATAAATATTTGGCAAAGACACATGGTAGAGAACGCACTGTGTTTTTTACTATGTTTTTATTACCTTTCTTCCCTGATGATGCTTTATGCCTAGTAGCAGGCATAACGCCTATGACATTAAAATATTTTTTAATGACTCAAATAATAACAAGACCTATATCTATAGTTTGTACTATATTTTTAATGTCAGGCACAATAATTCCATATAATACTTGGTGGGGAATAATGCTTTACGTCTTAGCTTTTATAGGCGTAATAATAGCTATTATTTTATCTTATAAATACAGTGAAAAAATAGAATGTTTTGTCAGTAAATGTGTTGATAAAGTCTTAAAATTTTTGCATATAAGGCATTAAAAAAGTTAAGGCTCATCACCTTAACTAATAAGTAATTATTAAGCGAAATATTCTCTAAAATCTAATTCGTATTTTCCTCTGGCAATTTGGATTAAATCAAATATGTTCCAAATAATACCGATGAAAATAAATGTGCATAATAATTTAACTAAGAAATATCTCCAAGCTGATTTACCACCTTTGTAAAACTTGTCGATTCCAAACCAACCTAGAAAAAGTGTAATTAAGAATAATCCAGTATCCATATATATTTTCCTTTGCACTATATAATACCATTGATTTTAAACAAAAAAAACTATTTTAATGCTTTTACTTGTTTATTGGATGCTTTTTGCCATTAAATAGTGTTAATTATATTCGATAAATATAACTTTATATATCTTTTATGAATATGCTAAAATATGTACATCAATTAGTTGTACTAATTGAAAAAATAAAACAATGATGTTTTATTTGTTAGAAAGGAATATAAAATATGAATGTAGGATTAATTATTGGAATTGTTGTAGCAATTGTAGTTGTTATAATAGTGATTGGTGTTATTTGTTGGTGGATAAGTACATCAAATAAATTTAAGAAAATGAAAGTAAAGATTGATGAATCTGCTTCTGGAATTGATATTGCTTTAACAAAAAGATTCGATAAATTAACAAAGCAACTTAATGTTGTTAAAGGATATGCTAAATATGAAAAAGAAGCTTTTGTTGAAGTTACAGCAATGAGAACAGGAACTACAACAAATTCTTCAGCAGATGATATCAAAAGAATGGCAGAGGCTAATGCTCAAATGGACCAATTAGCTAAACAAATTAATCTTCAAGTTGAAAAGTATCCTGAACTTAAAGCAAACTCAATTTTTTCACAATTACAAGCAGATATAACTGAAGCTGAAGAACATTTACAAGCATCTAGAAGATTATTTAACTCTAACGTATCAAGATATAATCAATCAATTATTGTTTTTCCTGGATCAATTGTTGCAAATGCCATGCATTTAACAAAAGCTGATTTCTTCCAAGCCGAAGATCAAAAACGTTCAGATGTTGAAATGAATTTCTAAAAGTATCGCCTCGTTTTTCATAACGAGGTTTTTACTTATTTAGACAAACTAATGTAGGTGAATTATGACAAATGAAGAAAAAGATAAAATAAAAACTGATTTAGAGGCAATGAACAAAAGGGCTAAAATAAATTTTATTGTCTGTTTAATTTTAGCTATTCTTTTTGGAATTTTAATATTTACTCTTTCATCGGATTTGTTTTTTGCTATATTTATCGCTATTTTCATTGCTGTAATTTTTAATGTTGCTTTAAGCGTTTCTATAAAGAAAAAATATAAAGATGAAATAGTTCCTAAAATTTTAAAGAAATTTTTAGGCGATGACATTGTTTACGAACCAAAAGGTAGATTTGATAAAGAACTTTTAAGAGATTTAAATTTCTTTCCATGTACAACTTATAGTGGCGAAGATATGATAAGTGGAATCTATAAAGGTATTAAATTTACAACTGCAGATATATCAATGACTCATCAATCGGGTGGTAAAAATAGTACTACTGTTACAGATTTTAAGGGATGTATGTGGGTATTTGAATATAATAATAAAACTATTAATTCAAGAATAGATCTATACGAAAAAGACTATTTAAAAAGACATTCGTTAAGAAAAAATGGATTAGAAAAAGTTGAGTTTGAAGATATTGATTTTAACAATAAAATTAAAACTTATGCGTCTAATGCTCACGATGCTTTCTATGTTATTACTCCACAAATTATTGATAGACTTAAAAATAATATAAATAATATTAGTGGAGATATTTTATATAGCATTCAAGAAAATAAGCTTTATTTAGTAATTAGTTCGTCAAAAAACAGAATGGAATTTAAAAGATTTAGAAACAATTACGAAGAGCTTATAGAAAGCCTTAAAGAGGATGTAAGTCCAATTCTTGAAACTATAAAGCAGTTTGATTTAAAAGGCGAAGAAAAAGAATAAACATGGAAAATAGAAAATTTGAACTTGTAAGTAATTACAAACCGACCGGGGACCAACCTCAAGCAATCGATAAATTAGTAAAAGGACTTGAAGAAAATAAAAAGTTTCAAGTTCTTTTAGGTGCAACTGGTACAGGAAAAACTTTTACAATGGCAAACGTAATTCAAAGAGTCCAAAGGCCAACTTTGATTCTTGTCCACAATAAAACTTTAGCAGGACAACTATACGCTGAATTTAAAGAACTTTTCCCACACAATAGAGTTGAGTATTTTGTATCAAATTTCGACTTTTATCAACCAGAAGCTTATTTACCAAAAACAGATACGTATATAGACAAATCTGTTCAAATGAACGAAGAAATTGAAATGATGCGTTCATCAGCAATTAACTCTGTTTTGGAAAGAAGAGATACAATTGTTGTTGCATCAGTTGCTTCAATATATGGTTTAACAGATCCTGAAGAATATAAAAATCTTGTTTTCTCTTTACGAGTTGGTGAAGAATTTGATAAGAAAAAAGTATCTGCAAAATTAATAGATGCCCAGTATGAAAGAAATAACATGGAATTAAAGCCAGGTACTTTTAGGATGCAAGGAGATATGCTAGAAATCGCACCAGCATCCACAGAAGATTATATTGTAAGAGTTTATATTGATTTTGATGAAATAGATGAAATAGATATAGTTAAACCTTTGACAGGAGAAATTATTCATACTTTAGAAACATATCCAGTATATCCTGCTTATGAACACGCTTCAGGTATGGCTAGAGTTAAAGAAGCTTGTAAGACAATACGCGAAGAGTTAATGCAACGATTAGGCGAGTTCCATGAACAAGGAAAATTATTAGAAGAAGAAAGATTGGACATGCGTACAAGACACGATTTAGAATCTTTAGAAGAATTCGGGTATTGCCCTGGTATTGAAAATTATTCTCGACACATAGACGGAAGAGCACCAGGTGAAACTCCTTTTACTCTTTTTGATTATTTCCCTAGCGACTTCTTATTAATGGTTGATGAATCACACGTTACCTTTTCTCAAATAAGAGGAATGTTTAACGGTGATAGAAGCAGAAAACAAACTTTAGTTGATTATGGTTTTAGATTGCCTAGTGCTTTAGATAATAGACCACTTAAATTTGATGAGTTTGAAAGTCATATAAAAAATGTTATTTGTACTTCAGCAACACCAGGTGATTATGAGTTAGAAAAAACACATGGTGAAGTAATTGAGCAAATTATTAGACCAACAGGTTTAATAGATCCTCAAATAGAAGTTCGAAGCAATAAAAACAACCCTGTATATGACTTGATTGGTGAAATTGAACAACGTGTTGAGAAAAACGAAAGAGTTATGGTTGTTACTTTAACTGTTAAAGATGCTATGAACTTAACAGACTTTTTAAAAACAAAGAATTATAAAGTTGCTTATTTACAACACGAAATTAAAACTTTGGAAAGAACTGAGATTATTTATAAGTTAAGAAAAGGTGATTATCAAGTATTGGTAGGTATTAACTTATTAAGAGAAGGTTTGGATATTCCAGAAGTTTCTTTGATTGCTATTTTGGATGCAGATAAAGAAGGATTCTTACGTTCATCACGTTCATTGATTCAAATTGTTGGACGTGCAGCAAGAAACGCTGAAGGTAAAGTAATTATGTATGCCGACACAATTACCGATTCAATGGATTATTGCATAAAGGAAACAAATAGACGTAGAGAAATACAAATGAAGTATAACGAGGAGCACAATATTACTCCTAAAACAATTATTAAACCTATTAAGCCACCACTTCATATTATTGATGATAAGAAAGAAAAAAGAAAAATTGAAGGTAAACTTACTAGAAATGAAACATTTAAACTTATATCCGAGATAGAAAAGAGCATGAAAAAAGCTTCACAAGAGTTGGATTTTGAAAAAGCAGCTGAATTGAGAGATGAAATGCTCGAATTAAAAGCTACACTTTTGTAGTTTCAATGTTTCTTTTCTTTAAATTCAAATGTATAATTATTTTTAGCACTGCAAAGTGCTATATGGGGCTGTAGCTCACC
>FR898190.1:61322-61559 GCA_000437395.1 Clostridium sp. CAG:288 | reverse complement strand
CAAAAAAATAAGCGTTACGCATTTTGTATCAAAATAGTTTATCATTGTCATATTGAAACAACAGGATTGATACCAAAAATATCAGTCCTTTTTTCATTATATGGGGCTATTTCGCTTATTTTAGGCATAAATTGCTTAATTTTTGGTGAAGTAGCCTTTTTTTCTTTGCCTGTTTTAAAAGCAGGCAATTTATCAAAAGCACGAACATGCTTTAACCCTGTTAATAGGCCTCTAGGG
>FR898190.1:1502-61264 GCA_000437395.1 Clostridium sp. CAG:288 | reverse complement strand
GGGAAAGATGTTTAAGGCCTTTTTTCGGTTATATGGAAGTTGGCCACCAAATTTTTGGATGTTTTCTAAACTTTCCCTGAAAAATTAAGGGTAAAACGGTAGACAAAACTAGTACTATATAGTACGATATAGCAGGGTGATTGAATGGTTATTAGTATTAAGGATAAGATTAAAAACATCAACGCGGTTATCGGCTGCAACATCGGCTGCAGGTACTGCTATGCCAAAGCGGTGGCAAATAGATTCCACCTGACAGACGATTTCTCTAAGCCAATTGCGGATTTGCATAAATTGGAAAGACTAAAAAAGCCCGGAGTATATTTTCTGACGGGAATGTCAGATTTGTATCTATGGAAAAAGGAGTGGCTTGATAAGTCATTCGAATTATTGAGGGAATCTCCGAAAACAGTGGGGGTATATTTGACGAAAGCCCCAAATAAAATAAAGCTTGACGACGTTCCCGATAATGCTTGGATGGGGGTAACCATCACATCGAAATCGGATTTATGGAGATTGAAAGCATTAAGGGAAAACATCAAATGCAGGAACTATCACGTCACGTTTGAGCCGTTATTCGAGGATCTGGGCGACATTGATTTATCTGGAATCAAATGGGTGGTCATCGGAACAGAGACTGGCAAATGTAAGGGCAAGATAGATGCCAAAAAGGAATGGGTCGGTCATTTGGTGGCTGTCGCTAGAAAATACGGCTGCAGGATTTTTTTCAAAGAAGAGCTCATTCATAAAATCATGGGCGAAGAAAACGCAATTCAAGAGCTCGCTTTAGAAATGGAGGAAGCATTCAAATGAAAAAACATTACGGTGGGACCCTCGTCTCCCAAATCAAGCAACTTCAAGACAGGATTTTCAACAAGATTCTAAAAGAAGAGGGCATATACGAATTCAATGGTCAACAAGGGAGAATCCTATTTTCTTTATGGAAAGATGAGAAACTCTCCTTGATCGAATTATCTAAAAGGACTTCTTTGGCCAAAACAACGTTGTCCTCGATGGTGGAGAGGATGAAGAACGACGGCCTTTTGATTGTCGAGGAATCCAAAGATGACAAAAGGAGCCTGATTATCTATTTAAGCAACAAGACACTCTCGCTTGAAAGCAAGATAAACAGGGCCACGAAAAGAATGGGAGATATTTTCTACAAAGGCCTTAGTGAAGAAGAGGCAAGAGAGTTAGATAGATTGTTAAATAAAATAAAGGAGAATCTAAAAGATGAATAAGAACATAGTCATCAGACAAATCCAAGTCAAAGACGTAATGACCAAATCTAACGCCCCTATAGGAGGATATTGCGTCAACCCCTATGTCGGATGCACCCATGGCTGCAGATACTGCTATGCCTCATTCATGAAAAGATTCACAGGCCACACGGAAGAATGGGGAACGTTTTTGGATGTCAAGAACTGGCAGCCAATCAAGAATCTAGATAAATTCAAAGGCGAGCACATCATCATTGGGACTGTGACCGATGGGTATCTGCCAGAAGAAGCCAAATACAAGAACACTAGAAAACTATTGGAACAATTGGTGGGTGTTGACGCAGAACTGTTGATATGCACGAAATCCGATTTGGTAGTTAGAGATTTGGATTTGTTAAAGAAATTCGACAAAGTCACGGTTTCTTGGTCCATTAATACCTTAGACGAAGGTTTCAGAAGTGATATGGACGATTCTGTGTCAATAGAAAGAAAATTAAAAGCAATGAAGGAAGTGTATGATGCTGGGATTAGGACGGTATGTTTCATCTCGCCGGTATTCCCAGGCATCACGGATTTCAAGAAGATATTCGAAATAGTTAAAGATCAATGCGATTTGATATGGCTTGAAAACCTTAACCTTAGAGGTGGATTCAAAGGGAAAATAATGGATTATATCAAAGAAAACCACACTGATTTGTATCCTTTATACGAAAATATATATAAGAAAAAAGACAGGTGCTTTTTTGAAGAATTAGAAAAAGAGGCTGAGCAATTAGCCAAAGATAACGATTGTCCGTTCGTGGATAACGAAACACCATATGGAAGAGCCAAAAAAGGTCATCCAGTAATCGTTGACTATTTCTATCACGAAGAGGTTAGAGGCTCAAACAACACAGGAAAAAGAAATAAGAAGTAGGCTGAGATTCATGTAAGGACCACCGCCACATAAGAGATAATAGGATTGATACCAAAAATATCAGTCCTTTTTTCATTTTATAGGGCTATTTCGCTTGTTTTAGGCATAAATTGCTTAATTTTTGGTGAAGTAGCCTTTTTTTCTTTTGCGCGTTTTAAAAGCAAGTAATTCATCAAAAGCACAAACTAGCAATAAAAAGCACGAACTGACTATCAAAAGCACGAATATACTTTAACCCTTATTTTTTGGCCATCGGCAGTGATGCTGGTGGTCTTTTTTTATGCCCTGAAATATTTTTCAATTTATCTATCCTCATAATAAAAGATTTGAATTCCAACTGTTTTTCCATTGGCGGAACATGCATTAACTCGTTTTTAATCATGGGTACAGTTAATTGAAAAACGCTTTAACAAATCATGCTTTTATGATAAGATTTATTTAGAGGTTATTTTTTATGCTTAAAAAAATTAAGATTGTTATTAGCACATTGTGTTTATGTTTGTTAGTGGGTTGTTCTTCAACTGTTTCTTGGGAAAATAACATTAATAAAGATATCATACTTCTAAAAAATAATGGTTTTCATACATATATTTCAAATTCTAAAGAAGATTTGCAAGAATTTAATGAAGGTATTAATAAAGAAATTAAACAAGAAGGTTATAATTTTACAGTTAAGTTTGTAAATGTATATAGTATGACAGAAACACCAGACCTTACTTCAGGTTACTATATTACCTTTGAGGAATTAAGCACTAAAGAAGAGGCAAAGAACTACTTCACTTTTTTAAATAGAGAAAATAGAATGTATAAGATTTATATTTCAGGAACAATCGTTATACATACTACATCTGTAAAAGCAACGGAACTTTTAAACTATAAATTCAAATAGCCCCCGCATAACAATAAAACTTATCTAAATAGTACCGCATGCCCCGACCTCAGAAATGTGTGAGCCAGAATTTTTAAAAAACTAGATTTTAGAAAATACAATACTAAATCAAGGAGCAGAAATGCTCTTTTTTTGATTTGAAGAAGAGAATATGAAGAAAATATTATTTTATTTATTAACGTTCACTTACTGTTTATTACAAACATTAATTGGCGGATTCGTTTATTTATTCAATTATGGATGTTTCAATCTCATCAAGTTCACGCCATAGTGCAGCATATGAATTTTTAATAGGGTGCAATTGTATCTAATAAAGCAATAAAAGAACCCCACAAAACTAACAATAATGGTTTTAATAAATTTGCTGAATGGTATTACAAATGTGGAATGTTGCAATTTTTAAGTGTCAACATAAAATTGCAGTTTTATGTTGGAACTCGCACTATTTTTTTAAATTTCTCATTCTCTTGTTTATTTATTTTAATATGTTAAACTATTACTTAAAGAACCGGTAGAACAAATTCTAATAGGCTTTATTAATTAATTTTTTTGATTAATGAGGTAAGCCTAATGAATACCAATCTACGGCTTGATGTAAATGTTTTAGATGCCCAAAATATAATTAAGTGGCTAAGAAATAAGGATGTAACTAAATTTTTAAATGAAGATAAAAACAGTGCGGCTATATTAGAAAATCTAATAGAAACTGGACAAGCAGACTACTATCTTATCATCTAAATAAAAATAGTCGTTTTTTCTTAATTGATACACCAGAAGAAGATTGCGTAGGATTTATAACGTTATTTACCATTTCACGCATGCAAGAATATGAAGTTGTAATTGCTATAGGCAATCCTAAAAATTGGGGTAAAAAGATAGGATATTCAGCTTTAAAGTCTATACTCCATAAAGTATTTTTTGGATGGAGAATAAATAAACTTGTCGCTAAAATTCATATTGAAAATGAAAGAAGTATTAATCTTTTTAAACATCTTTCTTTTAAAAATAACGGCGTTAAAAATTCTCACGTTATATTTTCTATAACTTTTGATGAATATCTAAATTCACTAAAATAGTACTTATTCTAAAGATTTTAATGAATCGTTCATATCTACATTATTTATTTTCCTTATAAGAAGTGCGAACGATAACAAAGTAAATAATATTGAAGATAGAATAGAATACATATAAGTTGCAAACGAAATTTGATCAAGACCACCAAACTTTAGAGAATTAAAAATGAAAAACATTAAAAGAATTCCAAGTGGTATTCCTAAAGCCGTTCCCATTAACGACATTATGAAAATTTCTCTAAATATATATCCGTATACTTCTAAGTCTCTATATCCAAGAACTTTTAAAGTAGCTATTTCTCTATTTCTTTCACCTATATTCATGTTAGTTAAGTTATATAAAACTAAAATTGACAATGCTAGTGAAAAAGCAATAATTGCTATAGAAATAGCTTTCAAAGTATCTTCAATAAAAAATGAAAATCCAGAAACCATTATAGGTTTATCCGATATATCTAATAGCGATAAACCAGCAAACACTAAAGCTGTAGAACCAGAGACAGAAATAACAACCATTAATAATCTTCCAACATACCTGAAAATATTTCTGAAAGTTGATTTATATTTGAATTTTAAATGCTTCCATACAAATCCTATTCTTTCTAAAAACACTTTCTTACCTGGTTTTGGTGCTTGAGGCAAAAATAATTCAGGCGGATTTTTATGTGATATTTTTTTAGATAAATATAGTGTTACAACAAAAGCAGCTACAACCATAAATAACGATGAAATTAAACCAAATGCAAAGCTTAAAACTTTTGTCATTTTAGGAACATAAAATAACCCACCAAAAGCTTCATAAATTATAGTTGGTAAGAAGACTGACCCGATAAACATTCCAATTACAGAACCTATTATCGTTGAAAATACAGTAAATAATATATATTTAAGGACTATTTTAAATTCACCATATCCTAAAGATTTCAAACAACCAATTGTACTTCTATCTTCTTCTATTAATCTACTCATTGTAGTTAAAACAACTAAAGCTACAACAAGGATGAAAAATAGTGGGAAAACAGCTGCTATAACGTCTACTTTTTCTGTTATATTCTTTAGAAAAGCATAACTAAGATTTTCATTAAGAGTTAAAACCGCATAATTATCTAAATCTAATTTTTTAATTTCTTCATTGACAGTTTTTGAATATTTCTTAGTAAAATAGCCTAATTCTGAGCAAGCACTTAATTTAACATAAATATCAGTTATAACTGGATAGTTTTCATTGTAAGTATAGATTATT
This sequence comes from Clostridium sp. CAG:288, assembly GCA_000437395.1. GTDB lineage: Bacteria > Bacillota_I > Bacilli_A > RFN20 > CAG-288 > CAG-288. Next base: position 55,926 of record FR898190.1, on the reverse strand, counting down.
AAATCTATATCACTGCTATCTATTACAGATTTTTCACCGCTTTTCACAAAGATTAAAGGATTATCAACTATTCCGGTAACTTTATAAGTAACGCCGTTAAATTCTAAAGAATCATTGATTTTAACATCTTTCATTTTAGCTAATTTCTTTTCAACAACACAATCATTTGTTTGAATAGGAAAATTACCATCAACAATCTTTAGTTTATTTATGTTATTATCGCTGAATGGATAGTTATAAAATCTTGTACTGCCACTATCAAAAGTAGATACTGGCATTATTTCGCTAACAATATCATTATTTTTAATTTTATCTATTTCTTCTTGTGAAAAACCAGTTAGTGATTTTGATTTAATAATCAAATCTGGAACATTTGTATTCTTGAAATTTTCGTTAAAAGAATTTGTTACTTTTGGTGAAATACCTCCAACACCTGTAACAAAAGCAATTCCAACCAAAGTAATTAAGGTCATTAAAATAAAACGCGATATATTTTTGATAATCGTTCTAAAAACGTTTTTACTATAGCTTTTCATTACCAATTCACACTTTCAATACTTGCTGGAGAAGCATTAAGTTCTATTTTATCTATGCTACCATTTTTAATATATATAACTTGATCAGCAATTTCTTTAATAGCCGCATTATGTGTAACTATAATAATAGTTTTCTTTTCATTTTTACAAAAATCATGTAATAACTTTAAGATATTTTTGCCTGTATTTGAATCTAATGCTCCAGTTGGTTCATCACATAATAGAAGTTCTGGATTTTTAGCAATTGCTCTAGCAATAGATACTCTTTGTTGTTCACCACCAGATAATTGAGATGGAAAATTATTAGCCCTTTCTTCTAAGCCAACACTTTTTATAACATTAAAAGGGTCTAAATGGTTGCTACAAACTTCAACAGCTAGTTCAACATTTTCTAAAGCTGTTAAGTTAGGCATTAAATTATAAAATTGAAACACAAATCCTACTTTATTTCTCCTATATAAAGTTAGTTCTTTTTTATTTAGTCCAACTAGTTTAGTATCACCTACAATTAAGCTTCCAGAGCTAATTTGATCCATTCCACCAAGCAAGTTTAAAAGAGTTGTTTTTCCAGCACCACTAGGTCCTAAAATAACAGTAAACGATCCTTCATCTATTGAGAAAGAAGCTTCCTTAAGTGCTTTAGTTTCTACCCCATTTGAATTATAAGTTTTAGAAAGTTTGTCTGCTACAATAAACATAATAAAATCCTCTTTTCATTCTATATTTAAATTATATCAATTTATAGAGTATATTTTCTACACAATATAATAATATTTTTATTTATAAAATAATTATTAAATATATGATAAAATAAAATACGTTAAACAAAAGGAGATGTCAGGTGGAATACATAATAGAAACTGAAGGTCTTACCAAAAGATATGGTAAAAGGTTGTGCGTTAATAATATTTCTATTCATATTGCTAAAGGTGATATTTACGGATTTATCGGTAGAAATGGTGCCGGTAAAACTACAGCAATGAGACTAATATTAGGATTAGCAAGACCTACTTCTGGAAAAATAAAATTATTTAATTCGGACGATTTAAATGCACAAAGAAAAAAGATAGGCTCTTTAATTGAAGCTCCAGGGCTCTACAAAAGATGTTCAGCATTAGAAAACATGAAAAGATTTTCTATTCTTTATGGTGGTGATGATAAAGAAATTGAAGAGTTATTATCGTTTGTTGGTTTAAATGGTGTTGGTAATAAAAAAGTTGGTCAATTTTCTTTAGGGATGAAACAAAGATTAGGAATTGCTATAGCTTTATTAGGTAATCCAGAAGTTTTAATTCTAGATGAACCAGTCAATGGTCTTGATCCAGCAGGAATTAAAGAAGTTAGAGATTTACTTCTTAAATTAAACAAAGAAAAAAATGTAACTATTATGATTTCATCACACCTATTAGATGAACTTGCCAAAATTACGACTAAATACGGAATTATAAACAATGGCGTTTTAGTTGAAGAAATTGATGCCCAAAAATTAATGGAACGTTGCAAAAATAATATTGTAATATCATGCGATAGACTTCAAGAAGCAAAAGAATTATTAGAGTCAGAATTAAAACTCACTAATATTTCAATTGTCAACGATAAGCTTCATATAGTTGATGAAATAGAATCTACTGATGAGATTAATACTTTACTCGTTAAAAATGACTTCAAAGTTCACGAGATAACTATTAATAAAAACTCCTTTGAAGATTACTTCATAGAAAGGTTAGGTAGATAATATGAAAAATCTAATTAAATTCGAATTTAGAAAATTATTTAAATCTTGCACTTTCTATATTTGCGGATCGCTCGCCGCTTTCTTTGTCACTATAAATATTTTATCAACATACATTTTAGCAGTTTCAATTGGAGAAATGCCTACCGGATCGATATGCTTATCATTTATTCAAACAGCAATAAATAATTCAAATTTTACACTTTTATCAGCTATATTTGTTTCAATATTTGTTTGTGCAGATCAAGCTGGAAAAACGATTAAAACTATATACGCTAAAGGATATTCTAGAACTGAAGTATATTTTTCAAAATATATCGTTTCTCTTATAGCTACTATCATATATGTTCTTGTAGCATATATTTTCTCTGCTTTGTTTAGTTTTTCTCTATTTGGAGTAAAAGATATTACTTTACCTTCAGATACTTTCGGATTATCTTTTGTGGCTCAATTAATAATGATAATCACCTATCACGCTTTATATTTCTTTGTTTCTAACTCGTTAGGAAATACGGGTGGAAGTATTGCAATTTGCATATTAGGTCCAGCATTTGTTAATATAATTTTATCTATTTTTGACTTAGCTATAGATAGTAGCAAAGTATCATTCTTATTTTCTTCATATTGGCTAACTTCTTTGTTAAACGTTTCTCAAAACTCATTTATGACATTTAGACGAGGAATTGAAGTAATAATTGCTGGTATAATTTATTCAACGTTATTTATTGGCGGTGGATATTTAATCAATAAAACAAAAGAAGCTTAAAAACAAATCGCCTGTAGCAAATGCTACAGGCAATTTTTATTTGTTAACTTTTGTGTATTTATCTTGGCTTAAAAATATATCACTAGAATGAATACCAATATCATCACCATCGATAAACGGATAGACATATTCTATAAATTCTTGAGTCATTCCATTACCACTTTTATTTACATATTCTAATGGCATAGTTTTAACAGCATTAGCTACACTTGCTAATGGAACTAAATCGTAATGACTGTGATATGGATTATTGCTATCTCTAATAATGGAAACCATTCCAACTCTCTTTTGTAAAGCATATTCTAAAGCTTTTTCTCCGACATCGATAGCTTCTTGTCTATCTATTTTACTGGCTAAATGAGCACCAGCACGTTGAAGTAAGCTCAGTTCAATAGTTCTAGTATTAATGTTCAAAATACTATTGATTAAAATCTCTAAATATTTAGAAACTGATCCCAATTGTTTATGGCCAAATGAATCTAATTTATCTTCAACAGAAACATATTCGCCATTAGTGTCTTTTAAAGCTTCTGAAGCACAGATTAATACGTGTCCTTTTTCTTTAAAAACTCTTTCTACATCATCTAAGAATTTCTTTCTATCAAACGGAATTTCAGGAAGATATATAAGATCTGGTCCAAGATTATAAAGTTTTCCTAAAGCTGTTGCCCCAGCTAACCAACCAGCATCTCTACCCATTATTTCAACAATAGTAGCTCTTCCTTTTCTATAAGAATTAATGTCTAAACCTATTTCCATTATAGATTTAGTAACAAATTTAACGGCACTTCCAAATCCTGGTGTATGATCTGTTAAAATCAAATCGTTATCAATTGTTTTAGGAATACCCATTACTACAATATCTTCTTTTAATTCAGCAAAAAACTTATTTAATTTATTTGCTGTATCCATAGAATCATTTCCACCATTAACTAAAATATAACCAATATCATATTTTTTAGCAATCTCATGAATTTTGACGTATCTATCATCATCTTCAGGAAGACCTAGTTTAAGACGGGCGGATCCTAAAATAGCACCACTCATATATTTTAATTCATCGTACTTTGATAAATCTGGTTCAATTTCTACCAAATTATCTTTTAGGACACCTTCTATTCCGTATAAAGATCCATAAAGATGGCCTATTTTATCAGTGTTATTAACATACGCTTTTATAACGCCGTAAAGAGAGGAGTTAATTACAGCCGTTGGGCCACCAGATTGTAAATAAAGAGCATTTTTCATTTAATTCACCTTCAATTTATTATTATATAAAAATTAATATTTAAAGCCTATTAATATTGTATAAAATTAGGAATAAAGGTAATATAATATTATAATAAAGTTGGAAAAGTTGGAATTTTCCAACCACTAAAGAAAGGTCAATATGAGCATTAAACAAGGAAATAAAAAGTTTATTTTTGGAGTAGTAAAAGTCAGCGATAAAGGTCAAATACTTATTCCTAAAGAAGCACGCGATACTTTTAACATAGAACCAGGAGATTCATTAATTTTACTTGGAGATATAGAAAAAGGGTTAGCTTTAGTTAAAACAGAAGTATTCGCTCCTTTTACTGAATCTATTATGGGTGACAATAATGATAATAATAAAGACAAATAACTTAACAAAAAAGTTTAAAGATTTCACTGCTGTAGATAATATTAATATCAATGTTTATTCAGGAGAAATTTATGCCTTTTTAGGATTAAATGGTGCTGGAAAAACAACGACTATAAAGATGCTAACATGCCTTCTTAAGCCAACAAGTGGAGATGCATTAATAAACGGCTTAGATATAAACACACAAAAAGATAAAATTAAAGAAATCGTTTCTATTTCTCCACAAGAAAGCGCCTTTGCACCTAATTTAAATATCTATCAAAATTTAGTTTTTATGGGTAGAATTTACGGCCTAACAAAAAAGCAAGCTGATGAGAGAGCCAAAGAGTTAATTAAAGAATTCGATTTAACTAAACATGAGAAAAAGAAAGCAAAAAATCTCTCTGGCGGTTTGAAAAGAAGACTTTCAATTGCTATGGCTATTATCTCTAAACCAAAAATATTATTTTTAGATGAGCCTACATTAGGATTAGACGTAATTAGCAGACACAATTTATGGAATGAAATAAACAAGATCAAAGAATACACTACAATAATCTTAACAACTCATTTTTTAGATGAAGCAGAAAAACTAGCTGATAGAGTTGGCATAATTTCAAACGGTAAATTAGTGATTGAAGATAGCGTTAATAATATAAAAGAATACACTCATGAAAACACATTGGAAAATGCTTTTATTAAATTAGTAGGAGAATCAAATTATGAAAACGATAGTATTTGCTAAACGTAATCTTCTTGATATTTTAAAAGATCCACTAGCTTCAGTTTTCTTTATTATTTTACCAACAATATTATTTATTGCTTTAAAACTAATAATAAGTAGCTTAGGAGCTGATATAGCTAGCGTCCCTCAATTTGAAATAAAAAATTTAACAGCTGGAATGATTATTTTTAGTTTCTCATTTATAACTATATTTGTTGGAAATAATTTTGCTATAGATAGAGATTCATCTTTTTTATTAAGACTTAAATCATCTCCTATGAAATCACATAATTTTATACTAGGTTACACCATACCATCACTTATTATTGCCTTTATTCAAGAAGTTATAATGGTAATAATTGGAATAATATTCGGTTTAAATCTTAGTATTCATACTTTGTTTTTTATGTTATTAATACTTCCAGTTTCTCTTCTATTTATAGGATTTGGCTTATTGTTTGGTTGCTTATTTAATTTTAAAGCTATAGGCCCACTTTCTAGTGTTGTTCCAACCGCAGCCTCACTATTAGGTGGTATATTCTTTCCACTTGCCTTAATATCAAATTCAAATCCATTTAAAATAATATGTTCAGTTTTGCCTTTTTATCCAGCTATAACTGTTGGAAGTAATGTATTAAATGGAAACTATGACATACTATTAAATTATTTTATTGTTATGGTCTACACATTAATTTTTTATTTATTAAGTATTACAATATTTAGTATCAAATTAAGAAGCGATAAAATATAAAAAATCATAAACACTATGATAAGCATATATATTAATATGACACTCTTCATATTAACTACAATAAGCTTATTAGTATTTATGATTTCTCTATCTTTATTCTTATCCAAGAAGTTATTTACCAAAAATAAATAACTTCTTTTTATCTTGTCTTACATTTTCTTCCGTTAACAATATTTATAACAATATATATTGTTATTAAAACTAAAATAGTAATTAAAACTATGCCATACATTCCTGCTATCGATATTTGTTTATCAAACAAATATAAATTGCAGTCAATACCATCTTTAATACTCTTTATAGCTTCTATTGGCCAATCGCTCATCTCTTTAAATGCACCAGCAAGTGAATGGTTTCTTATAAGCGATGTGCAGTACGTTCCAGGAGTAAACATAATTACATTTTTTAAACCAGAATTATAACTATTTATCGGCATATAAGCTCCACAGATAAAGCCATATCCTGCACTAATGATAGTTCCAACAGCCGAAATTTGACCTTCAGAAGTCAAAAAGAAATTAATAATAGATGACAATGCTGTTCCAAATAGCACTGTTAAAAACACATCTAAAAGTAGCATAAGTAAACTTGAAGCAGTAAAAAACCAATGCGAAAAAGCTACAAAAACTAAAGATATACCAAGAGCTATATAACAAATTGTAAGAGAAGAAATAACTGTTGCTATATAATAGGCTAAAGCTAATACATAACTTTTAACTGGTGAAACTAACAAATCGCTACGAGCGTTATTCACCTTATCTCTAACCATTAAAAAATTAGAACAAAAAGAAACAGTAATACAGCTAACAGCAAGTATTGAAGAGATTAATTCTCCATTAACGATGTCATTAATAATTTTATTAGACGTACCTTCAGGAATAAAAGATTTAAACGTATCTCTATAGACATCATTTAAAAACGTAAAATATAAAACTATAAGAATAATTGGACCCACTAAAGCTCCAATAACAAGACCTTTATCTTTAAAAAATAGCTTTATATTTCTTTTTATTAAACTAAGCAAAGTCATTATTTGTTATCTCCTAACTTTTTACCTGTAACTTGCAAAAAGACGTCATCCATCTTTCCTTTAGTAATTTCAAAGTCATTAAATATATCTTGGTGTTCAATAATTAAATTGCTTGCAGTTTTAGTATCTGGTATGGCTATGCGATAGGCATCTCGAATAACTTCATATGGAAAACCTAATTTAATAACATCTTCTTCTTTAACATTATATAGAGTAATAAAATCACCTGTATATTTATTTTTTAATTCTAATGGAGTACCACTTGCGACTTTTTTGCCACTATCAATAATAACTACATAATCAGCATCTGCTGCCTCCTCCATATAGTGTGTGGTTAACAAAACGGTTATTTGTTCTTCTTTTCTTAACTTATTAATCACATTCCAAATATTTTTTCTAGTTTGAGGATCCAAACCTGTAGTAGGTTCATCTAAAATTAATATCTTTGGGTGGTGAAATAAAGCTCTAGCTATGTCAATTTTTCTTCTTTGTCCACCAGAAAGTTTCTTCACACTTCTTTTAAGCAAATCTTTAAAGTTTAAAATATCACTTAATTCATCTAATCTCTTTTCAAACTCTTTACCATATATTCCATAAAGAGCTGCTCTATTTTTTAGATTGTCATAAACAGTTAAAAAGCCATCTAAAACTGACGCTTGAAAAACAACGCCTAATTTACTATTTATACTTTCGCTATTTTTATCAATATCTACACCATCTATTACAATCTTTCCACTATCTTTTTTTAATTGATTGCAAATTATAGATATAGTAGTGCTTTTCCCAGCACCATTTATACCTAAGAAAGCAAATAATTCACCTTTTTTTACACTAAACGATAAATCTGATACCGCCTTAACATCTTTAAATCTTTTACTTAAATTTTCTATCTCAATTATATTATTTTCCATTTCTCTTATCCATGAAAGCATAAACAAAATCGTGTGCTGATTCAGGAACTAATATCTCATAAATAGTCTTTCCATCTTCTTTTTGTTCAGCTGATTTTTTAAATCCAAAATCTTGATAGAGTTTATTTGTATAATCATCTTTTGCTATAGCCTTGACAACAGTACCTAATGGAAATTGTGCTAAAGCTGAAACCATTAATCTTGCTTCAACAATTGATTTCATTTTTTCATCTTTAATAATAAAGGCGTCAATTACATTGTCTTTTAAATCGTAAGAAACCATATTATTAATTTTTCCATTACTTTCTAAAAACACTAATATTTCTCTATTTCTTATTTTTCTAATGATAGTCATATCATTCATAGGCGCTCCTATAAATGAAAACAATTCTTTAATTTGACTTAAATCTTTATCAAATGCATATAAAGGTATTGTTAATCCAACTTTTTCTTCAGTAAGTCCCATTACTAAGTTTGTACCTTTACGCAACTCACTTAAATTTTCATCTAAGAACTTGTTATCTGAATAAACAATAGATCCACAAACACCATATGTTAACATTGTCGTTGTTAAATCTAAATTTAATACTGGTTTAGCACCCCATTCACAAACGTTTAAAATAATTCTCTTTAAGTAAGTTTCGATTATAGACAAGAATCTCTCTCTGATTGCATATCTAATTGTCCAGTGAATTTTTCCAACAAACTCTTTTCTAAAATCTGTTGTCATATTATACACTTCGACAAAAAATGTATTTAAGCATTGGAATGGATTTCTATATGCTTGTTGAACAATTTGTTCAAATTTAACATGATAGCTTTTGAAGAAGACATCAATTGCTCCAGAAAACACAGCGTCTTTTGTTTCAAAATAGTTATAAGCCAATCCTACAGAACAATCCGCTTCTTTAGCAATATCACGCATAGATGTATCATCATAACCTTTTTTCAAAAATACTCTTAATGCAGCCTCTTGTATTTTTTCTTTTCCAACTGTTGGTTTTCTTCCCATAATATAAACTCCTTTTTACAAAAAAATTATATAACTTTAATTAAATTAGTCAAGGCAAATTCTAAACAGTATTCATATTGCCGAAAAATGCTTATATTTTTTACAATAATTTATTTATCATTGATTTTATTCTTCTCTTCTTCAGATTGTTTTTTGACTTGTGTCATGTAATCTTCATAAGGAACAGGTTTAGAAAAATAGTAGCCTTGAATAATTGCACATTTTTCTTTCTTAAGGTAATTAACTATTTCTTTATTTTCAACGCCTTCAGCGACAATAGTCTTATTAAGAGTATGACAAAGTTCAATAACTGAGTGAACAATCTTTTTAGCTTTATCATCAAAGCCGTTTGATCCTCTAAAGAATACTTGGTCAAGTTTAATAACATCAAAATCAAATTCTTTAAGCATATTCAAAGAAGAGTAACCACTTCCGAAGTCATCAATTGAACAAGTACAACCAAACTTGTGGATTTGATTAATAATTTCAACCAAAATTTCACTATTTTCCATAACTAAACTTTCAGTCAATTCGAATTCAATATATTTTGGTGGAACGTTATATTTTTCCATTAATTTGAAATATTCATCCAAGAAGTTCTTATGCATCAAATGGCTTCTAGAAACATTAACACTAACTCTTAATGGAGTAATACCATCATCAATCATCCTACTAATATTTTTACAAACATTTTCAAAGACAAACAAGTCTAGTTTAATGACAAAGCCGTTTTTTTCAAACAAAGGAATAAACTTTCCTGGAGAAATCATCCCTTTAATTGGATCAATCCATCTAATTAAAGCTTCAGAGCCACACCAGTTATCCTTAAAAATATTACGTTTAAGCTGGTAAAAGACATGTAATTGATTTTCTTTTAAAGCTACATCTTGTCTTTGTTCTATATCAACAATCTCAGCATCATTTTTTAACCATGTTTCATCAAAAAAGTTAATACCATCAGATCCATAGACATCTTTAACTGCTAGTTGAGCAACGTGAGCTCTATCAGCGGCAGCGTTAATAGTTGTAGATTTACTATTAATTTTATATACACCTTGAGTGACGTTTATTTCAATAATTCCGTTTGTATCAAAGCTAGTCTTAATAGAGTTCGATAAATTAATTAATCTTTCTTTAATAACTTCATCATCAAATTCTTTAAGCAAAACAATATATCTATCTGCAAAGACGTGAGAGACTAATTCATTTGGTTTTAGTTGATTTTCAATAATATCAAATATAGATTTAACGATTTGATCAGACTTTTCTGATCCGATTTGTTCTGTTAAATACTTAAAGTGCTTAATATTAATATAGACTAGCGAATAAGTATCTTTATCTGAAGCTGTAATTAAAGTATTTGCATCAACCTTAAATCTATCAAAGTTAATATCGTTAGTAACAGGGTCTAAATATACTAATAATTGAGTCTTACTCTTTTGAGTATTAAGTAATGTTGTCAATAAAATAATAATTATAGAAACAGAAACTAATAAAACATAAATCATTCTTTCTGTCGAATTAAATACTGAAATAATATCGTTAAGAATAACATTTGAAGGCACAGTAATAAATAAATACCAATCACCTACTGAAGTAGGAGAATAGTAAGAAATATAATCTATACCATCAATAGTCATATCGAATACGTCTGTTTTTAAATTTTTAATATTTAAAATCGTTTTATCTGTTTCTTCATTACCAATGTATTTTTCAAGCGCATTATATAAGTTGTTGTTTTTAGTCAATCCTGAAATTTCTACAGAACCATTTGTAGTTATAGTTGTACCATCACTTTTAACAAGAGTAAAGAACGATGTTCCATTAAAAGCTGAAGAAGATAATAATGCTGAAAAATCTTTTACCGAAATCATACCGACAACACCTGATATAGATCTATATTCAAGTGTGCCAGAAGAACGAAAGCCCATATTATTCCCATATGGAACAGCAAAAACAATCATTTCTCCAACATAATTCATATATATAGTTCCAATAAATGATTTATTGTCAACAATAACGTATTTAGCTAGTTCAGAAGAAGAAACATTATACTCTTCTGCTCCACTGAAAAATAAGTCTCCACTTTCTAACAAGAGCCCAATTTTACTAAAGTTAATTTGGCTTTCTAAAACTTTAAGATATTGATCTAGTAATTCATCGTAAGTCTCAGAATTTTGTTCAATGGTTGAAATAAGTTTTTCAGCAACCAAAAGTTGACTAATCCAGTTATTAATGTTATATGAAATATTTGAGCAAATTTGATCAGAGATATCGCTCATGATTGATTGAGCTTCATTTCTCGAATTCTTTGTAAACCGTTTTGAATAGTATGACCCAATAAATGTTATAACAAAAACTAAAGCAACGATAGTAGATAAAGCAATAATTATATTACTATATCTCTTTTGAGCTAATTCTTTTCTAAATAATTTAGAGTTTCTTTGGTGTTTATTAAAGTAAAATTCATTTTTAATGCTAAATTTCTTTTTTATATTGTCATTTTTTCTTCGCACAACTTCACCCGAAGAGAAACTAGCAACATTTCTACCTAAATGTTTTGACTTATATAAAGCGTGGTCAGCCCTTTCAAATATTTTTGCAAAGTCAACTTCATTATCATTTACTTTAGCAATACCTAAACTACAAGAAATCTTTAATTGAGCAGTTCTACTTTTTTCAGAATATTTAAATTCAATAGATAGTAACTCATCGATAAGAGTATATAGTTTTTCTTCATCGATATTTCTCACATACATGACGAATTCATCACCACCATATCTACCAACAAGATGGTTTTCGCCACCAATTTCACTTATTCTTCCTGCTATATTTTTTAAATACTCATCGCCAATCGTATGACCAAATGTATCGTTTGCATCTTTAAAGTTATCAAGGTCAATAACTATTAAATAGTTGTTCCCTACCTTGTTAATTAAATCTTCTTCACATTCGTGTATAAAAGCACCACGACTTAAAACACCAGTTAAATAGTCCTTTTTTAGTTCTTGTGATTCGTTTGAAAAAAATTTAACTTTATAAATACAACAAAAAGCTTTATCTTCATTTTCAATTTTTTGAATGATAAATCTAACAATATACGTCCCATCATCTGATCCATAAGATGCCATTTCTCCATCGCCTGGTTTTAAATTTTTGGATGTATCAATCATCTGACAAAATTTCGAATAATTATATTTTGTATTTGAAATTCCTAATGTTTCTTCTGAAACAAAGCGTTGGAAAAACTCGGCAAGTGGCATTTTTTCATTAGAATTATCTAATGAAGCCATTTGTCGCGTTAAATCGATATAAAATTTAACAATGAGTTTTCCTTCTTCAAGCATTTATTAATTATTCCTCAATCGAAAAGCTATAATATTGGTTCACAATTGCTTTAAAATCTTCCATTCTATATAAGTTGTTGAAGTCTTCATCATATAAGCTTAAATCATCAATTTTTTCTAATAAGCCTGTATGTATTTGATCATCTTCAACACTATAATATGAATTTAAGAAATCATCAATTGCAAAGTAATTATCTTTTGTTACAGAATCATATGTTTCTAAGAAATCCTTAATTTCTTTTTCAACATCGTAAATTTGAATAGTATAAACATATAAAACTTTGTACCATTGCCCATCTTCTTCGTTATAATACTCTTTATCTAATTGATCTATTAATCCACTTTCAACTAATAAATTATAATTATTCTTAAGATTTTCATAATCTTTAGTGCTACTTTCGTTATTCCAGTCCAAGCTATCAATTTCATTACGTGTTGTTTCAATTAAATTATCAACATAGGTATTGTATGTAGATAAGTAAGTTTCATAATCTGAATAGAATGATAAATCATTTAGTGTCCAAGTTTCATTGAATCCAGGAACATATAAAGAGTTGCTTTGTTGTTGATTAATTGTTTTAATTAAATCAGACACTTTTGCTAAATTATCATTTGTTATTGTTTGATAATTAGAAAGTATAAGATTCATATTATAAACAGAATAAATAATTAATATTTTAGCTAATTGTGGTGAAAGTAATCTTGTATAATCAATAACTAAATTTATTTCATTAATTATTTCAACATAAGAGTCTAAATCAAAATCTGCTAAAAAATCAAAATCAATTACTTTATTTAATGTTTTATTCTTATCTTTTTCAATGAATGCATCAAATTCAGCTTTTTTAGTTATAAATTCGTTATATCTATATACATTATTGAGTCTATAATCAGATCTTAATCCCATATCAAGAATATTAATTATACCATCTAAATTGTATTCAACATCTAAATTACTTGTTCCATAAATAAGAGCATAGACTCTAACTTTATTTTCATCATTATATGTGTCATAAGATAAAAATTCATCAATGTAATAAGATGTAAGAAGCATGTTGAATTTCTTTTCTACAGTGCCATAACCTGAGAATCTTTCAATATTTAAATCTGCATATTCTTGTAAGTATTTTTCAAAAGTTGCTTTATCAAATGTATTTGCTGTGCACTTTTCATTTAAAATGTTTGAATATAAGACTTCTGTCTTCTTTAAATTATCACCATACAAATCGTATTTTGCTTTTAATACTTTTTCTTGGTCAGCAAGTTCGCTCCTTGTTGAAGCAGGAATTTCACTTAAGCGGTTATATGTAAATAACAAGTTTGTTACTTGAACTTTATTCAATTTGTCGATATTTTCAAAATACTTAGCAATATACTTATACATTGTCTTTTCATATTCTTTTAAATATTCATCATATTCAGAAATAAATCCACCATGATATAAAGCAGACAAAGAGTTTAAGCTATTGTTATAATCTTCACTCAAAGTCATATAATCTCTCTTTAATTTTAAATCCTTAATGTTACCTTTTAAATTGACATATTTACTATAAGATATAAAACCATTTTCCGTCATGATTTCTCTTAAATTTTCTAGTAAAGTGCTTTTAGTATACATTATTCCTTGAATCCTAAATGTATCACTTCCATGAGTTAAATCATAATTTTCCCAAGAAGTTTTATATGTATCAAAATTAGAAACAGAAAACACAAATATTGGGTTATTATAGATAAATGATGCTGAAGTGTAGAAAGCTCCATTTTCAATTTCAAAAGGTGTTTCTTTTTCAACAAAGATAGCATCTAATGAACTCATTGTGAAAATGTTTAAACCTGATTCATCAACATTTTCAAGAGCGCTATCCTTACCGATAGTAATAAACTTAATGTATGGGTTTTTATAAAGGGCATTAGACTTAATTCTCTTAACAGAATCATTTAATTTAAATTCAGTAACGTTCAATCCGGAAGGAATGCAATATAACTCAGTCAAATCTTTACTATATAAAACACCATCAATTGATTTAAATGTTTTATTAGCTGTTGATACTTCAATCTTAGAGCCTTTATAAGTCATAAATGCTTTAATATCAACTGAATTAAGAGATGCTGGTAAATATAAGTCGGCAGAAATTCCATTAAAGGCATCAGCGCCAATATATTCAACACCTTCAGTAAGATCAATTTGTTTTAAATAACTATAGTCATTAGATACGCTAAATGCACTTTCTTCAATTCTCTTAACTGAAAGTGGAAGGGAGAATGTTGAATCAGTTTTACCAACAGCATATCTAATTAAAGTTGTGACATCTTTGTTATATAAGCTCCCATCAATAGAACAATAATTTTCGTTTTCAGAAGAAACTTCAATATTTTCTATTTCACTATCACCACTAAATACGTGTAAGCCAATTTCAGTTACTGTACTTGGAATATATACATATCTTAAATCCTCGCAGTTAGAAAAAGCATAGTTTCCAATTAATTCTAAACCTTCTGGTAAATTAATCTCATTTAAACTATAGCAGTTAGAAAAAGCATAAGCACCAATAGTTTTAAGTCTACTATCACCTTCGAATGTAACGTTTTTAAGGTTATAGTTCATATATCTAAAGGCGTTTTCGCCTATTTTTTGTACTGTAGCTGGAATAACTAATTCTCCACTAATATAAGTTGAAGCAAATGCATTATCACCTATATATATAAGCTTACTTGGTAATTCTAATTTCTTTAAAGTAGATATAGCATTAAAAGAATCAGAACCTATATATGTTACCTCGCTACCTTCTTCAAATCTTATTGATGTAAAAGAAACCATAGAAGCCATAGATAAAGAAAAGTCTTCAAAATCAGGGTCATTCATGGTTATATAAATAAATCTATCAGCTATTTTTGTTACAGGATATAACTCAATTGTTCTAGGAATAAAAAGTTCAGTTAGTGAAACGTAATATGTTTCTTCCCAGTTAAACGAATCTATAGTAACTGTACCATTTTCTCTATCAATTGTATATTTAAAAATTGCTGAATAATCTATATCGTAACCAGCATAGAAATGCTTACTTGTAGAAGCATCGATAAAGCCGTCAGTTGTATAAGTTGCTCTGTTTTTTAAATCAGAATCAGTAAACCAACCAGCAAACTTTAATACTTGACCATCTTTTTCAATAGTTGGTTGAACATTTCTGACATCGATTTGACCATCGACAATTTTCAATTCTGTAGATGATTTTTCATCATATGTTCCGCCATTAAAATCAAATACACCTGTAGCTTTTTCAACAGTAAATTTGAATGAGTATTCTAATCCTTCACACTTAATTGTCATAGTATGTTCACCAAGGGTTGAAGTATCAACACCAGTTATTGTCACTTCGCTTGAATAATAATAATAAATTATATCTTGCCCGTTTTCATATTTAATATGAATTGCTAAATCACTTAAATCAATATTATCACCTTGACTATATTCAGATTTTGGTCCACCAACACAAGAAATTTCAGTTGCTTTTCCAAGTTGAACTGAAGAAGAGATTGTCGATGATGTTTGATTGTTGTTTTTATTACAAGAAGTAGCTAAAGCTGCTGTCCCAATTGTAATTGCAGATAAAACTAATAAACTAAAAACATTTTTTTTCATTTGCATACACCTTTATATATACCTTCCATCTAAATTTTTAGGCGTTAATCTTAAATTTTTATTTTTTATACTTTGTGCTAAGTATTCAAACGAATTTGAACTAGAGCTTGTCGTTAATATGTATTGTGAATATTCATCACAATATGAGACTGGCAAATATACATATACGCAATCGTTTGCTGTCAATTCTTTACCATTAGACAAACTAATTCCGAGGATAGACGATTTTTCATCGTTATATAATCTAATTCCTGATATTAAAGGATAATCGTACTTATCTTTTGAATTCAATTTATCAGTAATCAACTTTTTAAGTCCCGTACCAAGTATTCTAACTGCCTTGCACTGAACATTATTAACAATAGTATTTAACTCTGACAATTTCAAATCACCTTTAATCAAATTACCCTTAATCATTCCAGAAGGTAAAATTACTATCGAAGCTTTTACCGCACTTCTAATTGAGTCAGCCACATAATTGCCTATAATTGTTTCTTGATTATTAATAGTTTTTGCATCGTAATCAAATGAATCAGTTACTTCAAATATATCTTCTACAAAAGAAGATATGTTTTTCACTTGAGCGTCCAATTTATTTATGCACTCATTTTGTGATATACGCTCTTTAGCCATTTCTTTTAGAATTTCATATGCTTTATCAAAGACACTTTCAAATGTATCAGTAATATAAATTCTTCCATTTTTAATAGCGTTTTGAACTTCATAATAATTCTTTGGCATCTCGATATTCAAATCTTTAATGTAAGTAACAATATCAGTTTTAAGTGAACCATCTTTATCCATAATGGCATACTTTTGACCATCTGCTGAAGAATAAAAATTAAAGAATTCATCAATTGCTTTTCTTTGATCTCTAATTACATAAGATTTATTTAAAACCCCTAAATAATACCGAGGCCTAGAGGCAACCCACTTTTGAGAATCATAATTGCTTATAAGTGGATAAACTTCATAATTAAATGTGGAGTTATGTCTAGCATATTCTTTTTTAAAATCAATATTTGGTGTTAAAAACATAGCCATGGATTGAGCATGGAAGAACTTTTCTATCTTTTCTTCACTTGTAATAGTGTCATCAGAGGAAAAAAAGTTATATCTATATAGTGATTTATACAAAGAAAATATCTCGTTAAAGATTTCTACGAAATCACTTGAAGCAATACTATCACAACCATAAAAATAATCGTTTAAGAAATCATTTCCTTTAGTTGTACCAAAGAATAGTGGTACTGATAAAGATAAAAAAGAATCAACATATCTACTATCATCATCAATCATTACACAAGGATAATCATATGACCCCATTCTTTTAGCTGTTTCTGTCAATTCAGAAACAGTGGTTGGAATTTTAAAATTTCTTTTAGCAAGCAAATCTGTATTATAACAATATGTATATAGATCACCTGGGCCAGGAATAACGTTGATCTTTCCTGAACTAGTTCTTAAATAATCAGAAATTGAACTTTGATAATTTCCAATAGCATCAAATCTATTTAAAGTCTGTAAATATTCGCCATAAAAATTTGCTGTATTTAAATTGTCAAATGCAACAATATCAACATCTAAATAATCGTGCGACAAATAGTAGTTAATAATCGAATTATTTTCGAAAACTTTTACCTCAATTTTATATTTATTTGAATAAAGCTCTTCAAATCTATCAATAAGCATTGTGAAATAATTTTTTTGTCCTTCGCTTACAGCGATTTTAATAGTTTTAATTTCATCATTGTGAATTTCGTTATTTCTATTACAAGAAATTAGCAAAAAAGAACTTGCAATAGCAAGGAACGACATTTTTCTTACTATAAGTTTAATTTTTGCCATATTTCTCCTTTTTATTTATTTAAGTATTTTATTTATCAGTATTCAATAAAAAACACGGACACCTAATATATCATAAATATAAAATATATTTATTTAAAGCATTATTTAATATTTTTTCAAAAAGCTTGAATATTCATTTTACTACTGCTATACTTATTGAGCGTTTTATAATGCGCTTCGTGGTGTTCCGCCAGTAAGTCACACCTGTGAACATCCAAAAATAAAGAAAAGGAGAAACAGAATTTATGAACAAAAATTTAGTTTCAGAAATCACTGCAACTCAGATCAAGAAAGACGTTCCAGCATTCACTTCTGGTGATACACTCAAAGTCAGTGTTCGTATTATCGAAAATGGCAAGGAAAGAACTCAAGTCTTCCAAGGCGTTTGCATTGCTCGTCGTGGAACAGGCGTTAGCGAATCCTTCATTGTTAGAAAAGTTTCTGGCGGTGTCGGCGTCGAACGTAACTTCTTAGTTAACTCACCAAATGTCGCTTCAATCGAAGTCGTCAAACATGGTAAAGTTAGAAGACATAAGATCTACTTCTTACGTCAAAGATCTGGTAAATCAGCTCGTCTTAAAGAAATCCTCTAATTGCAATAAATTAGAACAAAAAAGAAAATTTATTTATTATGTGACAAATAGCTCGGGTTTTCCCGAGCTTTTATTATATAAATTTAACCTGTCAAGTAAAAAGACTTGACACACACTATTTATTGTTATAAAATACAACACGTTAAGAAGGAGAAAGTAATATGTCAGTAAAAATTAGATTATCAAGAACCGGACGTCATTTCAACCCAACATATAGAGTTGTTGTTGCAGATTCAAGATCAGCCAGAGATGGTAGAGATATTGAACAAATCGGTAGCTACAATCCAAAAGCAGGTTTCGAAAAGGCTGTTATTAATGAAGAAGCTGCAATTAAGTGGCTTTTAAATGGTGCTATCCCATCAGACACAGTTAAAGCTTTATTAAGCAAACAAGGTGTCTATGCAAAGTACCTTTCTGAAAAAGCTGCCAAGAAAGCCGCAAAGTAAGGCTTCCTTATGGATATTGAGCAAGCAATCAGAACAATTGTTGAACCTTTAGTCGCAAATCCTGAAGCTATAATAATTAGACGTATGGACAGTGCTGATGATCTTGATAAAAAAGATCAACACTATTTAATTGCCTGCGATCAAGATGATATTAGAAGATTAATTGGTCGCCATGGTGTTATTGCTGATTCAATCCGTAAAATTGTTTCAATTGGCGCTAGAGAAGAAAACAAACGCGTTCACATCAAATTCGAATCGTTCGACGACGAAGAATAAAATTCAGTGGATATTTATATAATATCCACTTTTTAATTTGTTAAAAATGTTATAAAATAACGCGACAGGAGAATTTTTATGGAAAAAGTAAGAATAGCTAAAATTGTCAATACACACGGACTTAAGGGCGAATTAAAAATATATTTAACAACATCAAATCCTGAAATGAGATTTGCTAAAAACTCAATAGTATATATTGGCGAAAATCCAAATAGCATTTTACTTACCGCAAAAGTTCTTAACTATAAATATAAAAGCAATTCAATAGCTTTTGTTACTTTATCAGGCTACGAAGACATTAATAAAGTTGAGCAATACATTAATACAAATATGTATGCTGACAAATTAGAATTAGAAGACGGTTCCTATTATATCGATGATTTAATAGGGTTTAAAATTGTTGATTCTAACCAAAAAGAATATGGTATTGCTGAAAAAGCAGTATACGTTAGTGACAAAATATATTTTGTTGTTGGCAAAGACTATTTACCTTTTGATACTGAACATTTTATAGATAAAGTCGATTTAGAAAAGAAAGAACTAATTTTAAGTGAATTAGGTGCAGGAATATTCGAATGATTATAAAAATACTTACCCTTTTTCCTAATTTTTTTGAATCTTTTATCAACTCATCTATCATAGGTAGAGCAATTTCTCGTGAAGTTGTCCAATTTGAAATAATAGACATTCGTAAATACTCTACTGATAAAAATCATCGAGTAGATGATAGACCTTTAGGTGGAGGAGCAGGATTAATCATGAAATTAGATCCACTCGTCTCTTGTTTAAAGGATAATACGAATGAAAAGTCACACAAAATATTATTAACTCCATGGGGCAAACAATATAATCAAGCTAAAGCTATCGAATTAAGTAAAAAAGATGAAATAGTATTGATTTGTGGGCATTACGAAGGGGTAGATTCAAGATTTATCAATTATTGCGATGAATTAATTTCTGTCGGAGACTATGTAATGACTGGTGGAGAAATAGGAGCTATGACTATAGCAGATTCAGTTGTTAGACTCTTACGTGGTGCAATAACTGACTCATCGATTGAAGAAGAATCATTTAACGATGGATTATTAGAATACCCTCAATATACTTATCCACTAAACTACGATGGTTATGAAGTGCCAGAAATATTACTTTGTGGAAATCATGAAGCTGTAGCTCACTTTAGACGCAGAGAATCATTTAGAATAACCCAAAAATATAGACCTGATTTATTAGAAAATTTTGAGTACTCTAAAAAAGACTTAAAAATTTTAAAGGAACTCGAAGAAGGTCGTGAAAGCAAGTTAGAAACTCAAGCGAAAATCAAAGGTGCTAAATTTATAAAGAGATAATAAAAAGACTGTTAAGAAGTAAAATGTAAAATTCCTAACAGTTTTTTTATACTTAAATTCTAAAGCACTAGGCTTTATCATCTCCATTTTTTCATCATCAAAACTTATTTGTTTCCTAATTTTTGCATTTCTTTCGTCAAAATTCGTTGAATTTTTAGGCAATCCAACACTAACTAATCCAATAAACGTTACAAATAAAAGCGAGATTTTGTTCATTTTCCTTTACCTCTAATTTTATTTTATTATAAAAAAAATAAAATTTAAAAGTTTTTATTAAATATCAAATGATTAAATAACTTCTTAATCGTTCATAAAAACTATAAATTATTATATAAATGTTAGAAACCATTACATTTTTATAAAAAACTGTTAGAAACTTTTTTGTTTCTAACAGTCTTTTCTTATCTACCTTTTTTACTCATTTTATTAGCTTCTCCAGAGAAGAGAGCCATTTGTTTTTTCATCTCATCAAACCTGCCAACAATTTTATTAATATCTGCTGCTGTTGTACCTGAACCCTTAGCAATTCTTTGCTTTCTAGAATTCTTTAATATTTCTGGATGTTTTCTTTCCTCTTTTGTCATGGAATTAATAATGACTTCAGTTTTCTTTAAAATACTTTCAACTTTGTTTGCATCATCATCAGATATTTTCGGCATATTAGGAATCATCTTTAATAAACCAGAGAACTTTCCTAACTTTTTCATTTGCTTTAAGATGGCAACCATATCATCCAAGTCAAACTTGCCTTCCATCATACGCTTGGCTGTTTTTTTAGTAACATCTTCATCAATATTCTCTTGTGCCTTTTCAATTAAAGAGACAATATCGCCCATTCCTAAAATACGATCTGCCATTCTTTCAGGATAAAACACTTCCAAGTCTTCTAACTTTTCACCAGTACCAGCAAATTTAATTGGAACACCAGTTAAGTGTTTAATTGATAAAGCTGAACCACCACGAGAGTCACCATCAAGTTTACTCATGATTAAGCCTGTAAGTTTAAGTCTTTCGTTAAATGTTTTAGCAACGTTAACTGCATCTTGACCTGACATAGCATCGACTAAAAGAATAGTTTCTGTAATAGGTACTTCTTTGCCTATATTTTCAAGTTCAGTCATTAAAGCGTCATCAATTTGTAAACGGCCAGCAGTATCTATTAATAAAACGTCATATTTTTCATCTAGCGCTTTGCGATAAGCAGCTTTTGCTATATCTGGTGGTAAAGTTCCACTTCTATCTGTATAAACTTCAGTATTTAATTTTTTACCTAGAGTCTCAAGTTGATCAATAGCAGCTGGTCTATAAATATCACATGCAGCCATCAACACTTTTTTACCATATTTCTTTTGGAATAATCTAGCAAGTTTTCCTGCTGAAGTAGTTTTACCTGTACCTTGTAAACCAACGAGCATAATAACAGTTGGTTTATTCATTTCAAATCTTATTTCAGTTTCACCAGATCCTAAGAGTTCTGTAATTTCATCCCTAACAATTTTGACAATCATTTGTCCTGGTGATAACTTTGTCAAAACTTTTTGACCAAGAGCTTTTTCTTTAACATTGCCAACAAACTCTTTAACAACTTTATAATTTACATCAGCTTCTAAAAGGGCAATTCTAATTTCACGAAGCATTTCATCCATGTTAGATTCTGTTAATTTAGCTTGTCCTTTGACTTTTTTCATTATTTTTTGAAGCTTATCTGAAAGTGATTCAAATGCCATATTCAATCTCCTTTTTTAACGTTTCTTTAATTTCATCAATACTTTTATCGTCTTCCAATAGTTTTTCTATTCTTTCTCTTCTTTCTAAAAGATGCAATTTACTTTCGTAATATTCTAATTCTTTTATAGCTTCTTTAATCGATAAGTGAACAGCGTTTCTTGAAACGCCATCTTCTTCAGCTATTTCACTTAAAGAAAGATCTAACGCAAAGTACGATTCAATTTTTTCTAGACGATTCTCAGTTAGTAAGTTTCCATATATAAACAATAATTTATTATATCTATCCTTCTTTTCTAATTCATCCATTATATTGCTCCTAACCAAATCATTATCATATCAAACAATAAAAATAAAGCTGCTGTATAACCAAATGTAGTATAAAAAGCTGGATTTTTATAAAATTCTGATCTTTTTCCTCTTAAAAATATTATTGAATACACAAATGCTAAAAGAAGTGATGAAACCATCTGTAATAAATATGGATTAGAAATGAATAAAGACAAAACCATATCTATAGCAAAAGATAATAAGATGGCTATAAATAATCCACCAAATAGACTCATTCTTCTTCTCCAATCAATAAACCATATAAATAGTTATCCAAATCAAATTCTTTTAAGTCTTCCATCTTTTCGCCTAAGCCGATAAATCTAACAGGAACATTTAACTCATCACGTATAGATAAGATAATTCCACCCTTAGAAGTTCCATCCATTTTAGTAATTACAACACCCGTAAGGTTTGTACACTCTTTAAAAACTTTAGCTTGGATGACACCATTTTGACCTGTATTAGCATCTAATACTAAAAACACATCATCTGGTGCATCAGGAATAACTTTAGAAATTACTCTTTTCATTTTAGCAAGTTCAGCCATTAAATTGCTTTTATTTTGTAGTCTACCAGCTGTGTCGACAATTACTAGATCGTAATTACCTTCGACCGCTTTTTTTACACCATCATAACAAACACTAGCTGGATCGCCATTTTCTGGTCCCATTACTATTTCAGTATTTAATCTATTAGCCCAAACAGCTAATTGTTCAACAGCACCTGCTCTAAACGTATCTGCTGCGACCAATAATACTTTCTTACCTCTATCGATATATCGCTTAGCTAATTTAGCTATAGTAGTAGTTTTCCCACCACCATTAACTCCAACCATCATTAAAACAGTTGGTCTGCCTTGGACAAAATCTAAATCAGTCTTAAAAGAGCCACCCTTATTGGCATAACCAATAAACATTTTATCGACTAAAATTTCATTGATTTTTTCTGGATCATCGATATTTTGTAATTTACTTTCTTTTACAGTTTCATCGATTAACTCTAAAGTTAAATCGACACCGACATCAGCTTCGATAAGTATTTCTTCTAATTCATCAAAATATGATGCATCTACTTTTTTAAACTTAGCAGATAGTTTTTTTAATTTTGAAGAAAATCCTTGTCTAGATTTTTCTAATCCAGCAACATATTTATCTTTATCTTGAATGTGTGAATCTTTTTTTGGTTGTTCACTAGATGATTCACCTTTTTTATCATCGTTCTTTTTAAATTTTTCTTTTAAATATTTAAATAGTCCCATTATTTTACCCTCTTTTCTAATGCGTTTCGTGCTGCATCTTGTTCAGCTTTCTTTTTAGAAGATCCTGATCCCATTCCAAGAATAATTCCATCTAAGACGCAAGACATTTCAAAATTCTTATCTTGAGCAGTACCTGATTCACTTGTTAAAACATATTGAATTTGAGATGTAGTTTCTTTTTGAATTTCTATTTGTAATCTACTCTTATAATCCATAAGTTCCGCTTCGTTAAATTTAATAATATCTTCTCCAAATATTTTCTTTATAAATTTAAATACAGCTTCATCACCAAAGTTCAAATAATACGCACCGATAAATGCTTCAAAAACATCTTCAAGTATTCTATTAATACTATGTGGAACGTCAACACTTCCTGACATTTTTATATAATTTTGAAAATTCATTTCTCTTGCTTTTGAACTTAAAGCAAGTCCTTTAACTAAGCTACTTCTCTTTTTAGTTAAACTACCACTATCTTTATTAGGATGTGCATCAAATAACAATCTAGCAACGACAAAGCCTAAAACAGCATCACCCATAAATTCCAATCTATCATAATCAGAATAAGGATAATTAGAATGTTCATTTTTATAACTAATGTGCGTAAAAGCACTCTCAAATAAATCTATATTGAGAGGTTTAATTTTTAGTTCCTCTAATAATTCTTTTACTTCTTTCACTTGCTAAATTCTTCCTTTATTTTATCAACAATTTTTGTACTAGCCATTTTATAAGCAACTTCTAAAGCGTATCTAAATGAATAAGCATCAGAATTACCATGAGCTTTAACGACAACGCCATTAACTCCTAATAAAATAGCACCACCAGTTGCTTTATAATCCATAGTCTTTTTCATTTCATCAAATCCAGGTTTACTTAATAAATAACCTATTTTTGAAAATATGTTTCTTTTGAATGCTTTTTTGATCATTCCATTCATCATTGAGGCTATTCCTTCACTTGCTTTGAGGAATACATTACCAGCAAAACCTGATGCGACAACAACATCGTGCTTTCCATCGAGAGCATATCTTGATTCACAGTTGCCTATAAATCCAGGGAAGTTTTCTTCCTTCATAATTTTATAAGCTTCTTTTATATAGTCTGGTCCTTTTCCTTCCTCAGCACCATTATTTAAAAGTGAGACATTAGGATTTTTTTCATTTAAAACACATTGAGCATAAAGTCTGCCCATTTTAGCAAATCCGACTAAATCTTCTGGTCCGTTTTCGTTACTAGCACCTATATCTAATAAAACAGCTTGTTTTCCTAAAATTGGAGTTGGGAATGGAGCACATAAGCCAGCTCTATCTACACCTTCAATATTTCTTAATATAATTGTTGCGCCTGTTAAAAAGCCACCGGTAGATCCAGCTGAAACTACACCATCATATCCGTTTTCTTTTAAGTCTTTTATAGCTTTTACCATAGAAGAATCTTTCATTCGAAGTAATTTTAAAGCACTACATTCCATTGGAACAACTTCTCTACAATCAACGATTGTAGTTCGATCAACATTCTTTAGGGATACTTCTAATTCTTCTTTTTTTCCATAGCACATTAATTCTACATCATCGTGGTGGGATAAAAATTCTTTAACTCCTTTTGAAAGTTCTTCACTACCTAAATCTGAACCCATTAAATCGACAGCTAATTTAAACATAATAATTACCTCACTTAAAAATCATTTTATATTTTAACATATTATTAGCAATTATAGTATTTATAGCATAGCTATAAATAATTTCTTTGCATTTTTTATATAAAATCTACATTTTTAGCACTATTTATTTAATTACGTTGAAAGATTATTTAATAAAATTTGCCAATGAAATTTTAATATGTTAGAATTGCGTCCGGTGATTATATGGACTTATTAAAATCAGACATTAAAAAAACATATTTAAGATACTTAATTACATCGTTTGGTAGTGCTATTATCACAAGTATTTATGGCTTAGTTGATATGGCAATGATTGGTCAATATTATGGACCTAAAGGTTCATCAGCCATGGCTGTCGTAGCTCCTGTTTGGAATCTTATTTATAGTTTAGGTTTATTAGTCGGAATTGGTGGTTCAATAGTTTACTCACATATTAAAGGATCTATTGGCGATTCCAAGAAACAAAATTCCACTTTTACTATATCAATAATTTATGGACTAGTTTTAGGAGTGTTAGCTTTAATTTTAATGTGGACACTTGAAGAACCTCTACTATATTTATTTGGTGCTACCGATGATTTATTACCGCTAGCTAAAGAATATTTAACCATGGTTAAATATTGTGTCCCTGTATTTATATTTACACAAATACTTTCATCTTTTTTACGAAATGATTCTGACCCGCTTTTAGCAACTATATCTGTTGTTATCGGCGGAGTATTTAATATATTTGGCGATTGGTTCTTAATATTCTTTTTAGATTTAGGAGCCGTTGGTGCTGGAGCTGCCACAAGCATCGGTGCTATTGTATCTGTTTTAATAATGCTTACACACTTTTTAAAAAAATCTAACAATTTAAAATTAACAAAACCAGTCGATGTTTTAAAAAATATAAAGCTTATTACAAGTTCTGGTTTTGCTTCTTTCTTTGTCGATGTTTCAATGGGAATATTAACTTTAGTATTTAACCAACAAATTGGAAAATATTTAAATGACAACTATTTAGCAGTTTATGGAATTGCAATTAACATATCTACTTTCGTTCAATGTTGTGCGTATGGTATCGGACAAGCTACACAACCGATATTATCACAAAATTACGCAGCTAAAAAATATGATCGTATCAAAAAATTATTCAAATATAATTTAGTAACCGTATTTGTTCTTTCCGTGATTTGGACAACTTTAGCCATGGCTATACCAAATGGTTTCGTAAAAATTTTCATGAAGCCAACTCCAGAGGTGCTTAAGATTGCCCCTTCAATTATTAGAATTTATTCAATCGCATTTTTATTTATCCCTCTAAACGTCTATTCGACATACTTCTTCCAATCGGTATTAAAACCTAAGACGTCATTCGTTGCTTCGATTGCTCGTGGATTAGTTGTAAGTTGTGCTTTACTATATATTCTTCCTTTAATAGAAGCAAATACAATATGGTTTAGTATTCCTCTAACAGAAGTAATTGTTTCTATTTATGTAACAATTATGTTTATCAAAACTTTTAAAGATATAAAAGTGACAAAATAAATTGCTATTTCAATTCTGTTTTATAAATTTCTTTTCTAATTTTATTATAGTATACGTTAAATTCTAAGTTATCTAAATGCTCATATATGTATTTAGCATCATCGATTGCAGCTAAAAACATTTGTCTATCAGAAACAAAGTTGGCTACTTTTAAATCACTTTCACCTGTTTGATTTTCGCCAATATAACTTCCAGCACCACGATTTTGTAAGTCGTATAAAGCTATATTACTACCATCTTGATTATCTTTTAAGAAGTTAAGTCTCTCTAAAGCATTATCATCATCGCCGTCATAAAGTAGTATTGCATAAGCTTCATTACCATCGCGACCGATTCTTCCTCTAAGTTGGTGTAACGTTGCTAATCCAAAGTAATTTGCATCATAAACAATCATTAAGCCTGCTGTTGGAACATCAATACCTACTTCAATAACTGTTGTAGAAACTAAAACAGATATCTCTCCTTTTTTAAACTTGGCATATATCTCATCTTTATCTGTTTCTTTCATTTTACCATGCAATAATCCAACACTAGATTCACCAATCATATCGACATAAATATCATATACTTGTTTGACTGAGTATTTTCTTTTACCAAGCAAATCATCTTCGATTTTAGGAACTACAACAAAAATTTGTCTATTATTTCTAATAGCCCAACTAACCGCCTGTCTTACCTTCTCATCACTTGATTTCTTAACGATTGTTTTAACGCATCTTCTACCACTTGGAAATTCGTTTAAAGTTGATACTTCAATATCGTTAAACATTATCTTTGATAGTGTTCTAGGAATAGGAGTTGCACTCATCATTAATAAATCGGTACTTTCACCTTTTTTAGCTAAATTAGTTCTTTGCATGACTCCAAATCTATGTTGCTCATCAATAATAGCTAAACCTAAATTATAAAAATTTAAAGATCCAGTAATTAAAGAATGAGTCCCAATAATAATATCTATTTTTCCTTCTGATATTTCTAAAGCTAATTTATCTTTTTCTTTTTTGGGAAGGCTCGAATCATATAAAGCAATTTTTATTCCATATTTTTTAAAATTGTTACAAGCATTTTCATAGTGTTGTTTAGCTAACGTAATTGTCGGAGCCATAAAAGCGCCTTGAAAATTTCTTATATAATTAGCATATAGTGCTGCAAAGGCAACAGCTGTTTTACCTGTACCAACATCACCTTCAAGTAATCTATTCATCAAAACTTCTTTATTCATATCGTTTACTATTTCTCTAATAGCAACAACTTGATCATGAGTTAAAGTATAAGGTAAATCTTTAACATAACTATTAATTAAGTTAGTGTTGATTGGTTCACCTATTACTTTTTTTAAACTTTTGACATATTCTTTAGAACATAAAGAATTAAGAGCGTATTTTAATGCTTCTTCATACTTAAAAACTCTTAATCCAGCTTTTAATGAATCGCTATTTACAGGCAAATGAACGTCAATAAAAGCTTGTTTGCGACTTTCAAGTCGATATTTATTTCTTATAAATTTTGGTAATACTTCTTTAATTTCTAAATTAGGATTAAATAATGTTTCTTTAATTAATTTATAATAATCAGCTTGTTTAACTTTCTTAGGTATCGAATATATAGGCTTAATTCCACGAATAGCAAACTCGTTATCACATCTAATAATAGAAGTAATAGAAAAAGCTTTTTGCTTAAGCGAATATCTACCAATAAATAGATATTGCATATCACGTTTTATTATGTTCTTATAAAAGTCTTGTCCAAAAATATACGCTTTATATGTGTAATTTTCACATTGTATTGAAAATCTTAACATTGAAACACTACGTATTCCTTGTATTGAGCTTGCAAGTTTTCCTTTTAAAATTACTTTTTCTTTATCGTTATATTCAGACTTCAAAGCGCTAGGCGTTAGAAATTCATAACGTCTAGGTAAAATACTTAATAACTCTTCTTCGCTATTAATATTTAATTCTTTGTATATTTCTAAATAATTCATCTTTTTAAACTTAAAAATAATTTATCAATTTCTTCTTTGGTGGCCAAATGATGTGAAAAAACTGTTGCTGAGCCTGCACATACACCATATTCAAGACTTTCTTTTAACGATTTATTATTAACGTAATATGATAAGAATCCAGCAACTAGTGAATCACCAGCACCAACTGTTGAAATTGCTTTCCCTTTTGGAGCTTCAACGAAAATTAATTCTTTATTTTCAGTACAGAGAAGAGCTCCTTTTTCACCTATTGAAACTATGGTGTTTTTTATTCCTTTATCATTTAGTTTATATAAAGTCTTTATTAACTCTTCTTCATTATTTATTTTATTACCAAATAATTCTTCTAATTCATCAATATTAGGCTTAATTAAAAATGGTTTACTTTTTATTCCTTCAATAAGTGTTTTGCCAGATGTATCAAGAATAACTTTAACATTTCTACTATTGAGATCCTCAATTATTTCTTTAAATAACTTTCCATCATGTATAGAATAAGGTACAGAGCCACTTAAAACAACAATATCATTAGAGTTAGCTTTAAGTAATATCGATTTTAACTCTTGGATATTTTCTTCGCTTGGTATAGGGCCAGCTCCATTTATTGCGCTTTCTTCTTTAGAAAGTATTTTTACATTGATTCTACTTTCACCAGCTGTTTCAACAAAATAAGTTTTTAGTCCTTCATCATTAACCATGTTTTCTATCGTATTGCCTATAAAGCCAGCTTTAAATCCCAAAACAATGCTTTCAACACCTAAATTTTTTAACACAAAAGAAACATTAATTCCTTTTCCACCAGGAACTAATAATTGTTTTGTTGATCTATTTATATTTCCGATTTCAAAGTTATCAACTACCATTTTGTAGTCTAAACACGGAGAAATAGTTACTGTGTAAATCATTAATCTTCCTTAGATGCATCGATCATCTTTAAGATATCTCGATAATCTTCACGAATACAATCAGTGATTAAAGTAGCTTCACTTAAATTTGCGAAGGTTACAGAAGCTACATTATTGAACTTTGACGAATCAGCTAAAATATACGATTTGTAAGTTCTTTCCATAGCTTTTCTTTTTATAGAAGCTTCAACAGGATCTGGAGTAGTAAAATTAGCTGTTCTATGAATACCATTTGTTCCAAACAAACCAATAGAAAAATTAAACTTGTTTAAAAATTCTATTGCAAAACCACCCGTATAAGCGTCAGTTGTTAATTTTAATTCTCCGCCAGTTACAAACACTTTAAAATTCTTCATAGCTAATTTTTTGGCTATCAAAGGACTATTTGTGACAAAGTAGGCATCTACTGGTTTTAAATAATCAATAACACTAGCAACAGAAGTAGAAGCATCAAGGTATACCGATGCTCCATCCTTAATTAAAGATGCAGCTTTTCTTGCTATTAATTCTTTCTTTTCTTTTTCCAAATTTTCTCTAAAGAAATAATCTTTATCAACCCTATCAAAAGTAATATTTCCAGCATAATTTGTAGCAGTTGCCCCACCGTGGACTTTAATTAGCTTGTTTTGTTTTGATAATTCAATTAAATCTCTTCTAATTGTAGATTCTGATATATTAAATAATTTTGCCAATTCATCTACCCTGACAGCGCCCTTTTGATCAACTAATTTTAAAATTTCATTTAGTCTTGAATCTTGTAACATAGCATTCACCTCAATTATAAGTTAACCATTTAATATAGGCATAGTCAAATAAAAATGTGCATAATATGCAAATTTTGCACATTTATGCACAATTTTATTGCTAATATTATTTCAAATAGTAATCTTTAGTCTCTTTTATTATTGAGTTAAAATCATCAACTGTATTCATTGATATCAATTTATTTTTAATATATTTTGCGTTGTCAAATCCCTTAACATATAAAACTGATAAGCCTCTAAAGTATCTTACCCCGTTATATTCACCCATATAATTTATAATCATATCAAAATGTTTTTTCATCAAATTTATTTGTTTTTCTAATGTGTGTTCTATAAACGGTTTACCTTCTTCCGAATTAATAAGATCAGTAAATATTAGTGGGTTACCAAGACATCCTCTGCCAATCATAAATGCATCAGCATTCGTTATTTTTTCAACTTCAGCAATATTGTTTAAATCAATATTTCCATTGGCTATAACCGGTATTGAAACACTATTTTTAACTTTAGCAATTTCCTCATAATGTGGAAAACCGTTATAGTATTCATCTCTTGTTCTTCCATGAACAGCTAAAGCTTTAATTCCAGCTTGTTCAGCAATTTTAGCAATTTCTACTGCATTAATATGTTTTTTATCAAATCCAAGTCTAATTTTAATTATTACAGGCTTATGAGATTTTTGTACCATTGAATGAAGCAAATCATATACTTCATCTTGTCGTTTTAACCAATACGAACCAGCCTCTTGTTTCATAACTTTAGGAACAGGACAACCCATATTAAAATCTAAGAAATCATATTTAGCTTCTTTTTCAACAAAATCTATAGCATTTAATATTATGTTTTTATCTCCACCGAACAATTGTAAAGCTAATGGGTTTTCAGAATTGTCCCTAGGTAACATATCAAATGTCTTTTGATTATTATACGCCAAAGCAGTCGCTGAAATCATTTCTGTATAAACTAATCCAGCGCCACCTTCTCTTGCCATTTTTCTTAATGGCTCATTGGTATATCCTGCCATCGGAGCAAGAATATATCTATTTGGTAAAGTAATATTTCCTATTTCAAATTTTTTTGCCATAAACTATTAAAGCTCACCTTGTTGCAGGTGAGCTATTTTCTATTTTTTATCTTCATCCTTTTTATCATCAACTGGATCGACATCGATTACTTTTTCTTCATCGCTATCTTTAGCTTTTCTAAGTTTTTCAGTTAATGATGCAGTGGGATAAACAGCTGCTTTTAACTCGTCTAAAGAAATCTCAGAAGTTTTTACTAACAATAATTCAGCGCCACCTTCATTTTCGAGATATTGAGCAAAATCATCTAATGAAACAGGTAATTTTATATACAATTCTCTTGGTAAAAATACTGTTCCGATAAAATCTTCTTTTGGAGCAAAGCGATAAACGATTCTCTTTAATTGATCAAAAGATACGTTGTTTGTACCAGGTACAGCAGCAACAACTACAACCTTACGTGGGTTTTTACTAATAGCTGTGTGGAATTCATCGATAAAGCCATTAAATTCAATTGGCAATGTCATAGAACCTAAGTCAACACCTTTAGTTTCTTTTTCAGTCTTATCAACAGAATCAGTTACTTCTGGTTTATCTTCTTCAACTTGAGCAAATTCCTTTTCTTCTGGCAAATGACGATTTTCAAGTAAATACTTAATTTCTTCAGCAGTTAATGTTTCTTTAGTAATAAGAGTTTCAGCCATCAAAATAACATCATCTTTATACTTAGTTAATATATCGTTTGCCTGCTTATGACATTCATCGATAATATTTCTTATCTCTTTATCAATTTCATATGCCACTTGAGCTGAGAAATTGCGTTGAGTACTATTGTAGTCACGTCCTAAGAAGACAGAGCCTTGATTTTGATCATATTGTACTGGTCCTAAAGAACTCATACCATATTCTGTTACCATAGCTCTTGCTAATCTAGTTGCAACTTCAATATCATTACTAGCTCCAGTAGAAACATCGCCAAAGAAAATCTCTTCTGATGTTCTTCCACCTAAATAGCCTGTAATACGTGCTAAGATTTGGTTCTTAGTCATTATGAATCTATCGTTTTCCGGTGTCATTAATACGTGACCACCAGTTCTTCCACGTGGGACAATTGTAACTTTTTGAACCACATCAGAATATGGAAGTTTCAATCCGATAATTGCGTGTCCTGATTCGTGATAAGCAATTTGTTTCTTTTCTTCTGGGCTCATTGTAACTGAGTTACGAGCTGGACCAGACCAAGAACGATCGATTGCTTCATCGATATCTTTAGTAGTAATAACGTTACGTTTGGCTCTAACTGCTAAGATAGCAGCTTCATTCATAACGTTAGCTAAATCAGCACCTGAGAATCCAACTGTTCTATTTGCAATATTAGCAAAATCGACACTAGAATCAACTTTTTTATTTCTTGAGTGGACTTTTAATATAGCTTCACGACCATTCTTATCTGGAAGATCAACA
This sequence comes from Clostridium sp. CAG:288, assembly GCA_000437395.1. Classification (GTDB taxonomy): domain Bacteria; phylum Bacillota_I; class Bacilli_A; order RFN20; family CAG-288; genus CAG-288. The sequence continues at coordinate 22,714 of FR898190.1, read as the reverse complement.
GTGATTTGTCTATCGAAACGTCCTGCTCTTAAAAGAGCTGGGTCCAAAATATCAGAACGGTTAGTAGCTGCCATAACAATAACTCCAGAGTTATCATTAAAGCCATCCATTTCAACTAACAATTGGTTAAGAGTTTGTTCTCTTTCATCGTTACCGCCACCTAAACCTGCGCCTCTTTGACGGCCGACAGCATCAATTTCATCAATAAATATTAAGCATGGAGCGTTTTGTTTAGCTGTCTTAAACATATCTCTAACACGGCCAGCACCAACACCGACATACATTTCAACAAAGTCTGAACCAGAGATAGAATAGAAAGCGACATTTGCTTCTCCAGCTACAGCTTTTGCTAATAATGTTTTACCTGTTCCTGGCGGGCCAACAAGGAGAACACCTTTTGGTAATTTAGCACCAAGTTTTGTATATTTATCTGCGTTTCTAAAATAGTCTACAACTTCAACTAACTCAGCTTTTACTTCATCACATCCAGCAACATCAGAGAACTTAACTTTAGAGTTAACTTCTTTACGAGCTCTAGAAGTATTGAAATCCATTTGTGTTCTATCAATATTCTTCATAGATTTTGTAAATCTACTTACTAAGAAAATTGAAAGCCCAATTAAGACAACAGAAACAAGTATTGTTGGAAGCCATGAGGCAAATCCACTACCTGATTCAGGACTAATAATATCGTAAATATTTCTACTACCAGAATAATATTTGCTATTATCTTGATCGACTAAAGCAAGGCCAGTATTGGCATCAACTTTAATATTACCTTCTGCATCTTTTTGATATAAAGGTGCTTGTTCAATAATATCTTGGAATAAAGCCCATGACGAAGAATCAGCAGATAAGTCTGCTCTAAATATAATTCTTACTTTTTTACCTGCATCATTTACTTTTGTATAGTAACCAGCAATAGAATAATAGTTTCCTGTATAACTATACTTTGATTGAAGTTTTGTAACTTCTTGTCCAAGCAAGATATTTGTTAATTTTCCACCATAGTCTAAAGAATATTCATCGATCTTTTTATCACTGTCTAAAACCAAATCTGCTTGTGTATAGTTCTCTGTATTTCTTGAAGATGAACCTGTTGATGGTTTAACAAATACAAAGTAGAATGTTAAACACATACCAACTACAAGAAGCAAAGGTAAGAAAATTGTACTAAAAGTATTTTTCTTATTACGTGGTTGTTGTGGATTATTGTTTTTATCCATTGGATAACCTCCTTTTTGTCTCTTAAAATATATGTGTATAAATATAATATATTAGGGTAAATTCATACATTATCTAATATACTATTAAAGTACCCTTTTTATCAATAAATAAACATATTACAAAAACCCTTTTTTGTTAAATAACTAGTAAAAAAGCTTTATTAATCACTTTTGATAAAAGGCAAGAACAATATATACCTAGTACTAATAATAGTAAATAGTATTTTAAAACCAATTGCACATAATAATAAAAATTGATATTATTGTTATTGAAAAAAAGGAGAGTTAAACATGAAAAAAGCCGTTATCTTAGGTTTGGATAAGGTAGATTCTGAAAATGCCATTTCCTTTTTATGCAAAGGCATTATTTTATCAAAGCTAGATTTTAAAGTCGATGTATTCTATGATGCAGCTCAAGAAGAAATGGACGCAGAAAAAGATAAACATATTAGAGAAAACTGTCCTAATTTAACTCTTCACAAACTTGATAACTATATTTCTGATGAATGTAAAAAATATATTGAAGAAGCTGATATCTTAATTGTCAATCCAATGCCTTATTCAATTAATGAATTAGATTATTTAGTTAGCACTGAACATCACATTTATTTTGATTTAACAGGTTTGCCAGAATATAAATCAGAATATCAACTATTTGCAAAAAACGGATATTTTGTATTTCTAGATAATACAGATATTTTAGATTCTCTTGACGTTTTAAAAGATATCGTTTCCAAAAAGGCAAAATACGCTGCTATTTTTGATATCTCAGGATCAGTAAACATCATATCTAAAAAAACTGGAATGGATTATATTTCTTTATCAACTGAACCAACCCAAAAGAATTTTTACTTCTTAGCAAGTATTTTCTTAGCTGGATTAATATATTCACTTGAAAACAAATATAATTTATCTGAATCAATGCGTATATCAACTACATTAGTAGAATTGATTCAAAAACTGCTAAGCAAAAGTTTAAGTGGAATTAATTCTGAAATATTATTAGAGGAATATAAAAAAGAGTTTGAGAGCTTATTAGATGAACAAAATTAAAAAAATAAGAGCAAATTTTAGGCTTTTTATCGACAAAATAAAAAACCAAAAAAAAATTAATTTCTTACGTAAATTATTTAGACTTAATGGCTTTTCATATATGCCATCAAGTTTTACTTTTTATTTGGTAATTTCTATTGTGCCATTAGTTTCATTAATTTTGATGATATTAACACAATTTAATGCTTCAACAAATTATATAATTGACTTATTAAGGACTTGGTTGCCAGAGTCTGAACTTACACAAACGATAATTTCTTACCTACAATCAATTCAACCATCAGATATTGTAACAGTCATCTTTTCATCAGCTATCTCATTTTATATCGCTAGTCGTGGAATAGAATGCTTTACTAGATTTGCAGATCACTTTTATAACAGATACGTTTTAGATAATCACTTTGTAAAGCGTAAAGCACGTTCGATATTGATGACTATAATCTTTATTGCTAGTATATCATTCACAATTATTTTGTTAGTGTTTTTTGAGAATATGACAAAATCTATTATTCCTTATAGCATTTCTGTTTGGCTTAAGTACATTATTTCCTTTTTCATTTTCTTTGCAACTATATCTGCTTTGTTTTATTTTTCACCGACAAAGCGACCAAAATTTAAAGATATTTTACCTGGAGCATATTTAAGTTCTATTTCTATTCTCGTATTCATCGGTATATTCTTTGTTTATATGTCATATAAGTTTGATAGATATAACACTATTTACGGTCCTTTATCCACCATCGTTATTTTATTATTATTAGTCTATTTCTGCAGCTATATTTTATTTATTTGCTTTTATCTTAACATTATTATTAAAGAAAAAAAGGATATAGAAAAAATGACTAAAGAAATCAAAAAAGAATCTTCAGTCATTAATAATAAAAAATAGTTTTACATTACTTTATCAATATAATTTATTGAGTAATTTGATGATTTTGTTAAATCTATTTTAGTATTAGATATTTCAATCAAGTCGATATAATAAATTCCAAAGACTTGATCAGGACCAGTAACAGCTTGGTCGTTTTCAACACCATATGTTACTGTAATTGAGCTGTCTTTAATGCTTAATTTGTTAATTTTTGATTGTGAATAGTATGATCCATCACGAACAGAAACAATCAATGATTTGTTTTCAAAATACTTATCATCGTATTTATTTTGCTTTTGATTAATAACATTTTCAAGTTTTTCCAACTCTGTCTTATTGCTAATTATTAAAGCAACATTATCGTCTAACATATATTCACTAGATTTTCTAAAATCGGTTTTTACATTACTAAATCTAGTGTAATCAACTCTATAGTACGGAGTGAAATATAGTGTTGCTAAGAAAGCAGCACCAACAATAGCTAATATCAATACACCAATAGTCCATCTTTTACTTATCTTGTTCATATTGCACCTGTTTTATCTTTCTTTAATTATTTTATCAATTTCAAAGCAATAATTCACTATTTTTAGCTCTACAATTTAAAAGCCCCTTTTGGGGGCTTTTTTATTCGTTTACACCTGTAAGAGAAATACCAAATCCTTGTGTTCCTAAATGAACATTGAAAACAGGTCCAACTCTACTGACGTTTGAAATGACAACGTTAGAGAATTTTTCGGCAACCATTTTTTTCATTTGTTCAATTACTTCGATATTGTTTAAATCGACAAATCTTAAGTAAACTTTCTTATATTTTAATGAGAATTCGCTAATTCTTTTCATAAATAAATCAACGACGTTTACCTTTGTTCTCATCTTATATGCTAATACTAGTTTTCCATCAACCATTTCAATTACTGGTTTAATCTTAAACAAAAGTCCAATAGCACATGAAAGTTTGTTTAATCTTCCACCCCTAAATAAATGTTTCAAATCGAGTATTGTGAACATTAAATTTGAATTTTCAAAGTTTTCATTTATTTTTTCGACGAGTTGTTCTGTTGTAATATCTTGGCTTAAGAATGGTAATGAAGCTTGAATTCCGTTGATTACACCATAATTACATAATAAGGTGTTAATAACAAATACATGTTTGCTCTTGCTTTCATCTTCAATTAAATCTTTAGCCATAATTGCTGTTTGATAAGTACCTGAAACTTCTTTCGAAAGTGTGAATACGATAATGTCATCATATCCTTCTGCAAATAATTTTTCGTAAGCATCTGCAAAATCACCTGGTGCTGGTGAACTTGATTTTAAATGCTTGCAAAGTTCTGGATCTTCGACAATTGAATATATTTCTTCATCAGAAATATCTGTCTCATGTCTCGACGTTTTACCATCAGAAACGTTTAGAGGTACAGTATAAAATCTATATTCTCTTTGCATTTCCTCGGTAACAATAGTTGTTGAATCAACAACAAATGCTACTTTACTTTTCAATTTAGTTTTGCCTCCTAGTTTAGTTTATTTCCCATAAATTGAGCGTTATACAAATCGGCATAGAAGCCGCCTTTTTCGAGTAATTCTTTATGATTTCCTTGTTCAACAATGTGTCCATGATTCATAACTATAATTATCTTAGCATTTTTTATCGTCGAAAGTCGATGAGCAATAACAAATGAAGTTCTTTCTTTCATTATATTATTCATTGCATCTTGCAATGCCTTCTCAGTTCTTGTATCAACTGAAGAAGTAGCTTCATCTAAAATCATAATTCTAGGGTTTGACAATATAGCTCTAGCTATTGTGATAAGTTGTCGTTGTCCTTGAGAAATATTGCTTGCTTCTTCATTCAATATTGTGTCATATCCTTGTGGAAGTAATTCAATGAAATGATGAGCGTGTGCTTCTTTAGCAGCTTCAATTATTTCTTCTCTTGTCGCTTCAGGTCTACCATAGGCGATATTATCGGCAATTGTTCCGTTGAATAGCCAAGTATCTTGCAATACCATACCTATGCTTTTACGCATAGAAGCCCTATTATAACTATCTATAGGTTTAGAGTCAATCAACAACTGTCCACCAGTTATTTCATAAAATCGCATAATTAAATTAACTAGTGTAGTTTTTCCAGCACCAGTTGGGCCAACTATAGCTATAGATTCACCTGGATTAATATGTAAATTTAAATTTTCAATAAGTGGAACTTCTGGAGTATATGAAAAGTCCACATTATCAAAATCAACTTTTCCCTCAATATTTGAAGCATCTAAAGCATCAACACAATCTGGAATTTCTTCTTTAGCATCAAGAATTTCAAACACTCTTTCACTAGCTGCTGCTGTCTGTTGAATTACGTTAGTTATTTGAGCAATTTGTTGAATTGGTTGTTGGAATAAATTGAGGAAGACAAAGAAAGTTACAATGCTATTAGCAGCCTTTAATATTCCACCGACAACACAGATAAAGACATAACCTATATTATGAATTAAAGTTAAGAAAGGTTGAATCATACCTGTAAAGAATGTAGCTTTTTGTCCAGCATTACATAATTCAGCACTCTTATTAACAAATTTTTCATTGACATCTTTTTCTTTGCTAAATAGTTTAATTACTTTAAAGCCGCCATAGACTTCTTCGACTTGTCCGTTTAGTTGTCCCAAAGTTCTTTGTTGAACAACAAATAGTTTTTGCGATTTCATTGCAATAAACAAAGCAATCACTATTGAAACTGGAAGTGTTGCAAAAGCAATTAGTGCTAAACGCCAGTCAATAACAAACATAGCAATAGTAACACCTATTAATTGGAATACTCCTTTAAATAATTGGTTAATTATTTGTTGAAGCGAAGATGATATAGTATCAATATCATTTGTTACTCTAGAAAGGAGATCACCATTAGTAGTTTTATCGAAGAAAGATAAAGGTAACTTATCTATCTTTTCTTTTGTTTGTTTTCTTAATGAATAAGTGACAGATCCACTTAGTTTTGCTGTAGAAAATTCAGCTATAAATGAGAATGAAGCTGCAATAATGTAGCTAGAGCCAATAACAATAAAAGGTTCCAAAAATTCTTTTGTATTTATACTTTCTATCTTATATGTTAACAAGTTAACATTAAACATTTTAGCTATATATTCAGCTGAAAAATATTGATACATAAATACAGGAGCTAAAATTGAAAACACAGTACTTATTGTCACAGCTAACATAATTATTATTATAGAAACTCTAAATGGTTTTAACATTTTTACTGTTCTTAACAATGTACCTTTAGTATCTTTAGCTTTTCTAGCAGTGTAAGGCATTCTTGGCGGCATAATTATTCACCCCTTTCTTCTTCATTATCAATTTTATTTGATAATGAAATCGTATTTTTTACTTCATCAGGGTCTAATTGCGATTTAACAATTTCTTGATAAACTTGACACGAATTTAAAAGTTCACTATGCGTTCCTTGACCGACCACTTTTCCTTCATCTAAAACTATGATCTTATCAGCATTCATAATAGAAGAAACACGTTGACCGACAATAATAACTAATGAATCTTTTGTATATTTCTTTAAAGCACTACGAACTTTAACATCTGTCTTAAAGTCAAGTGCACTAAATGAATCATCAAAGATATAAACATCAGCTTTACGAACAAGAGCTCTGGCAATTGCTAAACGTTGTTTTTGACCGCCTGAGAAATTTGTTCCTCCTTGAGAAACACTTTCATTCAAGCCTTTTTCTTTTTCATTTATAAACTTTTTAGCTTGTGCAACTTTAATAGCATTTTCAATATCTTCATCGCTAGCATTTGGATTACCATAGAGTAAGTTTTCTTTTATCGTACCTGTAAAAAGAAGTGACTTTTGTGGAACAAAGCCTATCTTTTTACGTAACTGATTCAATTCTATATCGTTAACGTTAACACCATTTAAAGTGATAGAACCACTTGAAACATCATATAGTCTTGGAATTAAATTTATTAAAGTTGATTTACCACTACCAGTTGAACCGATGAAAGCTATTGTCTCCCCTGCTGATGCTTTAAAGCTAACGTGTTCAAGAGTTGGCAATGATGCATCTGGATAACTAAATATCACATCGTTAAATTCAAGTTCACATTTTGAATTATTATTTAAAGAAATGCTTGATTCATTGCTATCAATATTTTCACCTGAAGTTTCTAATACAGCATTAATTCTTGCTGCTGAAACTTGAGCTCTAGTAATAAAGACAAAAATCATAACAACCATCAATAAAGATGACATAATTTGTAATGAATATTGAGCAATAGACATAATTGCTGAAACTTTAGTTGATAAAGCATTAACACTTTGACCATTAAAGTTATAAAAACCAATCATAAAAATGGCCAAGAAAGTTAAATTCATAACTATAGAAATTGAAGGAGTCATTATTGAGAAAATTCTATTAGTTTTAACAGTGACGTTTGTTAAATCTTTGTTTGCTACATCAAACTTTTGAGATTCATCGTTTTCTCTATTAAAGGCTCTAATTACTCTTACGCCAGTTAAATTCTCTCTTAAGACAAGAGTTACTCTATCAACCTTTGTTTGCATTTTCTTCATTAGTGGCATAACTAAGACACCTATAATCGTTGTGACAATTAAAACAATTGGGACACTAACAAGTAAGACAATCATTAAGCTCATATCGAGTTGAGAAGCGTATATAATTGCTAAAATAACCGTTAATGGAGCAGAGACAATTATTCTTAATCCCATAAAAATAACCATTTGAATTTGTTGAACGTCGTTAGTTGTTCGAGTAATAAGCGAGGATGTTCCAAACTTATCATAATCGTTTATGCTAAATGATGTAACTTTCTTAAAAATATCATTTCTAAGTTTTTGACCAAAAATCGTACTAATTCTAGAAGAAGTATAGCCGACGATAATAGCAGTAACAGTTACTCCTAAAGCGTATGCAAGCATCTTTCCACCCATAATCCATATATCCTTTAAAGCCTCTTTATAGGCCTCAGATGTCGATGGATTAATGGTCATAATATTAATATATTTACTGACATCAGCCATGGTATTTGGTAATTGAAGTTGTAGCCAAACTTGAAGCATTAAAAAGATAACAGTAATAACTACTTCAACCCAAACTGATTTTAAATATCTAAATAATTTAAACATTTTGACTCCTTTCTAAAAAGCATCTAATTAAAGATAATAGCCTAGTTAAACAATGTCAAACGATTTTACTTTACATTTATACTAAAGTGTAAAACAACTTTTTAATATTTATAATTTTCAACCAAAAATATACACATTTTAGTAATTTTTATACAAAAAAAGCTTAATTATACACTCATACTAATAAGTGTGTAGTCAAGCTTAATTTATTATTCTTCAACGCCTGAAACAGACATGCTTTCAAACGACATTGATGGGCAATTACAACCTCTTAATGTTTCTTTTGAATCAGAACCAATAGATTTTATTTCGTTAAACATAGTTAACAAATTGCCAGCGAGAGTAATTAATGATAAAGGCTTAGTCAATTTACCATCTTCAATTAAACATCCCGAAGCTTGTAAAGAAAAGTCACCAGAAACTGGATCAAGTCCAGCGTTAGCTCCTGTTAAATTATTAATATAAATACCATTTTTAACTTCAGAAACTAATTCATCACTACTAAGTTTTCCTGGTTTAACAACAATATAATCCATTTCTGGTCTAATATTATTACCCTGTTTTGTACCACAACCATTGCTTGTAGTACCATCTTTTTTAGCTGTTTCTAAGTCATAGAAATATGTTTGAATAACACCATTTTTAACGAGTTTTAAATTTTGTTTTGGTGTTCCTTCAGCATCGTAAGAAGATCCGAAAACACAATCAGAAACAGGCTTTAAGTCTATCGAAAGCTTTTCGCTTAATACTTTCTTGCCTTTTGTATCTTTGAGTAAAGATACACCATGTTGAATATCAAATGCTGATAAATTGCCAATTAAAGCATTTAATAATGTAGCGATGTTATCTTGGTCGATAACAATGTTATATTTTCCACTTTTAACTGAGCTACCACCGAGCTTGTTAATTGCGCCTTTAGCAATTTCTTCTCCGAATGATTCTGGGTCAAAACTTGATATTTCAGTAACGTATTTAGCGTCAAAATTGCTTTCGACTAAATCGTCTTTTTTAGCAAGCAATTCGCATGCTACGGCAACGTAATTTCGCTTGCTTGATAGTTTTAAGCCTAAAGAGTTATTCATTTCAGATTTACCAGAATAATACTCTACGTTAACAGTAATTTCACTAACGCCCGCTACTCTTTTAGCACCTTCATAAACTCTTTGAGCGATACCAGTAAGTTCATTAACACCAACATTTTCTAAAACTGGATAATATGTTTTTGGTTTTTTATACTTTTGTCCTTTACCGACAAATAAAGTTGGATCACCTTCTGGACCATAAGTTGCGCTTTCAACAATGTTTTTGGCCATTAAAGAAGGAATTTCTTTACTTAGTGTATCGCTAGTAAAAGCACCTATTTTACCATTATAAATGCCTCTACCAGTAACTGTTGAGTCATTAGCAATTGTTACGTTTTCTACTTTACCTTCAAAAAGTGATACGCTGATATCAGAAGCAACATTAACATTAATTTCAAAAGGGTTAATATTTGCTTTTTGTGCTTCTAATAAATATGTATTTAATTTAACTGACATTAGATGTTACCTCCTCTGCCACCAACAATCATCTTTGAAACTCTTAATGTTGGTTGACCAACTTCAACTGGAATATTTCCACTAGCAGCACCACAAATACCAGGAGCTCTAACTAAATCGTTTCCAACCATATCTATATTCATTAAAACGTCATAGCCATACCCAACCAAACATGCGCCTTTAACTAAATGGTCAATTTTTCCATCAATAACCATATAAGCTTTAGAAGCTGTAAAATTGAATTTAGCTGTAGATGGATCAACAGAGCCACCATTAAAGTCAACAAGATAAAGTCCTAACTTTGTTGCAGCAATTATCTCTTCTTTTGTGGATTTACCTGCTGCGATATATGTATTTGTCATTCTTGTTGTTGGAACAAACTTATATGATTGTCTTCTGCAACTACCTGTTGGAGTTAAACCAAGTTTGCGACCTGAAAGTCTATCAATCATATAATTAACCAATATTCCATCTTTAATTAAAACGTTTTTAGTCGATTTAATTCCTTCATCATCATAGCCTTCAGAGCCCCAGCCGTTTTGAATCGTACCATCATCGACAGCTGTAACGATTGGTGAAGCAATTTTTTGACCTAATTTACCACAAAACGCAGATGAATTATGCGAAATTGCCGAACCTTCTAATGGGTGTCCACAAGCTTCATGGAATAACGTTCCACCAAAAGCATTGCCTATAATTACAGGTATTTCACCTGATGGACATTCAGGTGCATCTAAAAGATCAACCGCATCTTTTGCTGCACTAAGAATACCTTTTGACAAATCGTGTTTATCTAAAATTTCTAAGCCGATACTTTCACCTGGTGAGAAACTTCCAGTTTGGAATGATTTGCCATCGCTAGCAGTTACTACACCCATGATTCTAGTTCTAACTCTGTTTTCTTTGACCATTACTTCGTCAGAATTAAAAACGCAGACTTCTTCATCCAATTCGTTTAATCCTACTCTTACATCTACTACTTTTTCAGAGTAGTCATAACCAACTTTTTCAGCCTTTCTTAAGACTTCAAGTTTTTCTTCAATAGACATAGAGTCGTGTGGTTTTAAAGGATCGTTTTTGTGATTTTGCTTTAAAAGGTTTAAGGTTTTAACCTCTTTAACTCTTTCGCCATTAAAAGAAGATGAGAGTTTATTAACTAAGTCAACAAGAGATTTCTTTGAAATATCACTTGTGTATCCGTAAACTTCATCTGTTCCTTTTAATAACCTTATTCCTACTCCATATGTTAATTTTCCAAAAACATTATCAATTTTCTTTTTGGCAAGTGAAGTAATGTGTGAATATTGATTTTGACAATATATTTCTGCGTAATCTGCGCCTGTTGATAAACCAATATTCAAAATATCAATAGCTAACTTTTTTGATATCATATTTCTCCTCCTTTTTTCAAATTATTATACTATTTAAAACAAAAGTATTCAATAAACTAACTTTTATGATAGACAAAATAGTATAATTATCACTAGGTGCTTAAATTATGACAGAACTATTATTAAAACTCTTTGTAAAAGATTATAAAAACACGACAAATTCAAAAGTAAGACAAAAATACGGATTTTTAGGATCTACTTTTGGACTTATCTCTAATTTTATTTTATTTGTAAGCAAAATCATAATTGGGTTATTAATATTGAATATGTCTATTATAGCTGATGCCGTAAATAACTTATCCGATTTTGCAAGTTGTGTCATCTCTTTATTTGGATTTAAAATGAGTGGCAAACCAGCTGATAAAAACCATCCTTTTGGTCATGCTAGAATGGAATATATTGCTAGTTTAGTTGTAAGCTTCATCATAATAGCCTTAGGTATTATGGCTTTAAGTGAAGGTGTAAAAGCAATTATAACTCCAGCTGATTTACCTTCAAATAAAACCACCATTATTGCAACATTTATTATATTGTCTTTGTCTATCTTGCTTAAAGCTTTGCAAGGACTTCTATATAATTCATTAGGAAAAAGAATTAATAGTATTTCATTAAAAGCAAATTCCATCGATTCAAGAAACGATGTTATAACCACTACTTTAGTATTAATTGGTTTGATTATATCTCTTACTACAAAAGTTAATATCGATGGCTATCTTACTTTAGCTGTATCGCTATTTGTTATTTATTCAGGAATAAAATTAACATTTGAAACATGCAATATTCTTTTAGGTGAAAAACCTGATGCAAAAATTATAGAAAACTTCGTTAGTCTAGTTAAAAATAGTCCTGGAGTTTTAGGAATACACGATTTAGAAATGCATTGCTATGGTCCAGGAAATATACACGCTTCAGTACACGTTGAAGTAAATGCTAAAGAAGATGTTATGTTATCTCACGACAGAATAGATAACATCGAACTTATGGCCTACTCAAAGCTTGGAATTAAAACAGTTATTCATATGGATCCAGTCTTAGTTGACGATCCAAAAACCGACTTGTTAAAAAAATTAGTAAAAGAAAGTTTGAACTTAATGGATTCTAAACTATCAATGCACGACTTTAGAATTGTTAGTGGCCCTACACACACAAATGTTTTGTTTGATGTTATCGTCCCTTTCGATTCAAAATTAAACGCTGCCGACATAAATAAATGTATAACAAATTACTTAAAAGAAAAGTTACCTGGTGAAACTTTCCATTTAATTATTCAAATAGATCAAGAATATACAGAAATAGCCTAAATATCATAATAGAAACTTTTGTTATTTATTAATTTTTGATATACTAAATAGGCTTATTTAGAAAGGTTATAAAATATGGAAGATAGAGATTTAACTGAACAAGAACAAGTAAGACGTTCTAAATTAGAAAAATACGCTGAATTAGGCGTTAATCCATTCGGACAAAAATTTGAAAGAACACATAGTTCTGTTCAAGTCAAAAACGAATATAGTAATAAAACAGAAGAAGAACTTGCTAACGACAAATCAGAAGTCACATTAGCTGGTAGAATACGTTTCATACGTAAAATGGGTAAAGCATCATTTTTTAACATTCAAGACCGTGAAGGATTTATCCAATGCTACATAAAACTTGATGTTGTCGGTGAACACGATTATGCAGTTTTCAAGTTAGCTGATATCGGTGATATTGTTGGTGTTCGTGGAACAATAATGAAAACAAGAACTGGCGAGTTAACAATTAGAGTTGATCAATATACACATCTTGTCAAAGCCTTAAAACCATTACCAGAAAAGTTCCATGGCTTAACAGATATTGAAGAAAGATATAGAAGACGTTATGTCGACTTAATCATGAACGATGATTCAAGACGTGTCGCCTTATTAAGACCAAAAATTATTAGAGGCATTCAATCATTCTTAGATTCACAAGGATATATCGAAGCTGAAACAAGCGTCCTTCAACCAATTCTCGGTGGTGCTAATGCTAGACCATTTGTCACACACCACAACGCCTTAAATAAAGACTTCTACTTAAGAATTGCAACTGAATTATCATTAAAGAGATTATTAGTTGGTGGCTTAGAAAAAGTTTATGAAATCGGTAGATTGTTTAGAAACGAAGGTATGGATACAGCTCATAACCCAGAATTTACAACAATCGAAGCTTACCTTGCTTATGGTAATCTCGATGACATGATTAAACTTACAGAAGATTTATTCAGATATTTAGCAACAAATATTATTGGCACAACAAAGATTCACTGGTTAGGTGAAGATATCGATTTAGCACCAGAATTTAAGAAAGCAACAATGGTTGACTTAGTCAAAGAAAAAACAGGAATTGATTTCTTACAAGTAAAATCAGACGAAGAAGCCTTAGCCCTTGCTAAAGAACATGGAATTGAAGTACAAAAGCACTTTACATATGGACACGTAATTAATGCCTTCTTTGAAAAGTATGTTGAAGATTCCCTCGTTCAACCAACATTTGTTATGGGTCATCCAATTGAAATTTCTCCTCTTGCTAGAAAGAATCCAAAAGATCCAAGATTCACAGAAAGATTTGAAATTTATATTGCCCGTAAAGAAATGGCTAACGCCTTTACAGAATTAAACGATCCAATCGATCAACTTGAAAGATTTGAAAACCAATTAAAGGAAAAGAAACTTGGTAACGATGAAGCCTGTGAAATCGATTATGACTTCGTCGATGCACTTGAATATGGTATGCCACCTGCAGGCGGTATTGGGATTGGTATTGATAGATTAGTTATGTTCTTAACTTCATCTGATTCAATTAGAGATGTCATTCTCTTCCCAACCATGAAACCTTTAGACAAATAAAGAATATTAAAAAAATATACTTTATAGGATTGAATAAAAAACTATAAATCTATTAATCATCGGGCAATCCTAATTGGGTTGCCCTTTTATAATAGACTTCGGAGGTATTCTATGAAAATAAAGCAACAAAAACAAATAAAGAAATTTTTGTTCGAAGAGTTTGGTAAAGAAAAAGGAACAGTAGTGTTTGAAAAACAAAATGAAGTTCTTAAAGAACTCATCACCAATACTAAAAACAAATCCAAGAATCAAATGAAGACACTTACTAACACAATTCTTCCACGTATCGCTTTATATAAAGTTTTGCAAAAAGAAGATCTTCCAAAGGATGAAGTAACAAATTATATGCGCAAATACATGATTGAAAAGATTGCTCAAAAAAAGCACTCTTCAACAGCAAAAATGGAAATCGTTCCTGGATTTTATTCTATCTATAGCAAAGTATTTCTCAAAATTATGCGCACTACAGATTTACAAAAAAGCGAACAGAAATGTGGTAAAGGCTTTTTTGATGTAACTATTAAAAAATGTCTTTGGCACACTGCTTGCATTGAAAATGATTGCCCAGAACTTTGTCGTCTTTTTTGTGACGTAGATAATGTCACATATGGTGGATTAAAGAAAATTGGTTTCATACGTACACAAACTTTGGGCTATGATGGTAAATGCTGTGACTTTCACTTTTATAAAAAATGATTTATTAATTTGAAACTCTTCGTTAAACCGGAGAGTTTTTTGTTTACTCAAAATTTATAATTTTAAAATAAACCAATTCTAATTCAGAATAAAGAATCATTAATCTTTTCACCTTTTTTAAAAGCATCATAATAAAAGCGTTAAATATTTTTTCCTTATAACAAATCATTAATCTATTTTTTGCTAATCCTACATTAACCCTAGCTCTTTTTATATATAGATAAAAAACTTTATTTAACGAATTATAATTAAGACACATACTTTTTAATATCTTCCGATAATTAGTTAATCCTACATCAAAAAGTTGATTGCTTAGTTCTATTAATTTGATAGCAATACCGATGTTATTGTTATTTAAATTTGCACTTATAAGCTTTTTAATATCTGCTCGAATAAATATGTATTGCTCTCTTATTATTTCTAAATGCCATGTAAGATTATTTATTTTCTTTGGATCAATTTTCATTTTATCCCACTTATTATAGAACTTGCAAAATTATTTATTTCTAAAGCACTTATTTCACCATTTGAAATTGTTGTTGTCGATACATCAATATATTTAATATTGTAGTCAAAACATTTTTCTATAATTATATCGTTTATTTCATTTACGTATTTTTTTGAATCTTCATTAGAAAAAATATCAAATAAAGAACAACATAAAACTTTGTTGTTAATAAGTGTAATACTTTCAAAAATTGAATCTAAAAAATAATCAAAATTAGCTTTATCATATGCAAAATCTTTATCATTATAATTTAAGTTGCCTTTATAATACTTTGCACTCCTTAAAACATTATTATATGAAAAGTTAACTAAAATATATTTACTTTTGCTAAGATAATATGTGCTTTTTTGAGTATTGCTATTATATGTTATATACGGATCTTTATTTAATATATCTAAAGCGTCCTCATACCTATCATTTTGCTTCACAAATAAATTAATATAATCCAAATCAAGATCGTTACTAACAATTTCATAGGCATCAATTTTGGGATTATTTGAGCTTATTTTTGTTCCTATAACTGTAAAGTATTGATGAGTATCGTTTTTACAGCCAGCTAATATAAAAGGTAATATTAAAAAAATATATTTAGTTTTCTTCATTAATATTTACCCCTATTTTTCTTAACTTATTTAATAGATTACTATATCCTCTTTTAACATAGTTAATTCCATTAATTTTAATTTTTCTATTTGAATTAATTGCCCCGATAATTAAAGATGCTCCACCTCTTATATCTTTACTTTCTATAATATTTTTTTCACAGTCATTTTTCTTAGGGAAAATTATTATATCGTTATTTTTAATAACTATTGTATAGCCTATTTTATTTAGTTCTTCAACATATTGATTTCTAGTTGGATAAATCTTATCACTTAAGACATGAACTAAATTAGAAGAGCCTAAATAACTAACTAAAATTGGTAAAAGATCGCTCGGAAACATAGGATACGGTCCAGCAGATAAAACAATAGATTTCTTTATTTCAGATTTATATATTGTTACATTACTATCATTTATTTCGTATTTAACATTTAAATAATCAAACAACTTAAATAGACTTTCTAAATCTCCAATTGGACAATACTTTATGGTTAAAGGATTTCCTTTGAGTGCACCTAAAATTAAATATGTTCCAGCTTCAATTCTATCTTTTATATTCGTAAAATTAGTAATATTTAAAGTTTTCTTTTTTCCTTTAATAACTACAGTTGAATCAAGATAAGTTATATCTATTCCACAACTCTTTAAATATTTAATTAAACACATAATTTCAGGCTCATTAGAAATATTAATTAAAGTTGTAACATCATCTATAAAAGAAGCCATCAATATTGAGTTTACTGTAGCCCCGACAGATTTATATGGAAATTCAAATGTTGTGCCATGTAGTTCACTATGTTCACAAACTAATTTATTTTCAAAAATATAAGTCTCTAAACCAAAAGATGCAAATACTTTTTGATGTAAATCAATAGGCCTATTTGCAAACCCACAGCCACCAGGTAAAGAAATTTCAAATCTATTTAAATTTCTCGCAAGAGTAGGAATTAAGTAATATGAAGCTCTTAAAGTTTTCATTAAACTATCAACTAAACTCGTAGCTTTAAAATTATCAAAATTTAAAGTTAGATCATTATTTTTATAAATACAATCAACTTTTAATAATTTCAAAATATCTAAAAATGAATAAACATCACAAATATTAGGAATATCGTGAAACGTTATATTATTTTTTAATAAAGTTGCAGCAGCAAGCAATGGTAAACAAGCGTTTTTAGAACCTGAAATTTCTATACAGCCGTTTAAATCACTTGTATTTTGTACTAAAAAAGTATCCATTTAAAACACCTCTTTAAAAGATATGTCTTATTGAATACTTCTATACTTAATTATCTTCTTCTAAACTTTCAATATATTCATTGGAATACATTGCTTGAGGTACTAACAAAATTTCTTTACTTATTTTTCTATTTATAATTATTGGTACCATACCATTTAAAAAATCATCTTTATTAACAAATATTAAACTCAAATATACCAATTTATTTCCAATAATAGATTCAGGGATTTGTATATAATTCGGTTCTTCTTCATCGCTAATTATTGCTTGATATAGCTTTTTTTCTTTCATAGTCAATTTTTTAAAATTAACACTATCAACCCATTCGTTAATTTTATCTGCAATTGCAAGCATTTCTTCCTTGTTATCTGCTAGTTCATAACTAGGTGAGAATATAATTCGTGTTCTAATCAAATTAGAATTATTAATATAACTTGATGAAAAAACAAGTCCGAAAACAATATACCCTTTTTTTATTAGTTCCAATCTTTTACTTCCTTTCAAAGTAAAGAAGTTAATCATTTTTTCTTTAATTGTTTTACCACTAAAAAGTGATTTAAGCTCTGAATCACTTAAATTAAAAACTAAACTATCTCTTTTATCACTAATTGTTTTTCTAAATAAAGAATAATTATTTGTTTTCATTTTTTATATGGTTTGGAACAATTGCTAAGTATTCTATATTCTCATTACTTTTATTAAATAAAGCATGTGAATGACCTTCTGGACAATAGTGAATTTGGCCTTGTGTAACTATTTCTTCGCAATTATCATATATTATTGTCGCTTTTCCTTTTAAAATATAAACAATTTCACTTGATTCTGTATGAGTATGTAAACCTATAGAAGCACCAGGAATGATATATCCGAACATAATTTTATTGTTATTATCAACAAACATTTTTGCAGATATATATTTTTCTCCACCTTTAAAATTATCAATATGCGTCTCTTTAATTTTTTCAAAATCTATAATCATAGTTTTTTCTCCAATCAACTAAAAATATTATAAATTATTTTTCAAATTATATAAAATATAATTTTTTTCATTTTTGAGTTGCCACCATCTACTCATTGTGCTAAACTTTTGGCGTAACGAAGATTCAGGAATAGTAAACTAGTAAGTCCTACGAGAGAGTCGCCATTGGTGGAAGGCGATAGGATATAGCTATTTGAATCCGCCTGAGGAGTTATTAACACAAATTAAAAGGTAGCTATGCTACGAAATTGGGTGGCACCACGAGAAACTCGTCCCATGTTAGTTTGGGGCTTTTTTTATGCCCGGAAAGGAATTGTTGTTATGTTAGACATCAAATTTGTAAGAGAAAATCTTGAATATGTTATCAAGAGACTCGAAACTAGAAATGGGGATTACTCATATTTAAGAGAAATTCCACAATTAGACCAACGTCGTAGAGATTTAATTAAAGAAGGCGATGAGTTAAAAAACACTAGAAATACTGAATCTAAAAATATCGGTATCTATAAACGCGAAGGCAAAAATACTGATGAACTCGTTGCAAAAATTGCTCAAATCAAAACTAGAATTGCTGAAATTGACGTTGAATTAAATCAATTAGACGAAAAAATCAAAGAAATATTATTAAAGACACCAAATTTACCTGATGAAAGTTTACCAATTGGTAAAGATGATTCAGCTAATGTTGAAATTAGAAAATGGGGCACACCAAGACAATTTGATTTTGTTCCACTTTCGCACTGGGATTTAGGTACAAAGCTTGGCTATTTTGATTTTGAAAGAGCAGCTAAAGTTTCAGGCCCTAGATTTACTTTCTATAAAGGTGCATTCGCCCGTCTTGAAAGATCTGTCGAAATGTTAATGCTTGACACTCATACTGAAGAAAGTGGATATACCGAAATTCTTCCACCATACATGGTCAACTCCGCTTCTATGTATGGTACTGGCCAATTGCCAAAGTTTGCCGAAGATGCATATTCATTAAGAAATGAAGACTTATGGATGATTTCAACAGCTGAAATTCCAGTCACAAACTACTACAGAGATGAAATCTTAGATGCTAATGAATTACCAAAGAAATTCGCAGCATACTCTTCATGTTTTAGAGCTGAAGCTGGTAGTGCTGGTAGAGATACTAGAGGTATTATTAGACAACACCAATTCCAAAAAGTTGAATTAGTTAAATTCTGCTTACCAGAAAACTCCTGGGATGAACTTGAAAGTTTAACAAGAGATGCTGAAAAGATTTTGCAAAAACTTAATTTACCTTATCACGTTGTCTGCTTATCAACTGGTGACGTCGGTTTCTCAAGTGCAAAAACATATGATCTTGAAGTTTGGTTACCAAGTTATAACGCCTATAAAGAAATTTCTTCTTGTTCTAACTTCTTAGATTATCAAGCTCGTCGTATGAACATTAGATTTAAACGTTCTAAAGATTCTAAAGCTGAACTTGTCCACACTCTTAATGGCTCTGGTTTGGCTATAGGTCGTACAGTTGCAGCTATTATTGAAAACTACCAACAAGCTGATGGTTCAATCGTTGTTCCAGAAGTATTAAGAAAATACATGGGCTGCGATATCATTAAATAATTTAACAATTTTAATATTTAGCCACTTTAGTGAGCTTAACCCCAAAAGTCAAAATGACTGAGGGGTTTTTATTTTGAAATTAAATATAACTCTCATAATAGAATTTATGGAATTTATCGGTCAAAAATGTTTGTTTTCAACGATTGCAATTGTAAACAACTTGTAAAGAAATTAAAAATTATCAAAAAAGTGAGCAAAAACATATGAAATCTTACGGTTATATATAGTGAAGGGGAAAATAATACCCAATTCTATATTTTCTTATTAATTGAACTATATATTCAAAAAGCCTGTTAGATTTTACTCTAACAGGCATAAAGTTAATTTTATTTAGTCTTTTCTTCTATTTCACTAGTATTGGAAGCATCAGCTAAACCTTCTCCAAAAATATATGCTATTACAGATGCACCAGCCATGATACACCCACTAACACTTTCAGCTATTTCTGAACTGCCTTTAAATGCAATTATTATTCCAGCAACAAAGCCAGCTACTGTTACCCAAAACTTTCTAGAAGTTAATTTCTTTATCCAATCAACTTTCTTCATTTTTAACCACCTCCTTATTTTCTTTTTGAATTTTGATCTATAAGATAATCATATAATTCACTTTTAATAGCTATATAAGATTGAACAGCATCTTTCATTTCACCATTCATTTTTCCATCTCTTATTGCAATCGAGTCAGCGTATGTTAGTCTTCCTATTGCATCGATAGATTTAAGTATTAAAACATTTTCTTTTTGCCTTGCTTTTTCTTTCTCTATTTCAATCTTTTCTTTATTATCAAAATATCTTTTTATAAAGAACAATACTATTCCTGAAAAGATACTTGTAGCAATTGAAATAATAATTGATATCAATTCCATATTTCACCTCCTTCCTTTATTAAAGTTTTGAATATTTATTTTACTAGAAAAGAATAAATTTAATTTGTTTAATATTAAATTTTAGTATTTAAAAGAAGTTTGAATTAGATTTGTATATTATTTTTATAACAACTATTTTTACAAGTTAACTATGATATTAATTTTTTTATAACCTTATTTAATAATCTAAAATATATTATATTATTTTATCTTTCGCATTTATAATTAATATTATTTTTTATTATAAAGTTTTCTTCGAATTTCAACCAATTCGCTATATTTGTCTATTCCAACAAAGAATTCTAGTTTATCAATAACAATCAATTTTGATTTTAATTTTTGAGGAATTTTATCTAGATCTTTATATTTGTAAAAAAATGCACTAGAGAAATGTTTCCACTTATTTTTATTACTAGTTTTAGCAAAGAAATTCAAATAACCAGGTCTAAATGGATTTGGACCTGCGCCACTTCCTTCAATAAGATAATTTCTAAAAGATCTTTTAATATATACAATTTTTTCAATATCTGAATATTTAATTTCATAATGTCCAAAAATATATTTTATATATACAATATCTTTTTCAAAAGATACTCCAAACTTTCTTCTTTTCATAATTTT
>FR898190.1:0-1459 GCA_000437395.1 Clostridium sp. CAG:288 | reverse complement strand
TAACTCCTATTCAAACCATTTTGCTATTTCGTTACTTACAATATTTTCGGCTACAAAGTAGCAGACATCTACTGCTAATTCAACTATTGTACATGTTGCATTCACAGTAACATAATTTATGTATGCTTTATTTAAGTTAACAATACATTTTGCCGTTTCATTAACAATATTCGAATTTTCAAAAGGCTTACCAACAAAATCTTTAATATTTTTTAAAGTATCATCATAACAAACATATTATAATGTATTAGTAATAAAACTGATATCTAATTTACATATATGAAGCACTCGAATAATACTAAATATCATATATGTTTATTTCGCTTTTTAAACGAAAAGCAGAAATAACAGCATCTAAACGTATTTTTTCTAACACATTAATTCTTTTATTTTCTAAATTTGATTCTTTAAAATTTTTTATTATTTTTTCTAAAACCTGAATATCTTTACAACAAATTTCAATGTTTCTATGATCTATAATCACTAATGACATAAAATAATCAGATTTGATAAAATCATCGTAGTATTTTAAATCACATTTTTTTGTACTAAATTCACTTATAAATAACTCTAAAAATTCTGGATATACTTCACATTCATTATAAATTAATTCTTTTTTTGCATCTTCAGAATCAATATGATCTAAATTATTATAATCTTTAGTCATTGTTGATTCTCCATATGATTCCCAATATTTTATATCAAAATTCCACAAAGAAATATCAATATCATTAAATAAAATTTTAAAAATATTTTTTGACCAATTATCAAATTTTAATATTACTCCTACCATATATTGTTATCTCCTTTATTAAATAATATTGCCCAAAATGCTACAAATGAAGTGGCAACAGCAGGTATCAAACCATCATCAGCTGCTCCGAATCCTGTGATATCATTTGCAACCAACCATATTAGTACTAGACCTGTTCCAACAATTCCTAAGACAGCAGCAGCTTTATTCGGTTCTCTTGCAGGTTGACGAGGTGGCTTTTTACCCCAATTCCAATCATGATCGTGGTCATACCCTACATCTTCACCAGGATGATGATCATGATCTACAACAGGTCTACCATCTGGTCCATATTCTCTTTCTTGTTTTGGAGAGCCATCAGGATAGAAGATTCGTCCTATTGAATTAGGATTTCCTCTATTAGGATTTCTATGATTTTTAGAATAGTCAAAATCAGAAAGCATTAAATATGAATTTAGATAATTTAATAATCTTGAATTTGTTCTATATAATCCAACATAATTCAGTTTAATATTAAAATGAAAATTATTAGTAGGACTATTATCCTCTAATGTAAACATATTAAATTCATTAATTGAATATGGAGTTAAAGTTGATGCATCTACAGGTTGAATAAATCTACAAAACTCAGGATTATAGTATCTTTGTCCAACAATAAAAAGTCTACTCTCATTATCATAATAGTATCCTTTAAATCTAAACGGA
>FR898189.1 GCA_000437395.1 Clostridium sp. CAG:288 | reverse complement strand
GATCTAACTTGAACGTCTTCAACACTAGTACTAACTGGACTTACAACATATGTCTCACTCTTTTCATACCCTTTATAACTTTCATCTTTTAAAACTACTTTAAAAGCATCTATCTCTACTAGGTATTTTTGTCTTCCAATATTTTCTTCATATGTCTCTATTTTAATATTATTTGTATTTGCTACTTCTTCAACTGTTATTTCTTCCTTTAGCTTGTTTTCTTTATAATACTCTATATTCTTACTTCCAAGTTTATAAACATAAGTAGTTAATGTATCACCACTTATTAAGCAATCTATCTTTATATTTCTATTACTTATTTCAATATTACTTAATAACGTTCTTACGCCTTTAAGTTCTTTATATACGCTTCCTTTTAATTCTTCTTTTTTACTACAATCTAATACTGCTTTATATATCAAATCGTTATTATCACTTAATTTGGCTGAGCTTAAAGTTACTATTCCCTTATCTATATCAACAAATAATTTATATCCATCTTTAAACTCTATCTTATTTATAAACGATACTCCTGTATTGTTACTGAAATAATAACTTACTTTATTATCGTCTATATACTTTATATTTGAACCTTCAACTACTAGTGTCTCTCCTGTTGTCTTACAACTATATAAACTATTATTTCCTGATACTTTTGTAAAAGTACAATCTACCATCCCACTTCTTGATAACACTATCTTACTGCTTGTTAAATTTATATAAGCCAAAAAGGATATAGAATTCAAATAATTGACTTCTTCATTATCAAAACTTGGTATTAATATACTTATTGGAAAATCTCTTTTAGCAAACGTCGATACTATTGGTAAATTATAAAAAGATCTATATGGATTATTTATATTTAAAGATAAAGACAAATGACTTGTATTTATTGCTTTATTTCTAATTATTGATGATATATTACTCATACTTTACCTCCTCAAACGCTTTTAATTTATGCTTTAAGTAATCTTTATCTTCACTCATTATTTCAATTACATCCCCATACCTATTTAGTCGTTTTAATATATCTTCTTTTACTTCATTAATTACTTTTTCTTTCTCATCATATAAAACTTCATCTTTAAATAATATTGCTAAGTCAATATCGCTTTCTAACAGTTCTAAGCCATAAGAAAAAGAACCAAAAAGATAAATCTTGGATATACAATCATAATTCTCATATATCCTTTCAATTTCACTTATTACTTGGTCCTTATTTATTTCATATAAATTATTAACATATTCTATTGATAACAACTTGCTTTCTAATAAACATTTATATATTACTTCTCCTATATTTTCATACCCTCCTCTTTTTATATAAGCCACTTCTTTATGTGAGTAAGTAGCTGGATATAAATCTTGTTCAAGCAAAACCTTATTTATTACTAACAATATATAAATTAAATCAACACCTTTTTCTTTTAATTCTTCAACTAATTTATTTAATAAAGAAACTATATCTCCTTTATAATTAATTTCTAATTTACATTCATAATACTTATTAATAAAAGTATTAATATCAATTTTATCTTTCAATAAATCTATATAGTTATTAGCTAACATTAATAGATTTGATTCATCCTTATTACTAGCTAAAGCATTATCATAAATAAGCTTTTTAAAAGCTATATAATCTATCTTACATATAAGTCCATTATAAAGTCTCCATACAACTTTATACTGCTCTT
>FR898188.1 GCA_000437395.1 Clostridium sp. CAG:288 | reverse complement strand
GATACTAATCGATCTTTAATATTTGAATCATAAGTTAATGTATAGTCACCTTTTTTTACTATGTTTCCATTTTTATCATACGAATATGTTTCATCATCGGCTTTTATTAAGAATCCTCTACTATCGTATTCATATGAGTGGGAACCAAAGGTAGAATCACTTATCTTAGTTATATTCCCTAACGCATCACTTTCATAACTTCTGGTATATGTTTCAGAACCGACTTTTATCTTTTCTGTTTTTATTTGTTTAGATATGTATTTTGAATTATTACTTCTTTTTTTATATTCATATGTGTTAGATAAAATAGAATTACCACATTCATGAATATCTACTTTCTTTAACATTCCAAACTCATCAAATTCAGATACTTTAGTTAATCCTTTTAATTCATTTACTAAACTACTTAATGTTGATGCTTCACAATATGCTGATCTAGTTGCTATCATCTCTATTTGTCCATATAAAGGATAAGTTGTTTTATAAGAACCAAATATCATAGGAATTGTAACTTCTTTATGACTTCTTCCTATCATAAAATCTAACTTTTTATAACTAAATGTTACTGATTCACTTGCAGACCAAGTTTTATCATCAACAGTTACTCTTATATCTAGATATTTGCTTGATTGTGAAGATGATGAAATATTTTCTTTAAATGATAATGATACTGATTGCCATTTATTTGTTTCAAATAATAAATTAGTAGTTAGTTTAGAACCATTAACATCAATAACTAAACTCTTATTACTATTTCTAAATAAGCCAAATACATTACCACTTTCATCTTTACCTTCAAATAAGTATTGTTTATTTTCATTTACATCCGTATATGCACGCATAGCAATTGTTCCTAAAGAAGAAACACCAAAATCATAGACCAACTCTTCTCCATCAGCAACATAACTATAACGTTTATTAATAGAGTTAAAGTTAAATGTTCTATCTTTATCTAATGCTGATACATTTCTAATATTAAACTTAATAGGTCTTTTACCGTTTAAAGAAACCACGTTATTTTGAAGTGGATATATTTCAAACAAGTTATGTATTTCTTGATTGATACTGAAAAGATTTGTTTGACTGAAGTCTACAGTCTTTGCATCGTTATCTACTAGTTGATTATCAATAAGATAGTCTTTAGTCAATCTATAAAATTTATTTACTATATCATTTAAGAAATAAGTTCTTCTACCAATTAATAAACCTGTTATCTTTC
>FR898187.1 GCA_000437395.1 Clostridium sp. CAG:288 | reverse complement strand
AAGTCCAGTTAGTACTAGTGTTGAAGACGTTCAAGTTAGATCAATATATGATAGTTATGGAAAAGGGACAGCAATAGTATATAACGAATTAGGACAAATAGTAGAGATAGCTGAAAACATACCATATGTCATAACAAGTAAGGCATTATATAGTTATGACTTTAAAGATATAACAAGTGTAAATCATACAGATGGAGTAGTGTCAGTAGTTGATAATTTATTTAAGTATAATAATTTGGTATGTGATAGTACATGTAAGATACCAGCAAAAGGATATATAAAAAGGACAACAAATTATAAAGTCTATTCAAGACAAGATGTTTTGATGTGCTTATTAGTGAAAGGAGAATCAAAAGTAAAAATATCCTTAAGTTTAAATGAAGTAAAGGTAGAAAGAGTAGTTGAAAGTATCAATGAATATAGCTTAATAAGCATAGGAATAAATAGTAAAAAAGAGACAGGAACAATATCGATTGAAGTAGAAAACGTTGGAACAAATAATATATTTGTAAAAAATGTCCAAGTCTTATTAAATTATAAAACGACAAAGATAGAGTATAGTGAAAAGACAGGACTAATAGTTGGAATGAGTCAAAAAGGAGAAAGTGTTCATCAAGAAGTAGACATATATGGAAGAACCTTATATAGCTATGGAAGTAGTGAATCAGGAATAAACGAATATAAGGCAAATAATAAGTAT
Source organism: Clostridium sp. CAG:288 (assembly GCA_000437395.1). Lineage (GTDB taxonomy): Bacteria > Bacillota_I > Bacilli_A > RFN20 > CAG-288 > CAG-288. Next base: position 3,131 of record FR898187.1, on the reverse strand, counting down.
GAGCTATTAGAAAGAAGTAAAGATAATTTAGATAGAGAAATAAAAAATACATATCAGCACTTACCACAAGAACATAATTTAGATAATGAAGGAAACTATAGAGTAGTAAAGCAAGAATATAAAGTAGAAAATTTTTATAAAGAGAGTAAAGTAAGTTATATAGATGAGACGTGGTTAAAAGAAAGTGAAGAAGATAGTGAAGGAAATAAGATAAACTATAGTTATGATAAAGCTGAACAAGTAGTTGAAGTAGAAGGACAAGGGGAAAAGATAGGTTATAAATATGGAAGAGAAGGCGAAATAGAAGAATATCAATTTAAAGACTATAGTAATTCTTTAAGCTACGATGAATCGATATTGAAAGAGATAAGTACTAAATATAAAGAAACTAAAAAAGATAGTGTTAAATATGAATATGATTCAAAAGGAAGACTAACAAAAGTAATAGGTGAAAATAATATCGAGTATTTAAATATAGAATACTCGACAGAAAAGAACATAGTAACCTCAAGTAAAGTAGGAGAAAATATCACACTATTTAGTTATGATAATTATGAAAGACTAAGTGGAACAAATCAAAAAGATGGCAAGTATAGCTATCAGTATAACTATAAAGATATATATGACTTAGAAAGTATAGAAGATAAAGTAAACGAAATAACATATGAATATATAAAAAATTATAGAGATTTAAAAAGTCGAGAAGTAGTGAAAGATAAGAATGGCAAAGAACTGTCAAGTATATTAATAAGTAAAGACTATTTAAGTGAACAAGGAAATGAAAAGATAGTAGATAGAGATTTAAATAGCCAAACAAGTTTAGTAAGAGGAAATATATATTATAAAGGCGGAGAAAAGACACTATATAAAGAAATGATAGAACAAGGATATAGTGTTTTATCAATAATAGAGAATTACCATGCTCTAATAGGAAAAGAAAAAGCGTTAAGTCCAAAATCAAACATATGTAAAAATGATAGTAAGAAAGACTACATAAAGTTTATAGAGCCAACAAAAGTAAGCTATACGTTAAACTATAAAAAAGGAATAACACTAGTGTTCTTACTAAAAGGAAATAAGATAAATGTCAAAGTAGGGACACAAATAAGTTTAAATACAAATAGCGAGAGTAAACTTGAAGTAATAAAAGGAACAACAATAGTAGAAAAGAGTGAAAATAGTCTAAGTAGTGGAATAAACGTAATAGGATTAACCTTATCCAAAGAAGGAGAAGGATATATAAGCGTAAACGAAGAAGTAATAAGTTTAAGTGGATTAAGTTATAGTAGCATAGGAGTAGTAGAGTTTAATAGTGGAGGAAAGTATGGAAGTATAGCAATAAAAGAAGAGAATATAGAAAAAGCATACTTAGAAGAAATACTTAGACACTATAAAGAACTAAGTAAAGAAAAAATTCAAAACGAATTAGGAAATAAAAGTCCATCAGAAGAACACTCATTAGTATATTTGACAAATAAAAACAAAGAAAAAGAGACAATAATAATAGCACTAGATAATAGCTTTGAAACAAATAATATGAGAAGCCCATATCATTTAAATATAGATGATAGTAACTTTAAGATGTCAAAAAGAGAGCTTTTTAGATATGAAAAAGAGCTAAGAAGAAGTATGTACATAGCAGAAGGAAATAACTTAAGCTATGAACTAAATAGTGTAAATATAGGAACAATAACCTTAAAGATAAAGCCGTACTTAGTAAGATCAAATATCGAAAGAACAATATTTGCAATAGGAAATGATAGAGAAGAAGAAATAGTAGTAAAGCAAATAGGAAATAAGATAAGAATAGATCAAAATAATAGAAGCTATATTGTAGGAAAATCAAATATCGAAACAAATAAAGTAAACGTAATAAGCTTGTCGTATGCCTTATCAATAGTGAGTAGTGGAAGTAGTTATGGAAAGAATCCAGATATGAAGATAAGGGTAAGAGTAAACGATATAGAAGATGAAGTAGTATTTTATGATGTAGAAGAATTTCCAACAAAACTTTATATGTATGTAGGAATAAGAGGAGCAGGATTAAAAGAGCCTTATTATGGTCAAATAAGTGATATAAGAATAAGAAGTAAAGAATCAAGTTTTAACGAATTAAAAGAATATAACCAATACTCGTCACCATATGAGAAACAAATAGTAAAAGATATGATAGAAAGACCAGTGATAGAGTACGTAGTAAATAGGGAATCAAAAGAGATAGTAAGAAAGAAATATAGTTATCAAAAAGAAGGGATAAAAGACACAAATAAAATTGGAAGAGAAGAGATATATGTAAATAATAAAAGCTATATAAATAATGAAATAAGTTATGATGAAAAGCAAAGAGTAATAAAAGAAGGAACAAGAGAGTTTACATATACTCAAGAAGGCTATATTAAGACAGATAGTAAGAATAGCGTAAGTTATGAATATGATAACTTAGGAAATATAGTCAAAAAGAACGAAGGAGGAATAGAGTACACATATAAATATTTAAATAATAATAGATTAAAAAGTGTAGAATCAAATAATAAAAAAATAAATATAAGTTATTATGAAAGTAATCCGTTATATCCAAGCTTAATAGAAAGAAGCGAAGGAGAGAAAAGAGAAGAGATAAAACTAAGCTATGAAGGAAGAAGATTATCAATAGTAGAAATAGGAACAAAAAAATATTTGTATAAGTATGATAGCTTAGGGCAAAGAGTGATAAAAGAAGAAGGAAATAATAAAGAGAGATATCAATATCAAGACGGAAGAATAAAGCAAGTAGAAAAAGAAGGAGAATATAGTTTAATATATTCTTATAGTAGTAATGGAATAATCCAAAGCGTAAGTGAGATAAGTAATAAAGATATAAAAACGTATTTCTATCTAATAGACATAATAGGAAATATAGTAGGACTAGTAGATGAAAACGGAAATATCGTAGTTGAATATGACTATAGTAGCTATGGAAAAGTAGAAGTAAAGAAAGATACAGTAGGAATAAGTAAGAAAGATCATATAAGATATAAAGGATATATTTATGATGAAGAAACAAAGCTGTATTACTTAATAAGTAGGTATTATGATCCAGAAATAGGAAGATTTATAAGTCCAGATAGTGTAGAATATATAGAGCCAAGTAG
>FR898186.1 GCA_000437395.1 Clostridium sp. CAG:288 | reverse complement strand
TATCATTTTGTAATAGAAAATTTATGTTTTTTATAAAAAATCGGCTCTGTTGAATATTATTGGGTTTAAGCAAAAGCAAAAAATGCAACAACCCCATAAGATTCAACAGAACCAAAAGAAAAGCAAACCCACATTTAAGCATATTCGCCAAATTACAAAATGAATAAGTTTTGTCAAAAGTCCATTTATTTATTAATTATTATTTTAACATTATTCATAAAATTTTTTATGTTTCCTGTTAGATATCTTGAACTAATTGAAATTGATTTTTCTCTAGATTTAATAATTCTTTTATCAAATTTTTCAATTATTTTTATTTCTTTATTTAGTGTAATTTGTTTAGAATTAACAATATTTTTTTTAATCAATGTATTATCTTTTAAATAAATACAAGTGGTAGTAACAATGCAAAATACAAATAATAACATCCAATCAAATATTAACACAATCACTAGGAACAACCAACTATATGGTAATCCTTTTGATGATATGCAATACATAGTTAGTAAACCAATCGTAATTGCAATTGTAATAACATAAAATGCAATTGATACTCCTTCACTAATATATAATTCTTTTACGAAATTTTTTTTCTTCCAAACCTTTACTATAAAAAAACTCAGAACTATTGAGAATAAAATCAATACTATCAAAATGTTATCTAACATAGATTATCCTCCTAGAAATAATTGTTATACCAATCATATAGCAGTCCTTTGCCTGCTGTTCCAAATAATAATGCAGTTCCACCAAACGCTAATGCTTTTGTTAATGCTTTACCTGCTTGACCAACAACCATTTTATTCCATTGTTTAACTAAATTTTGGCCCGATAGTCTTAAAGCATTTGATGCAATACCAGGAGTTCTATAGTAACCTGTTACAGCTTTTGTTAAAACATCGTCATATAATCCAGCAGCTCTAATAAAACCCGCAGTTTGTTTTGCACCATTTAAATAACCCGCATTTAAAGCTCCTGCTCCTCCAATTAATCCTACCAAAGCGCCTAATCCAGTTGATAATCCAATGTCTAACCAAGTTGAACCTTTTGAAAAGTCACTTCCGTTAATTAAATGTCCACCAACAGCTCCTACAAATCCTAAACCAGCATTAGCAGCAACCATTGCTCCCAATCCTAAAGGAGACATAGATAACATTCCACTAACCCCACCTAAAACTGTATCTAGAGCAAGTTGTCCCCAACTAAAGTTTTCCCAACTACAGCCATTTGCTAAATATTGTCCTGCTACGCTAGCTCCCGCTCCAATCGCAGCTCCTACAATTCCTCCAATAGCTAACAATAAACCAATTGATATTGCAAAATTTCCACTAGGATCATACATGTTTATAGGATCATTACAACAATAAACATACAAGTTTAATCCGCTTATACTACTTGGCTCTATATATTCTACACTATCTGGACTT
>FR898185.1 GCA_000437395.1 Clostridium sp. CAG:288 | reverse complement strand
TAGATAAACACCTATAAATCCTGGGAATAATACATTTTGACCTAATGAGGCATGATTACCCACAAATGAAGTATGAACACTGAATAAATATTTTTTACTAGTTGAACTAACTGTGGTATTTGATTTAAACCAAAAGCTAATATGTCCACATGGGTCAGAATAATCTTTATTAGTTAATTTGTAACTTAGTCTATTAGCATAGTTAACACTGATATATGGAATAACCCCATCCATTTTAGTAACTAAATTAGCATTAATATCTTTATGATTTATAATTGGTGATAACGATTCTTTATATAAAGAACAAACCAAATTTCCATCTGTTTCAAACATTCCAATATAGCCATTCAATTTAGCAAACGCTGCATAAATAGATTCTGGATGTGAACCTTTTGAACGACTTACTGTATCGTAAGAAGAATAGTATTTTTGTTCATTTACTTTGAAAGCTTTAGCGTTTATATTTCCTAAATTATCATAGCTATTATTGATTTCAGAATTAGAAGTCTTTACTGTTTTAACTCTATCTTCTTGATCATATTCATAACTATTTAATAAGTAACTATTACCATTCTCTACTTTTGTTATTCTTTTCTTTTCATCATAAGAGTATTTAACCTTTAATAATTTACTACCGTTAACTGGTTGGTAATAAATTTTAGAAATTAAGTTATTATCATCATATTCAAAGATATATGCATCACTATTTTTACCATAAGTTTGTTTAATTAAATTACCTGTAGATAGTTCGTACTCATAAGCAAATATTAAAGTTCCATTTAATTTAATTTCCTTAATGTTACTTAAAGAATCATAAACAAAATCATAGATCGAACCATTTTCTAATGTTACTTTTGATAATCTTTTCTTTGAATCATAACTATAAGAAACACTGACAAAATCAGTTCCTTTTTCTAACAAAATTTTATTTAACGTATCATCAGAATTATAAGAAAATTTAGAAACGGCTCCTAAAGCATTTGTAACTTTTTTGATTTTACCAAATGCGTCATATTCATCATAAGTAGTTTTATTACCTAATTCATCAGTCGATGAAGCGACAAATCTTCCATCGTTCGTATATTCTCTAGTTGTTTCTAAAATTTTAGTACCATCTTTATTAGTAACTTTATTAGAAATAAGGTTAAATTTATATGTTGAATCATATTTATTTTCGATTTTGGAACCATATGCAGTTTGAGCTTTAATTAAATTACCATAATCGTCATACTCATAGTTAAACATAGTAGAATCGATACCAATAGATGATGAAGGAAGGTTATTACTTCCATAAGTCATATTGGTTGTCTTACTTCCACCACTTAATTGAGTTGTATTACCTGATTCATCATAGTTATAGAAAGATGCAAATTCCTTTTTAGCAATTTTAACACCACCGATTTCTATTACAGCATTACCAACAAGTTTTATTGTTAAGGTTACTTTATCAAAGCTTTTAGTTGCTGAAGTACCTAAAGTCATTAATTCAAATAAATTATCAACTTTAATTTCGTCAAATTTATCAGTATCAGTTGATCCTGCTGATAGTGATACCTCGACATAAGATTTATCAGTTGATGGAGTTAATTGCTTTCCAAATAAAACTGCTAAGGTATTATCACTTGCTAACCCATTAATAGAAATTGTCTTTGTTAAAGTACCAGTTCCCGATAATCTATAAACGCTATCACCAATGATATTTTTAAATTTAGCGTCTGTTTGACTAACTTTAGTAACTGTTAAGCCACTATTATCAAAAGAAGAAATATCAGTAGAATCTAACAAGTTTTCTAAAGTGTTAAAAGAGATAGAACCACTATTTGATTTTAACGCTTTTGTTTCTTTATCAAATTCAGTTTCAACAATTTCATTTTCTTCGTTCATTTCAAAAGTTGGTAAGTTATCACTATCAAAGAAAGAATAAGTTTTCTTACCTTTATAATTGATTAGTGTTGTAAATCTATCATTATATTCAATTGTAGTTTTATGACCATTAGTAAATTTAACATCATAACCTTCGATAAATGAAACGACACGATTATTAGATAAATCGTACTTCATACGATATCCACTCAAATCATCAATTATAGTTATTTCACTGTCTAAGAAAGTTAATGTACTAGTACCAACTATTGTATTTCCATTTCTATAACTAATTTTAGAAATAAACTTATTAGAATCATAAGCTATATCAACACCATTGATTAATGAATTATTGTGATAATATTCAACTTTGGTAATATAGTCACTTCCATTTTTAGTAAATCTAATTTCGTCACCTTTACCATTATTGATATATTTAGTTAAAGCCACAAAGTCAGTTGTTAACTTATCACCATTTTTATATGAGATTGTCTTAGGATAATTTTGAGTAGTTTTAAATTCAGTAATATTCCCATATTTATCCTTCATTTCATAGTGATAAGCACCATAGTTATCATCGTCGATCTTTTTAACTTCAAGACCTGTCTCTTTATTTTTATAATTGTCTTCACTTTTATATTCATCGAGTGTTCCATCACTATTCTTTACTTTAATGGTTGTACCACTAGAAGTAACCTTATTAAAGAAATTTAATTTAAATCCTTTACCGAATAAATCAACTTCATCTTTATCTTGTAAGTTGAAAGTTAAAATAGTTTCTATAGGATTTAAACCTATAGTAGTAATTAATGGTAATGAAATATGTAAATTAGCATCTTCTTTATTAATATTAATGCTAGTCTCTGCGGCGTTACCAACCGTTAATCTAATTTGTTTTGTATAATTTTTTAAACCTTTGTTCATTTTATAATCCTCCTTTAAAATATTTTTTTGACATAAGGTGTTTTTTTAATAAATTCGTCATTTAAATATTCGCTTATTTCACTTATATCTACAAAACGACTGAATTTGTTAAAATCTAATTTTTCAGCCATCACTCTAAACTGTTTTTTACTTAATACTTTTTAGCCTTACATAGAACTTTCTCCTTTATTAAACTAGCGCAATTATTCCTATCCCTTAATTTGAATGTGATTTTTCCTACATCTTGCTTTCCTCAACTTTCTAGAAGGTTTTAATTTTCTTCCCTTCTATGTCTTAGTCCGCAAAATTAATAAAAAGTTCGGTTAACAAAATTTTCTTTTATATTTTTTTCTAAATTTTTAACTCTTTCTGACACTGTATTTTTAGATAGTCCTAATTTTTTACACATTTCAGATTGCAAGAAAGACTTATCACCATCATCAAATTCAATTTACTTAATTGTTAGTTTTCTTAGTTTTAAAATAAAAAACCTCCGTTTTGTTTCCAAAACAGAGAGGGTTTGTAATTTAGGCATGATGAAAAGACGGATATCAAAGCTTCAAAATTTTAGGTTTATTCTTTATTTCGATTTCTTGAATCCGTCATTTTCTAATAAGAGTTGATTGCTATAAATTTATATTTATTGGCTATAATTTGTTTTGTGTTCTATGTCTTATCTATTTATTCATCTCATTTCAATTATTTTTCTATACATAAAAAGAGGTTTGAAAGCTAACTATAACTTTCATAACCTCTTAATATTTATTTAGATTTTTTATACTTTGATTTATAAAGCATTATTCTTAGTGAGTTCAAGACTGCTAAGACTAAGACACCGACATCAGCTAAAATAGCTAAGATCATATTTGATTTACCAAGCATTGCTAAAACCAAGAATAAAACTTTTACTAACAAAATTCCTACTATATCTTCATAAATATAAAGCATAACTTTCTTAGATAATCTCTTATATTCAGCAACTTTTAATAAGTCATCGTTCATGACGACAGCATCAGCTGATTCAATAGCTGCATCTGATCCTAAACCACCCATAGCAACACCGACATCAGCAGAAAGGAGAGAAGGTGAGTCGTTCATACCATCACCGACAAAGACTGTTTTGCCTGTTGTTTTTATTTCAGCAAGTTTAGATAACTTTTGATCTGGCATCAATTCTCCATATGTTTCATCAATACCTACTTCTTCAGCAACTTTCTTACAAATTTCAGCATTATCGCCACTGAGCATTATTTCTTTCTTAACCTTCAAATGTTTTAAATCAGCTAAGGCATCTTTTGTTGTATCTTTAATTGTATCAGCGATTTCTATTGAGCCAACAAAGCCATTAGAAGAACCTAAGTATAATACTTTGAATGGGGAGTTAAGTTCTGTAACTTCAACACCGTGTTTACTTAATAATGAAGCATTTCCTAAATAATAGGTAACTCCATCAATTTTACCAGTAACACCTTCACCTTTAATATTTTCAAATTCTTCAACTACTAAATCACTTTCTCCGCTAGCTTTAACAACTGCTTTAGCAATTGGGTGAGAAACTTTGGCTTCGAGAGCTGAAGCAATACGCATTGTATCTTCACCAATAACATTTCTAACTTGGAATTGACCTGTTGTTAATGTACCAGTTTTATCAAAGACAACATTTTCAGCTTTAGCCATGTTTTCAATAGCTAAACTGCCTTTAATTAATACACCTAATCTACTTGCTTTACCCATACCTGCAAAGAAGGCTAATGGGACTGAAATTACAAGTGAACATGGACATGAGATAATAAGCATGTTCAAAGCTTGATATAAATAACCGATAGTTCTACTATCAAATCTAGCGATGATAGATGGAATTAAGAATGTCAATAATGCAATGAGAATCACTACAGGAGTATAGATCTTAGCGAATCTAGAGATAAATGATTCACTCTTACTCTTTTTGCTTTCTTCGTTTTCAACCAAATCCAAAATCTTACTTAATGTAGAATCACTGAATTCCTTTGTTGTCTTAATACGAATTAAGCCATCGTTATTAATAGTCCCACTATAAACTTTAGTACCAACTGACGCATCTTGAGGTATTGATTCACCTGTTAATGATGATAAATCTAATGTAGTATTACCACTAACTACTTCACCATCTAAAGCAATTTTTTCACCTGGTCTTACTTCAATAACAGTACCAATTTCGACTTCTTCTGGTTTCTTTTCAACTATTCCATCATCAGTAACAACATGAGCTAATAAAGGCATGTTGTCAATTAAACCAACAATGCTTTCATGAGATTTAGCTGTAGCGTAATCTTCTAACATTTCACCGACATGGTAGAAGAGTAAAACTAGTACACCTTCTTGGAACTCTTTAATAGCCATAGCACCAACAGTGGCTATTAACATTAAGAAGTTCTCATCGAATACTTCTCCGTGAATAATGTTCTTAACTGCTCTAATTAATACATCATAAACAAGAATTAAATAAGCGACTATACAAAGGATAAATCCAGGAATCCAAGAATCAAATTTGACATATGAGACACCAACTAAGACTGCTGAAATAGCAACTCTTATTATGTTGATAATCATCTCTTTCTTTTCTTCTTCTTCAGATTTCTCTTCATGATGACAGCAAGAGCATCCACAGCCTCCATGACTATGACCTTTATGTTCGTCTTCGTGATCGTGACAGCAACATTCATCGTGTTCTTCATGTTCATGATCGTGGTGACAACAGCATTCATCGTGATGATGTTCGTCTTTTTCACAACAACAATCTTCTTCGTGATCGTGTTTCTTATCCATACTACTTTTCCTCCGTTATATGTTCATATCCCTTTTCAAATATATCTTTTACATGGGAGTCTTTTAACGAATAAATTATTTGTTTCCCTTCACGTCTATAGCTAACTAAATCGTTAGACTTTAATATTTGCAATTGATGTGAAACGTTTGATTGAGTTGTTCCAAGAGTAGCAGCAATGTCACAAACACAGCACTCATGCTCAAATAAAATATAGACTATCTTTATTCTTGTAGCATCACCAAATATTTTGTATAAGTTAGCTAAACTATTAAACAAATCATCTGTTAACATGTGATCTTTAAGTTCTTTAATAATGTCGTTATGTTCCACTTCTTCTTCACACAACTCAACGTCTTTATCAAATTTTTCCATTAGAAGCCCCTTTCATATGAATATCTGTACATATGTTATTATATTCATATGTTTTCGAATGTCAACACAAATATGAATAATTGTTCATATGTTTTATTATATGTTTGTTTATTTCAACATGTTATAATATTTTTATAAGGAAGGTAACCTATGAAAACTGTAAGTATTGTTGTCCCTTTTTATAACGAAGAAGAAATGTTCCCAATATTCATCAAAAAAGCTAAAGAACTTTTTATTGATGATGAAAGCTATAAATATGAACTAGTATTAGTAAACGATGGTTCTAAAGATAAAACTTTAGAATTAATAAGAGCTGCAGCTAGAGAAAACGACTTTATAACATATATATCTTTCTCACGTAACTTTGGTCAAGAAGCTGCTTTAGCAGCAGGTTTAAGAGCCGCCAAAGGAGACTATATAATTCCTATGGACTGTGACTTCCAAGACCCGCCAGAGTTAATTAAAGACATGCTAAAAGAAGCTGAAAACGGATACGAAGTTGTTTGCCCTAAGAGAAGAAAAAGAGATGGTGACTCCTTTGTTAAGAGATTTACATCAAAAGCTTTCTATAAGTTTATTAATGGTATAAGTGGTCGAGAAGTAATTCAAGATAATGTTTCTTACTTTAGATTAATGACTAAACGCGTTGTTAAAATAATTATGGACATGCCTGAAACAGAAAGACTATTTAAATCCGAAGCAACATATGTTGGTTTCAAAACAAAGATCATAGAGTTTGATAGACCGGAAAGAGCAGCTGGCAAAACAAAATATAACTACAGAAAATTGTTTAAGTTAGCTTTTAGAACAATTACTTGTTCAACAAATGCTCTACTCTATTTACCACTACATATAGGTATTGCATTCTCAAGCATCGGGTTCTTAGGCTTTGTTACAACACTTGTATTGCTATTTGTTAATGGAGATTATCGTTGGGGTATAAATTCTCAGAATATAATTCAATCGTTCTTAATTATTTCAAGCATTATATTAGCAGTAGGTATTATTTCATTGATAATTACAATTCCTTGCTTATATCTACAAAACCTCATGGTCAATACTCAACGTAGACCTCAATATATTATTGAAGAACAATACGACGCTCCAAAAACTAAGAAATAAAAAAGGGCTCAAAGTTCACAATGAACTTTGAGCTTTTATTTTGAAATTAAATATTACTTTTTTATATTCTAATAAACAAATTAATTAAAATGAAGCTTTATATGACGAAATTAATGTTCCATTAGAATCATAAGCTAATACTTCAAATATTGTTGCTTTTTGTGTGCCATTTTTAAGTCCACAATTTTCAACATTGAAATAGTAATATTCAACACCATTTACTTCAACAACAACAGCACCATCACCAATAGTACCTTTACCTTTACCTTTTGTTTCTGTAAAGTTAAGATTTTTTAAAGTTGTCTTATATGAATCACTACCATTATTTTCAATTGTCTCAGTAACATAGACAAGTTGTGTGCCTACATAAGTTTTAACAATTTGAGAATATAATCCGACTCTTACTACATACTTTGCAACATTTTCATATGAAGATTTACTAATAGTGAATGTATTATCATCATTTAACGAAATCTTTAAATTTGCATCATTTGGACCAACGAAGCAATTAAATGGTAAAGAAGATGAAATATCCCCTAATTTAGTAACATCAACTTTTGTTTCATTATCTTCTTTAACTAATATTTTTGATCCAGATGCAAAGCGACAAATGTATGGATTAAATTTTTCACTAGTATTTGTAACTCTAAATATACCTGTTTCTGTATTTCCAGAATTTTTTATGTTCATTGTTACACTTGTTGATTTTGAAGATCCTTCTCCAGCACAGTTTGCAAGATAGAAAGCACCTTCTGTTGAGACAAAATTACCATCATTTTTACATCCATCAAAATTAAGTATAGTGTTAAGTCCAACAAACGTATATCCAACAAATAATGAATTGTAACTAGTACCTGTTATATTTGCATGATTAACACAATTTGTAAAAGTAGCATAAGTATTTGATATTTCTCCCTGACCTAAATAAAGGCAGAATAAGCCGACATTTCCAGTCATAGATGCTGACCCATAAGTATGAACATTTGTCATTGTCAAATTAGAAGAATACTCTACAATCGTTTGATCAGTTCCGCTCTTATAATTGAAAATAAAGTTTACATCATTAAATTTAGAATATTCAGCATGAATAACAAACGAAGCTCCTTCAGCCATAGTAATTGTATATCCATTACCATTTAATACCCCATTTTTAAAGCTTGAAATATGGCTGTTAGTAGCATTTACATGTATTAAAGGTTTTGAGGTAAGATTAATGTTGCTAATTAAATAATAAGATTTTCCATCTTCAATTTGAACTAATTGATCTGCTGTACTAATTAAATATGGACTCTTTTCTGTTCCTAATCCACCATCAAATTTCTCCATTTCAGCTATTTTATCTTCTGAAAGACTTTCTGATGGTTTGACACTTTCTGGAACATTTAATGTTGTTTTTGTTGTATCTGTAGTAACAATTGTTCCAACATTTTCTTCATTAGTTACTGACAACTTAACTGTGTTAGTTGGCTTAGCAACAATTGTTGAAACTTTTGCTGTGCTTTCTACTGCTAAATGTCCAGATTCAATTTCAATATTGCCTGTAATTTCACCATATTCATGGAAAGATTCGTTTGCAATAGATGTAATTACTACTTTATCAGCTTTTTCATAGTGTTCAACTGTATCAAGTGGA
>FR898184.1 GCA_000437395.1 Clostridium sp. CAG:288 | reverse complement strand
GTGAAGCGCCCTTGCCATGGCTGTCGCAGTCTGAATGATTGTTGTGTTGGAAGGTGCATATGACAGGCAGACCAGAATGTGATCATTGTTATTTGCAAATCTTTCTCCCATTTGACTAATCCGTGCCTCCTTCGGCTTTTATTTTTTATTACATCATATTTTTTAAATAAAATCTACTTAAAACAGCTTTTATAATTATTTAATGTCTCAGTCAACTCCCTATCTTCTTCATCAAATATAACAACTGCGATTTTTTTATGTTTTTCTTTGAAAATTTCAATCTCGGAAATCATACTTTCGTAGTTTTCCGTATCAAAAAAGTTTAAGCGGACTGCATTGTTCTTCTTGTTCTTTTTCAATTGCTTTCCTGTTTTCCTCCAAGAAAGCATCGAGCCTTTTCATAATGAAAAAGCCGAAAACTATAACTGCTGTTACTGCGATAATAACAATCACATCTTTCATAAGGTCACCTTCTTTTAAGGCGGTTAAATATCAAAACACTTTCGCAATGCCTTATAACCTCCGAGCACCAAAAGCGTTTCCTCTTCGGAAAGGACTGTGTCGGCGGTAACAACCGCATTGATTTTTCCGCTTTTCTTTGTGGCAATGATGTTTACATTGTATTTTCTGCGAATATCTATCTCTGCAATTGATTTTCCCACCCATGCCTGCGGAACGGACACTTCAAAAATCGAACAGGAATCTCCGAGTTCTATATAATCGAGAATATGGTCGGATGTATATCGGATTGCAGCCCATGTGGCAAGTTGCTTTTCAGGGTAGATAATTTCATCCGCGCCGTTACGCAGAAGAAATTTCGCCTGTACATCCTGTTCGGCACGAGACACAACCTTTTGCGCTCCCAATTCCTTTAATAAGCAGGTCGTTTCAAGCGAACTCTGGAAATTCCCACTGATTGTTACGATACAAACATCATAATTTTTTATACCGAGAGATTTCAGCAACGCTTCGTTTGTGCTGTCGCCGATTTGTCCGTCAGTCACATAAGGCATAGCGTCGTTGACTCTTTCTTCGTTTTCGTCTACCGCCATGACTTCGTGTCCTAATTCGTGTAATTTCATTGCGATGTATTTCCCGAAACGTCCGAGACCTATCAATAAAACAGATTTCTTTTTCATATATAAAACCTCCTTAACCGACTGCAATCGTATCCGTCGGCAACTTTGCCACTTGCTTTTTATGTGTGCCGAAAGCGGCATATATCAGCGTCAATCCGCCCACCCGACCGAAGAACATGGACATAATCAGAACCATTTTAGAAGCAATTCCGAGTGTCGGAGTAATTCCGAGTGTCAGTCCTACCGTGCCGACGGCGGAAGCGGTTTCGTAAAGGCAGGACGTAATAGGCAAATTTTCAATCGCGCTTATAGCCATTCCGCCAACCAAAAACAGAGTTATGTACATCAAAAATACTGCCGAAGCTGTTTTTACGGTTTCATCATCAATCCGACGTTTCATAACTTCGGCGTTGTCTTTTTTTCTGAATACGGAAAAAGCAGAAGAAAACAGAACCGCTATCGTTGTCGTTTTCATACCGCCTGCAGTTGAACCCGGTGAACCGCCTATCAACATAAGAATAATCATCAAGTATAATCCCGTATCGCTGATTGCGGTAAGATTTATCGTGTTAAAGCCTGCCGTTCTCGGCGTTACGGATTGAAATAAAGACGCAAGTATGCGCTCTGTGACAGGTAAATCGTCACATTCAAAAAAGAAGAAATAAACAGCGGGTAAAACAATCAGCACAGCCGTAACAATTAAAACAAGTTTGCTCTGCGTGCGATATTCTCTTATTCGCCACTTGTGTTTGTAAATGTCTTCCCATACAAGGAAACCGATACCACCGACAATGATTAACAGCATAATCGTAATATTGATAACCGGTTGTCCGGAGTAGTGAGTCAAAGAAGTAAATTCGCCGTTTTTGGTTCCCATAATATCGAATCCGGCATTGCAAAATGCAGACACGGAGTGAAAAACAGCCATCCATATACCTTCTGCGCCGTAATCCTTGCAAAACACAGGGAGCATAATCAGTGCACCGATCATTTCAATCAAAAATGTCCCCTTGATTATAAATCCGGTCAACCGAACGATTCCGCTCACGTTCGGCGCGGAAATTGCGTTTTTCATTGCTTCGCGGCTGAACAGCCCGATTTTTTTACCGGAAGCAACGGCAAGTGAAACTGCAATTGTTACAACGCCCATACCGCCGATTTGAATTAACAACAATATAATGATTTGCCCGAATATCGTCCAGTGCGTTGCGGTATCGAACACAATAAGTCCCGTTACGCATACGGCAGACGTCGAAGTGAAAAGCGCGTCTATAAAAGAAGTCCATTCATGCGATTTTGAAGAAATCGGCAGAGTTAATATCAAAGCGCCGAGTAATATGACCCCTGCAAACCCTAGCAGAATTATTTGAAACGAAGATAGTTTTCTTTTCAGTATTTTCATTCAAAATACCTCGATTTCATTTATCGGTATTATATTACCACATTTCCCGTAAAGATGGCATTAGATTTTTTACGAATGGTGTTAAGATTTTATAAAGAACGAACCTTAAATATCGGTTCCCCCATTTTTATGCGCGGTAACGCTTCTGATAGACTGCAAACAGAAAACAGCCCCAGACTGTAAAAAGTCTCGAGGCTGTATAAACATCTCTGCAATTTCCTTAGTTGTGCACTCTCAATCGGCAAATTTGGATGGATGCTTAAAAACATCCTTATGAGAATCTGCGCTTAGTCTAGCTCTTTTTTGAACAGTTCAATTGATTCTTCACGTATTTTTTTAATTGTATAAGTGTTATATTCTAAGATATTAACTAAACCTGTTTTATCTTTATTTTTCTTAACAAATCTTTTTTCAGTATACATTACATCTCCATCTTTTTGATGTGAGAGATAAAGTGCAAGTTCACAGGCAATAGTTCTTATATTGTTGTCATCTTGACCATTTAGAATTACTACGTGCGATCCTGGATGATCCTTTACGTGGAAGAATAGGGAATTACTTCGTGCTATTTCAAAGGTCAAAGTTTCATTTTGTAAGTCGTTTAAACCAAATCCTATTTTGGCATTGCCTATATTTAAATAGTGTGGCTCATAGCTCTTTTTCTTGATGCTTTTTTGTTTCTTTCCAGCTTTTTGAGACTTTCCTTTAAGATATCCATTGATAACTAATTCTTCTTTAAGTTCCATTAAGTCTCTTGCCGATCCGTTTTCAATATCAAGTCTTTTCTTTTCTAAATATGTAATTTCATATTTTGTTTTATTTATTAATTCAGCTAGTGTAGTTATAGCTTGCTTAGCTTTACGATATTTTTTGAAATATCTATTAGCGTTTTCGACTAAGGTTAATTTGTTATCTAACGGTATAGTGGTGCCTTCTACTTCTATTTCTTTCATGCCTGGAACATAATCAGCTTGAGCCATATATAAAAGTTGACCATAGTCGACGTATTTGAGATTTTTTTGTGCATCAGAATAATCTTTTTCAAGGTTATTCATCTTTTTATTA
The DNA here is from genome assembly GCA_000437395.1 of Clostridium sp. CAG:288. Taxonomy (GTDB): domain Bacteria; phylum Bacillota_I; class Bacilli_A; order RFN20; family CAG-288; genus CAG-288. Next base: position 84,709 of record FR898184.1, on the reverse strand, counting down.
GCTATACGCAAAGACTTATTAATTGTGTCTATAAGTTCTTTGTCTTTAAGTATTCTAGCTTGTTTTCTTTGGCCTGAGACATAGTGAGAGTATATATTGTTAATATCTATTTTTTGAGCGTTAGCATTGTCAAAACTTAAAGGCTCAATCTTTTCGTTTATTAAATATAGTGATTTGGAATTAATTAGATCATCTAAGGCTTTTTCAAATCCTACTTTATTAGCGTATTGTTCAAAATGTTTATAGGTAGCTCTAGATAATAATGGTTTAATTTCTTCTAATGATTTTAAATTGCTATTAACTTCTGTTCTTAATGGTGGATAGGAGTATTTAAGTCCTCGACCATTATAACCTTTAAGGCTTAAGTCACCTCGATCTTTAAAAGCTGACACTACTTTGCCATATGGATAGCTGACAAGATAAGCGTTTGGATGCATTGGAAAAAGTTCAATAATCAAATCGAATCCAGTATCTGTAACATCAATTCCAACATCTTTAACTTCACTAGATATGGTGATAACTCTTTCTCCAGGAGCTTTTTTAATATTTCTTATTCTTGTTCCTTGAAGTTTTCTTAGTGAGTTTAAAAAAGGCGAGTTATCGTTGATTTTGGTAAATTTATCAAATGAGTATACTATAAATGGATTCTCACCATCTAAAGCAATGATAAGTGTACCTCTGCCTTTGTTTTCAGCGTTATTTCCACTATGATAAGGTATAGCTATATGTGTGTAATTTAAAGCGTATGGTCTTTCTAAGAAAGCTCCATCGAGTTCGCTTAATAGCTGTGATTGAATAGTTTTTAAAGTTGTATTATCTAGTGCCATAGTTTATTTATTATAGCATCAAAAAAGAATTGGAGTTATATCTTTTTAGCTATATTATTTAATAATAGGCAATAAATACTGCATTATTTTACTTTTGCTTTTGTTTTTTATAAATAAATTATTTTTTTGCTTTACCTTAAAACGTAAAAGCACTATAATCTATATACTTATAAACTTATAAACAAAAAAATATACAAAAGGGAGAAATTCATGAAACGTGGTCTTTTAATCATTATGAGTGGTCCTAGCGGAGTTGGTAAAGGCACTGTTAGACGCTTAGTTATGGCAGATAAATCATTGAATCTTGCATATTCTGTATCTATGACAACTAGACCAAGACGTGAACATGAAACTCCTGGAGTAGATTATTTTTACGTTACTAAAGAAGAGTTCCAAAAAACTTTGGATGAAGATGGCTTTTTAGAACATGCACAATTTGTTGGAAACTATTATGGTACTCCAAAAGCTTATGTTGAAAAGCTTAGAAACGAAGGTAAAAACGTTTTGCTTGAAATCGAAGTAGAAGGTGCTAAACAAGTTATTTCTAAATGTCATGGGTCAGATGTAGTAACAATTTTCCTCATTCCACCATCAATGGAAGACCTTGAACAAAGAATTCGTAAAAGAGGAACAGAAAGCGAAGAAGTCATTCAACAAAGACTCGCTAAAGCTCAACGCGAATTAGAACTTAAATATGCATATGATTATCCAGTAATTAACGATACTGTTAAAAGCGCTGCTGATCAAATAAGAAAGATTATAAGAGATAAAATTAAATATTTGGGATTAAATCAAAATAATAAATCTAAAGGAGAATAATTTTGTTTTATTTGTTAAAAGTACTAATAGAAAGACAGATTCACACTTTGGATCGCCCTTTTTCGTATGCATGTTTAACAGAACTTAATCCTAAAAAAGGTGAAAGAGTAATCGTCAGTTTTAATAAAAAACAAACTATAGGTTTTATAATTGATGATCCAGAACTAATTCAACAAGATATAAAAGAGTTTAACAAAGGTAAAACTTTCGAAACTTTATTTATTGATAAGTTAATAGATAATTCACCAGTTTTGACTGATGAAATGTTTGAATTAGCAGATAAAGTTGCTAAGTATTATCATTCAACGTTAATTTCTATATATAAAACGATGCTTCCTCCATCATTAAAACCAGCATCAAGTTTTAAAAACAAACCAAAAGAAGCTTTTGTAAAAATGATTACTTTTAAAAAGGATGATGATGGATCTTTATCGAAATTAGAGTTGAAGGCTTTAAATAAGATAAAAGAAAAAGGTTCTGTTAAGTTTACTGGCTTTGGAATGAAAAAGACTGTTGCTGTTTTATTAGCAAAAGGCTTTATTGAAATTGTTGATGTTAAGGTTAATAGATTAGCAGAGTATGAAAAGAAAGAATATGTAGAAAAGAAATTAAGCGAGGAGCAACTTAACGCTTATAACACTATAGTTTCTAAAGATAAAAAAGTATTTTTATTAGAAGGTGTTACTGGCTCTGGTAAAACGGAAGTATTCTTTAAATTAACTGAATATTATCGTTCTATTGGAAAAGGTGTTTTGATTCTAGAGCCTGAAATTGCTTTAACTTCTCGATTGGTAACTATTTTTAAGAGTAAATTTAAAGATGACGTTGCAGTTATTCATAGTGGAGAGACAGCTGCTAATTTATACGATGAACATTTAAGAATAGCTAGCGGTAAAGCTAATATTGTTATTGGGGCACGTAGTGCGATATTTGCTCCGGTTAACAATTTAGGTTTAATTATATTAGATGAAGAGCATGTAGGAAGTTATAAGCAAGAAAATGAACCATATTTTCACGCTCGTACTGTAGCAATAATGAGAAGTGAAATGTTAGGCGCTAAGTTAGTTTTAGCTAGTGCTACTCCTTCACTTGAAACAAAAGCTAGGGCTGAAAAGAAAGTCTATGAACAGCTTTATTTAACAAAAAGATTTACAGGATACGCATTACCAAAAGTCGAGATAATTGATATGGCTAATATTAAAAATCTCGATACAGATTCTATTATTATTTCTATACCTTTAAGAAAAGCAATAGCTGAGACAATCGCTAAAAATAAGCAGGCAATACTATTTATAAATAGAAGAGGATATGCTCCAGTATATTCATGTCGTAAGTGTGGAAAAATATTTAAGTGTCCTAATTGTGACGTGCCACTTACTTATCATAAAGAAGATAACAAAATAAAATGTCACCATTGTGATTATGAATTATCAGCAGCTGATCTTAAGTGTGAAAATTGTGGTAGTGAAGTTTTTTCAAATACTGGTTTTGGAACAGAAAGAATTGTCGATGAGGTTAGAAGACTTTTTCCTATGGCCCGTATTGCTCGTTTAGATAGCGATATTGCAAGTAGGAAAAAAGAATTTAATATGACTTTATTTGGTTTTGAAAATCATGATTATGATATTTTAATTGGTACTCAAATGATAGCTAAAGGTCACGATTTTAAAGATGTTGAATTAGCTGTATCTTTAATGGCTGATAAATCTTTAAGCATTCCAAACTATAAAGCTAACGAAGACACTTTTGACTTGTTAACTCAACTTATTGGAAGAGCAGGAAGATTTTCAAATAATGGTAAAGCTATTATTCAAACATATATGCCGGAAAATGAAATTATCAATCTTTCAGCTAATCAAGATTATGAACAATTTTATAAATTTGAAATGCACAATAGAAAAGTATTTCAATATCCGCCGTATACTTTTTTAGCAATAATTACTATTAGTGGTACAGATTCTGATGAACTAGAAACATTTTGCTATAAGGTAAAAGGATATTTAACGGCTGAATTAAAAAATGCACGTGTAAATATATATGGGCCAAGTTTTCCTTATATAAAGAAGGTTAACAATAGATATTATCGTAAACTAATGTTAAAATATAAGTCGCATCAAGAAGTTGAACAAGTATTTAATAACTTGTTTAATTTAGAAGGGAAAGATATTAAGATTTCTCTTGATATTGATCCAGTCAGCGATTGTTAGGAGGTATTGATTATATGATAACAATTTCACTTTTAGGAGTTGATAAATATTTAGCTCCAGAATTAGTTAAAAAAATTCATCAAAAAATAGCAAATTTATATGAATCTTCACCAGAAGAAGTTATTTTCTATGCTCCAGATTCATTTTTGATCTATGATGGCGTTGAACAGACATCTTTCCAATTAAATGTTATTGTTGATGCACCTGTAAAATATAAAGGATTAGAAAAGAACGTTGCTAATTTCTTGCTTAAGTCTTTAACAGATTACGCAATTCATATCCACGTTCAATTCAGATATTTTGAATCAGAAAATGAATATAGTTACATCAATGAAGACTATCCAAGATATATGACAGAAACTAACGTCTTAAAATATGATGAAGCAGAAAATTCTGACGAAAAGACTGAAGAACCATATTTAGGAAATGCCTTTGCTGAATATGAAGATAAGTTTGATCTAGAGCCAGAAGAAACAGACGAAGAAGAGGATGAATGTGAAGATGATCACGAATGTTCATGTGGTCATCACCATCACCACGAATAAATAATTAAGCAATATAAGTGAGAAAAACAAATCTTACTTATATTGCTTTTTTAATGCTTATATTTTGATTCATAATATATTAATTTTTGATGGAACTATAAGAAAAATAGATCAAGGATAATTTATAACAAAATTGGTAATGAGAATTTTATAAAATAAGTACATAGTAGATAATTTTGTAATTTTTGAGGCAGAAATTTGCCTCTTTTTTAATAAAATTATAAAAAATTTCACTTTTTTGAGCAAAAACATATGAAAACTTACGGTTTTATAAGTGAAAGGAGGTATTTCAAATGAATGAAATAAGTGTTGCTATTAGCGTTATTGGATTCTTATGTTCTATTTCTAGTATTGTTTTTGCTTATTTGGCTTTAAAGAGAAATGAAAAAAATGATACGAAGATTGATGGCGAAAGATTTGGGCTAATTCAAGCTGATATCAAATATATTGTTAAGACACTTTCTACTTTGGAAGAAAAGTTTATTATGCTTGATAATATCGATAGAGAAATGCTTGAAAGATTAGCTAAAGTTGAACAAAGCCTAAATATGGAAAAAGAATAAGGAGAAAATAGCTATGGAGTTTTCAAGCGTACCTATTATAGTCTTGTGCTGCTATATTATAGGTGAAATTTATAAAATTGTTTTTAAAAATAAAAAAGAAAGTTACAAGTTAATTCCATTAATACTTTCTATTTTTGGTGGAATTATTGGCATAGTTATTTTTTATACAAATCCAGAAATGATTTTAGATGCACACAATGTTTGGGTTGCTTTAGGTGTTGGAATTGTTAGCGGTGCAAGTTCAACAGGTGCAAATCAAATTATTAAACAAGTATTTAGTAAGGATAAAAATGTCAAATAAACTACCAATGTTTAAAGATATTTACAATCAAAAAATAGATTTTAGATTTATAGCTTATTCAAATATTGGTAAATATGTCTACGAGTGTACATATGATGATTTTATGGCTTATTTAGGTAAAAATGAGCCAGTAAATGAAATTCAAAATGATATAGTTAAAACAAAGAAAATGTTTGAACTATTAAAGTCTAATGGAATAAATATAGAGACAATTGATAGTTGTGTTCTTCTATTTTCACTATGTTTTTCAATTGATAAAAGAGATAAACTTCAAAACTTTTTATCAAAATTAAACTATATTAATCCATTTGAAGATGCATGTGAGCTATTTATGTTTATTGTGAAGAATAAAATATTTGGAGAATACACTTATAAATTTGCAATAGTGATATTTAATGCAATTTTATTCTCTAATAATATTTTACCTATAATTTTCCCACTCTCTTATACTTTCTATTTATGTGAATTAATAGAATCAGGATTATCTTTAGATTCATTTGAAGATATAGTCATGGCTAGGTTTGAAAATAGTATTATCTATAACACTCCTCATGAACTAATTGATGATAATGAAGCAGTGAAAAGAATAATGAGTTTAAAGAGAGATTTAGTTGAAAAATATGGTGTTAAACACATTTTTATAACAGGTTCTTTTGCTAAGAAACTATATACAAAATTCAGCGATTTAGACTTAATTATTGAAATGGATAATTACGATAAAATCGATGAAATTGAAAAGTATATTGCAAATATGGCTGCTATTCCAGTCGATGCGATTAGAAGTGATGATCCATTTACAAAACTTAATGATTTACAAAAATATAGAATTAAGGTTTTCTAATGAATAATATTACATTTTTAATTGCTAAATGTATGGATTCATCAGTTCAAAAAGTTAAGGCAAAAAACATTATACTTAATAAAGAATATCCGACTAATAAGAGCGAATATTTAATTAGATCAATAAATGATTGTAGATTATTCTTACAAGATAATATTTCATATCTTATAGATAGAAACTTATTTATTAAATCTTACTTTTTACTAACAGGTAAAAAACTTTCTAACAAAAAAGCTGAACGTTTAGTTCATGTTTATTATCAATATAAAGATGAAGAAGACTTTATTGTTGAACTAATATACGAATTAAATAGTGTTATTAAATATAAAAAAGTAGAGTACGCTTTATTGTTACTTAATTATTTCTTTGTTAGAAAAAATGGATATGAAATTAGAATACCGCAAAGTAAATTTAAAGAACTTAAAATGATGTTTAAAGATAAAGAGCGTATTTCTAAAAACATCGAATTTATTAAGTCAGTCTCAAAAAAGATAGATAGAAGAAATAAAAGACTTTCATTAAATAAAATAATTAAGTTTTTTAATATGAATAAAGAAAAAATAATAAATACGTATTCAATTAAAAATATATTCTTATTTGGATCGTATGCTGAAAGAACAAATAATTTTTATAGTGATTTAGATTTGCTTGTTATTTTTAATAAAGAAGTAATGAGTATGGACGCTATAGATTTAAGAAATAAATTTATTTGTTTTTTAGAAAACAAACTAGATATAGGTGTTGATGTACTTTTATTTGAAGATTCAATAAAGGTAATTGATCCTATGTCTTTAAACAAAACAATAAAAATAATTTAAGGAGAAAAAAATGTTTATTAATTCAAATAATTTGGCTGGTACTGTCAAATTTGCTTTAGAGACGAAATATTTATCGCCAACAGGAGCTATTTTAACTGATAGTACTGGAAAAAGAACAGTTACAAAAGATGGACTTGTCCTTTTTCAAATTGAAATTTCACAATTAAATATCGCAGCAAAAGTTGTCAATTCTAAACTTAGACTTAAAGTTAAAAGTGTCGAAGAGGATGCTAGATATGATCTTTATCTTATAAATGAATCTAGTTATAAAAAGAAAAATAGTACAGATATTGACTTGTCTTCATTTACTATTATCGATTCGATTTTTTATAATGGTAAACCAAATTTATACGATAGGGTCGATGAACTTTTAGAATTTGATCTAACAAAGTATTTATATGATACAAAACGTAGAACTAGGTTTATTTGGTTCGCTTTAAAATCTTCTGCAAAAGATTTTAATATTTACGATATTGATGAGCTTTTTAAAAAGGAAATTGTTTTAACAGTCGATGAAAATAATATTAGAGGACTTGATGATATTTATGAATATACTCAAGAAGATGTTGGATTTGCTGGTATTAGCAGTATCAATTTAGCTAGTGGTAAATTAATTCATAAAGTAGAACCTATCAAGACTTCAAATTCAAAAAATCCTGCTGCTTTCCACGCTTTCTTTAATATTGAAAATCCAACTTATAATCAAGTTTTAGGTAAATATTGGAGGTTTAGCGGTGATTACACTATCACTCGAGATGATGAAGATGGTGTTATCGAATTAATCGATCCAAGTAATAAATCGTTAGTTTTGTATCCGTGTAGACCAGATGACATTAAGGATTTATATAATCTTGATCCAATTTCACCTTTTAATGGTGAGTACTTTGTATGCTTTGGTGAGACTGTGTATTGTCTTGCAAGTTATAACGACTTAAAAACTTTTATTTTTGTCGATAGATACAACAATAAAATGTACTTTGAAACTGATAGACAATTATTGACTAAAATTGAATTGGGTACAGGTAAAACCATCACTTATGAATACGATAGTAATGGACGACCAAAAAAGATTACGGATGGTGATGGAGAATATTTGGCAATCACTTATTCAATAAACAAAGTATATGTAAAACAATTTAGTTTTAAAGATGTTTTGCTTTATAAAGTTGAATTTGATGTTACTAATGAAACAGTTAATTCAATTAAGTCTTATATCGGTGATTCTTCAATTGTTGTAAACGAAGCATTATTTACTTATGACGATAAAAAAAGATTAGTTAGAATTGTCGATAAAACAAATGGTATTGGAAGTAGAATTTCTTATAGTAACCAAAACCAAGTAACAAAAGTTGTTCACGAATTTATCGGTGATATCGACGAACAAAAATACACTACTTACGATTATTATACTTTCCAAACTAGGGTTACAGATTATACTGGTTTTTATTCTGATTATTACTTTGATTATTTAGGTAGATGTAGAAGTGTAATTGACTGTGAAGCAAAATCAATAGTTAAAAACTATAAAGATATTAGTAATGGTATTTCTGGTGGTTTAATTAGTGAATCTAAAGTTCAGGTTAATGAAAGAAATATTATTGATAATAACTCTTTTGATTCAGGTGATTTATTTACTTCAGAGTTGCCATGGAAATTAGTATATGGCTCTAAAAACTATTTTAAAGTTGTCGATGGTGGTGTCTATGGACAAAAGTGTTTAAAAGTTGAAAAAGGTGTTGGTAATTTAGAAATTAAGCAGGATTTATATTTGCCACTACCAGGGACTTATACTTTTAAAACTTTCTTTAAAGCTATTTGTAATTCTAGAAGTATATTAGCAAGCGGTGATATTAAAGCTATTGTTAAAGTTAAGTATTTAGAAGAAATTGATAGTTCAAATCCTGCTACAAATAAATCTAAATATGGATCTAGCGCTATTGAACCAGGCATTTATCAAAAAGAGAAAGAATATGTTGTCTCTAATACTTTAGGTGGTACTTTCGATTGGAATGCATATGAAAAAACTGGTGTTGTTATTCCAGGAGGAGAGAATATTTCAAATGTTACTGTTACTGTTCATTTATTTTTTGGTGGCTCTAGATATGTTGCTTATGTTGATGACTTGTCTTTAACTTTTGGTGATCATAACGTTCGTTATAACTATATCAATAACGGATATTTTGAAGGAAAAAATTTAAGTTGGATTTGTAGTAACATAGGAGCTAATGATTTTATTGAATATACTGGCTTAGACCATCCGTTAGTTTTAGGAAGCACTATTTTAAGAATGAAGTCAGACTTAAATAAGTGCAAAGTGATTTATAAGAAAATTGCTATTAGTGGTAATGCTGGAGAAAGCTTATTGTTAACACTTTTTGGTAAAGGTAACGTATCCAAAAATGACACGTTCCAAGCTTATCTTAAAATTCATTATTTAGATAAAAGTGAAATAGTAATGCATACTTTTGACTTTGATCCTAACTATGAAAATTGGCAAGTATTGACGAGAAATGTTATAGCTGAAAGATCGTTTGATTATGTTGAAGTAGGTGTTAAAGCTAGGGCGAAATCTGATGTATATGTCGATGCTATTCAACTATACAAAGATGATTTTGGCAAAGAATATTCATATACTGAACAAAATAATTTATCAGAAGTAGTTAATTCTGATGGCTCATTTTCAAACATTAGTTACGATAGTAACTCTAGAGTAACTGAAATGACAGATGTTTCTGGTGATACTTTTAGATTTACTTATGGAAACGCTACTAATAGAAAAGTTGCTCAGATTACTAACAACCAAAATTCCAAAATTATGTATAAGTATTCTGGAGAAAACAAGACAGAAACTAAAATTATCACTAGTACAGGAGAAACTTTATGTACGAAAGATGAGTACGATAAGGAAAATAAATTAATCAGTCAAACTGATGACACAGGGGCTAAGACACTCTTTAATTACGATGAAATTGATAGATTAAATAAACAAGTAAATGCTAATGGACTTGTCACAACTTTTAAATATGATGTATATGGTAAGTTAAAAGAAAAAATTGCTGAATTAGGTGGAGCTAAAAATGGTTGTATTTATATCTATGATTCAAAAGGCAACATTTCTTCAATTACTGCATGTAACGGAACTAAATATACTTTTTCATATACTATCGATCAACAACTTAGCACTGTTGCACTTAATGGTAAAACTATTGTTAAAAATTTCTATACCAAAATAATTAACGGCATTAACACTAACCTATTGACTAAACAAATTCTAGGAGATAGTGAAGCGTGTGGTTTTTATAATTTTGAATATGATAAAAAAGAAAGATTGACAAAAGTTAGATTTAATAATGTAGTTCAAGTCGAATATAAGTACAACGAAAATAATCAACCTTCTGAAATATATGATTGTATCAACGATAATCATCTTTTCTTATCTTACAATTCAAATGGAGATGTAGTATCAGCATTAGATAGTAGTGGTAATCAATTCGCTTATGACTATGACAATTTGAAAAATGTACAAAAGGAAATTACAAGCATTGATGGTTTATTAAGAAGTTTTGATTACGAATATAAATATGAGTACAACGACTATACTCCTTCAGGATATTTTGCTCGATTAGAACGTGCTTTCCCAGATGAAATTATTAAAGGTGGTAGTGGTTTTGAAGGTGTTTATGGTGGTAGATCACGTTTAAATACTATTAGAAGAAAAAGAATGACTGTACTTAATGAAAATCCATTAGACGATAGTGTGGCTTCATTAGTATTTAAGGATGACAATGCAGTTATTGCTTATGATACTTCAACTTTTAATAGAGAAAGAAAAGGTAAATCTACAAGTAATAAGAACTTTGATTTAAAGAATTGGCAAGATAACTTTAATCATAGAAAAACGATTTATGCCTGGATTAAACCTATTGAAACTATTAAAGGTGCACAAAGAGTGTTTGCTTTAGCTGAAAAAGAAGCTTCTAAAATTAGATTTACTTTAAGTGCATTGGCAGATGGAAAAATAGAAATTAAAGACAATTTAACAAATAATGTTGTTACAAGTAGAACAACCTTAAAAATGGATAGTTGGAACTTAGTTGGTATGAAACTAAGTTACTCAGTTAGAACTAATAAAAGAACGATTAAACTCATTTTAAATGATGAAATAACATCTACTGATTATTTTGATAAATCTTATATTACAAATTTAAAGTACTTTATTTTAGGTGCACCATCAGATGATTTAAGTATGCCAGACTTATATTCACTAGATAAAAATGGATATTTATTAGATGGTAAAAAATATCCATTAAATATGAAGTTTAAAGTATCTTTTGTATCAGTTGGTTCAAGTGATATAACTGATGAAAACTTTAAGGGGATTTATTTTGAAGGTTTAGATTATTTATGTAATAAACCTAACTATGGAGCTAGTGGTGTTACTTATTTTAACGATAAGGCATATGAAGGTTATGATGTTATTTCTTTAAATGGATCATTGACTTCTTTAAAGAAAATGAAACCTAAAGTCTATGCTTTTTCTGAGACTTCATTTAGAAACGAAAAACAAAATATGTTTAAATTTGATAGAACAGGTGTTAATCCTCTCTATCGTCACGTTTATGCAAGTTATGATGGAGTTCATAACTTAAATAATGGAAGTAAATCAAAATTGGCTTATGATTTGTTAATTAAAGATCAAGGAAATATCAATTTAAGATTTAAAGTTGATGATGTTGAAGAAACTGATGATAAGGTAGTCTTATATTCGGTAAAAGATGGAAAACAAGTTTTAAAGATATTTGTTTATGGCGAAGATATTTATCTTAGAACAGATAGCAATGAGATTGAAGATACATGCATGATAGGTTATGTCAATCCAGGTGAGTGGATTAACTTGTCATTAATATTTGATGCTAATGGTCATGCTTATGTTAAAACCGATTATGATGAATTCCCAGTTGATAATATTTATATCAATTTAGAGGGAGCTTTAACATATTTTGGTTGTGCAGTAGATAGTAATAATAATCCTTGTTATCACTTAAATGGTTGCATGGAAATGATATCGTTTAAAGATAGCTATGCAACTTTAGATGAGATTAATAGAATTATAGATGATGGTCAATCAATTTCAGTCAGAACTTATTTTGATGAAATGGGAAGAACTGAAGTTAAGAAAATTCATTATAAAAATAAAGAACTAGCTAAGAAGTATGCTTATAAAAAATATCTTACTAATACAACTACTAAAGTTGAATCAGAACAATTGTTTAATGGTGAATCATTAAATTACGAATATGATTCTTTAGGAAATATTACTTCTATAAAAAGATTAGATTCTTCAAATAGTGAAATAGATAAAAAAGAATACACATATGATGGTTTATCAAGGTTAACTAAATCAAATATAAATGGTCTTATTCACACATATAGTTATGACTCAAATAACAATATCAAAACAAAAGATGGTCTTACTTATACATACGATAGCGTTGATAAAGATAAGTTAATAAGTCGAAGCGATGGAGTATCAATAACATATTGTAATTCAATCACAAGTAATCCATCAATAATTAAAAAACCAAATAAAATATTGAATTTTGCTTGGAGTGGAAAAAGAGTAACAGCAATTAATAACGCATTATATGCCTATGACTATAATGGAACAAGAATAGAAAGAAAGATTATAAACGGTTATACCTATAAGTACATATTAGAAGGAGAAAGATTAGTAGCCTTAAAGAGAATAAAGGATAACAAAGAAAAGAGAGTATCTTTTGTCTATGATGAAGTAGGAAGCTTAGTAGGTTTATCGATAGGGACAAAAGAATATATCTATGAAAGAAATATTCAAGGAGAGATTCTAAGAGTAATAAACTTAGAAGGAAAGACTTTAGTAGAGTATAGCTATGATGATTGGGGTAAACCAAGTATTAAAGTAGTAGATAAGACAGAAGGACAATTAATAGCAGATATAAATCCATTTGTATATAAAGGCTATATTTATGATCAAGACACAGGATTATATTACTTAAAGTCAAGATATTATGATCCAGAATTAGGAAGATTTATAAATTCAGATAATGAAGTAGGTTCAGTAGGAAACATAAGTGCAATGAATATGTATGCCTATTGTAAGTGTAATCCAATAAGCTATGCAGATGAAAATGGCAATATGCCAAGCTGGGCCATAAAAGTATGTATAGGTATAGGTGTTATAGCGTTATCGGGAATAGTAGCTGTAGCAACAATGGGAACAAGCCTAGCGTGTAATGGTTTGACAATGTTATATGGTGCAGTAACAGGAGCGCTAATAGGTGCAGCAAGTGGGGCAGTCTTTGGAGCATTACTAGGAGCAGCCATGGAAGGCTTAAGAACAGGAACCTTGGAAGGAGCTTTAAGAGGAGCTAAAAAAGGTGCAGTAAATGGAGCTGCAGATGGCTTTATGTGGGGAGCGATAGGTGGAGCAGTAAGTGGAGCCATAAATGGAAGATTCTGTTTTGTAGCTGGAACACTAGTAATGACAAAAGAAGGCTATAAAGCAATTGAAAAGATAGAAGAAGGAGAAGAAGTCTTATCATATAACGAAAATTTAGGAATATTCGAATATAAAGAAGTAGTAGAAGTATATAAGAATGAGACAAAAGAATTAAGTCATATAAAGACTAAAAAAGATGAGATAGTAAGTACACCAGGACATAGTATTTTAACAAGTGAAGGATGGAAGAAAGCTAAAGATATAAAAGTAAACGACTTAATAAAGACAAAAGAAGGATATGAAAGAGTCATAGAAGTAGATAGCGAAGAACTTGAAGAAGTAGAAAATGTTTACAACTTAAATGTTTTAGGCTATCATACATATGTAGTCGGTTATGGATTACTGGTTGTACATAATCAAAATTGTAGTAATCCAAATGGCAGAAAAGGATGCAAAGAACATCAGGAAAAAATAAATGATATAGAAAAACAATTGAAAGCCGAATACCCAGGTTATGATATAAAAAAAGAAATCTATGTAGATACAACAGGAGGATATAAGAGCAAAAGATATATAGATATTGGTGTAGTAGATAATGAAGAAAATGTAATAATAGGCTATCAAGTAGGAGTTGGAACAAAATCAGGGCGTCCTGTTGCAAGAGAAGTAAGAGCTCTAGAAGATATAGCAAATTCAATTGGAGAAGGAAAAGTAATATTTGTAACTTATAAATAAAGGAGAGATAATACATGCAAACTGGATTTTACACAAATAAAGAAAACCTTATCAAATTTCTAAAATGGGTTAAAGAGAATATAAAAGATGCAGTAATAATCGATTCAAAACTTAAGGGAGATGATGTAATAGATTTGATAGAAAAAGATATTTTGACTTGGGGTAAAATCTTAGTTTTTGACAAAGATTGTGAAATATTTAAAGCAAATATAAATGATAAAGATAGAATAGAAGATTTAGCAAGCCAAAATTCAATATCTGTAGATTTTTGGCTATGTAATGATAGTGCATATTCTTTTGATTTCACAGGTTATGTGCAATACTCGAAAAAGAATACAATAAAATATCCTGGATCAAGAATATATGCTGATGGATATTACTCTAAAGAAGAAACAGGAAAAAGAAATCAGATCTATAATAAAATGGCTAGTTTCATTAAAAGAAATTCAAAAATATATAAATGTCATGACTACAATAATTATGTTTTAGAAATAAAAGAAAAGCCAAGAAAAAAGAAAATAAAAGAAGATTAAAGAATCAAGGACTGTTATCTATTAAATGTAGATAATAGTCCTTTTAAAAATACAAAAATATAGGATGTTTACAACTTAAATGTTTTAGGCTATCATACATATGTAGTCGGTTACGGATTACTGGTTGTACATAATCAAAATTGTAGTAATCCAACAGATAATTCAAAAAAATGTACTAGAGGAAATACAGTCAATGAAAATACAAAAGGACAAGTTCATCATGCACTTCCAAATAAACCATTTAAAAAGATTAGTAAAACAGAATGGGGAGGTCATTTAAATAGAGAAGACTATAAAATGAAAGCTTTAACAAAAGAAGGACATAGAGGCTATCAAAAATGGCATAGACAGTTGGACGATAGAATAGATGAAGCCGTATATTTATCTAAAAATTTAGCTGATTTTGAAAAGAGATTAAATGGAATATATTCTGATTATAGTGAAATATTTGGAGAAGTAATAATTAAATTGCTAGAAAGGTAAAGATATGAAATATTATAGAATTGGTGGTAAAGGAAAATATTTTTCATCAAAAAAGACATATGCTTATTTAAGTGTTAATAAGGATAATGAAATAAATGATGCTGATAAAGAACCTAAAATAAAACATTTAATGTTTAAATGCCCATATTGTGGAAGAAAGGTAATATATATATATTATACAAATAAAAACATAGCAGTTTTTAACAAAGATAAAGTAGGAGACTTTTCTTTTGGAGTAACTTGTTATGGAAGTTTTGTGGCAACTGAAAAACTTTTAAACATGTTTGAGAAATATAATTTAACAGGGATAGTAGATTATATTGAATATAAATATGCAGAGACAGTAAAAAGAAAACCAATAACATCATATGCAGGAAAACTATATGATGTGAAAATAACCTATCTTCCAATAATATGGGAACACTGTGAAAATTTAGAAAGTGATGAAGGTGATAAAAAAACACTTGTTTTTGAGAGTGAATTGTCAGGTGGTTGCATTCATTGTTGTGGAAAAAAAGGATATATAGGATTAGCACAAAAAGCTAAAGTGTATTTAGAAAATTTAAATAAAGTTGATATAGATATTTTTTCTACTATGGATAATCCAACCGCAATATTTGTTTCAGAAAGACTAGTAGAAGCATGTGAAAAAGAAGGCATAACAAATATACTAGATAAATTAGTAAGAGTATATGATGATAGTGAATATAAAGGTGAAGATAAATAGAAACTAAAATTATATAAATTTTAAAATAGGACTGTTATCTATTAAATGTAGATAATAGTCCTTTTAAAAATACAAAAATATAGAATGTTTACAACTTAAATGTTTTAGGTTATCATACATATGTAGTCGGTTACGGATTACTGGTTGTACATAATAGTTGTAAGAAATCAGATTTAAATTTTGACTCTGTTGATGAAGCTATTAAACATGCTGATGATACTTTGGGACCAAATTCAACAATTGTAAATAAAAATGGTGTTGAATTTCATGTCTCCGCAGATGGAAAATGGACATGACGATTTGATCAACACACGAATGGAAAACTTAAATATCAAAAACCACATATAAATTTGGAAAGATGGAAAAATTCTTTCTTGGATGGCGGAAGAAATAAAATTTTGGAAAATATTCATTTATTATGGTAGGAGATGTATGTATGTCAAATGAAGAAGAAAAATATGAAAACTGTTACGAATTTGATGAGCTTGTATGGGTAAATCCTCAGTTTATTAAATTTGTAAAAAAAGATGATTATATCGAACTACAAATAAATTTAGAAGGTATTGAATCTTTTTCAAAAAATATATGTAAATTGAGTAGGACACGGAAAAACAGAATTTTATATTTAGGAAATGCTGATTGGGGAAATGGAAAGTTCGTTTGTTATACACCATTTTGGTACTTAGATGTTGGATCTATTAGAACGATATTTCTTAAATTGTCAGGTAATGAAGAGATTCTTAGAGCCGAATATACTGAATCAGAAAATTGTGAGTTAAATGAGATTTATTTTGAAGGAACAAGAAAAGGTTTAGAAAAATTAATAAAAATATTGTCCGATACTAAAGAAACTAATCAACAAATTACAATTGATAATGTTAATGATAATAAAGCAAAACTTCATTTAAATATTGTTCTTGTAAATTGTATTGGAAGGACACATTGATTAAAATGAATAAGTTGGATTATTAAAATCATGAATGACTATAATAGTTAATAAATCAAGGACTCATGACTAAAAAATATATGATTCATTTCCTATGAAGCTTTGAAAATTTTAAAAAATTAAAGTCAAGGAAAGTTTACTCTAAGAAGTTAACATAGGTCATGGTAGTTGAAAAGTGAAGAACTGAATAAAAAACTTTACTTAGTACGAATGATTGGCTTTATATAATTCAATTATTTGTAACTTATAAATAAAGGAGAGATAATACATGCAAACTGGATTTTACACAAATAAAGAAAACCTTATCAAATTTCTAAAATGGGTTAAAGAGAATATAAAAGATGCAGTAATAATCGATTCAAAACTTAAGGGAGATGATGTAATAGATTTGATAGAAAAAGATATTTTGACTCATTGTGGTGTTTTAGTTTTTGATAAAGATTGTGAAATATTTAAAACAAATGAAAAAGACATTAAAATTTTAAACAGAATGGAATGGAAACACTCAATATCTGTAGATTTTTATCTTTGTGATGATAGCGCATATTCTTTTGATTTCACAAATTATTCATTTTACTCGAAAACGAACACAAAAAAGTATCCCGAATCAAGAATATATGCTGATGGATATTACTCTAAAGAAGAAACAGGAAAAAGAAATCAAATCTATAATAAAATGGCTAGTTTCATAAAAAGAAACTCAAAAAAATATAAATATTATAACTGGAATGAATATGTTTTAGAAATAAAAGAAAAGCCAAGAAAAAGAAAAATAAAAGAAGATTAAAGAATCAAGGACTATTATCTATTAAATGTAGATAATAGTCCTTTTAAAATACACGACTAATTTTTAAAACGTTTTAAAATTGTATATGTCAATGAAATTGTGTAGTTTATTATCGGTTGAAAATGCTGGCTTCTAAAATTTCTACTATGAATTTATATAAAATTAACAAAAAAATGGGTGAAAAAGCACATGAATTGTAAGCAACTTGTAAAGAAAACAAAAAACAACAAAAAAGTGAGCAAAAACATATGAAAACTTACGGTTATATATAGTGTAAAGGGTAAAAACTAAGCTCTTCATCTCAAAAGGAGGTTTTCAGGAAGATGGTTAAATTAGTGCAATTGTTGGTCGAATACCAAGAAAACAAATCAGAGGACGCTTTTAATGAAATTTTAAAAATGGTTGAAAGCATAATCTATTTTGCATCATTAAAGGTTAGAAAGGATTATCAAGAGGATCTTAGACAAGAATGTTGTTTAAAACTTTTAGAATCGATTTTAGATTTTGAAATTAAAGGAGAAAATGAGGAGGTTATAGAAATGCAATTCAAAAAGTATTTAAAAAGAAATTTATGTTACGTAATCAAAGAGTTTTACAGAAACAATTACGTTTTCCTTGTTAATGTAAATGTTAATGTAGATGATTTAATAGAATGGTTAGAAATCAAGGATGAAAAATTTGATCTTGAAGATTATTTGCATAGTCATGGTTTAAGCAAAGAAGAAGTAGAATTTATTTTATGCTTTATAGAAAATAGTGAAATTTTAACTCAAGAAAAAGTTGCTGCTAAATTAAATATTAGTCGTCAAAAAGTTTCAAGAATTTTAAAGAAAATAAAAGAAAAGTTCAATAGATGTGTTAGATAAATTTTTAGCTAAAATTTTTTAATAATAATCTTCATACTACAAATATTTATAAATTACTTAAATGTCGAGAGACTAAGCTTACATTTGATTGATAAAATGTCTTTTAAAATGCTATACTTTATAAGTATAGAAGGAAAAAAATGGAAGTAAGTGTACTAGCTTTAAAAGCTCTTAAAGAGATTATTGATGACAAGAAACAATTCCATATTGTGCTCGAAAGAATATTATCTGAGTACAACCTTTCGAGTGAAGAAAAAAAGATATTAAGAAATATTGTTTTGGGTTCAATAAAACACTTCTATTTTTTAAGGTACGAAATAACAAAATCATTTGCACAATTTAAAAAAGATGACGATGAAACGTATTTATTAATTATTTCTTTATATGAACTTAGATTTTGCTCTAAGAAATTTGCGCTTTATCAAGTTATTGATTCAACTATGAGAGCAGCAGATTTTATGAAGTTAAGATTGAGTAAAGAGGAAGTTAGTAAAAAATTAACATATTTGTTTGAAAATAAAACACCAATTGATGATGAGATAAAAAAAGATCCATATGCATTTAATTCTCTATTCTTTTCTATTCCACTTTGGATAATAAAAATGTGGGCTGAACAGTATGGAGATGAAGTTACTATGAATCTTCTTTTATCGACTCAAAAGAAACCTACTCAGTGGTTAGCTTGTAATCAAGCTTTATGTTCTAAAGATAGTTTACTTGTTGACAATAAATTTGTTGATTCATCTCTCGCTTCAACTGCTTTATCTTTAAATTATAACGGCTCATGTACTGAACTTGAAGAAGTTAGACAAGGAAAGGTTTATGTTCAAGATGTTTCCATGCAGTATATGTTAGATCAATTGAATTATCCATTCCAAGCTAAAGCGTTACATATTGGTGGTATTAGCGGAGCTATTTTGACAAATATCGCTAGTAAACTTTTAGCTAAACATGGAACAGTTGAAGGCATGTATAGCAATGAGAAACGTTATAGAAGAAGTAATTATTTATTAGCAAGATCTTGGATAAAAAACGCTAAATGTTATTTAGGTGGATTAAGTTTAACAAAAACATATTGTTCATACGAAGATTACGATTTAGTTATTGTTACACCACCTAACTCTTATTTGGGTCAGATTCAAAGAAAACCAGATATACCATTAACTTTAACCAAAGAAGACATGAAAACAATTATTGCTAAAGAAAAAGAATATTTAGAAGAAGCAAGTAAATTTGTCTTAAAAGATGGAATATTGGTTTATGCTGTGAGATCTGTTAACTTAAAAGAAGGGAAAAACATCATAGATGAATTTTTGAAAAAACACGAAGACTTTGCTTTGGTAGATAGTCGTCAAATTTATCCATACGAATTTAATTCAGATGGATTATATTATGCTCAAATTAGGAAATTATAGATTATGAAGAAAAATATTTATGGACTTTCATTAGAAGAATTAACATCAGAAATGGTTATGCTTGGACAAAAGCCTTATAGAGCTAAACAACTATATAGTTGGCTTTATGTCAAAAAAGCTAAATCGTTTGATGAAATGACAGATGTTTCTGTCGCTTTTAGACAAGTTTTAAATGAAAAATATGTTATAGAAAAACCTTCAATTTTTAAAAAACAAATATCTAACGATGGAACAATAAAGTTCTTATTAGAATTATCTGATGGTAATAAAATTGAAACAGTATTGATGCCATATAATTATGGCGATGCTGTCTGTGTTACTTCTCAAGTCGGTTGTAACATGGGTTGTGCTTTCTGTGCCTCAGGTCTTTTGAAAAAGAAAAGAGATTTATCTACTGCAGAAATGGTTGGTCAAATATTAGTTGTCGATGAAGTTTTAAGAGAAATGAATCCTGATAGACATGTGACGCATGTTGTTGTTATGGGTACAGGCGAACCTTTTGATAATTACGATAACGTTATTAGATTTATTAGAGTAATTAATTCACAATTTGGCATATCTATTGGCGCTAGACACATTACTGTTTCTTCATGTGGTTTAGTTCCTGGAATTTTAAAGTATGGTAAAGAAGGTCTTCAAGTTAATTTAGCTATTTCTTTACATGCTCCAACAAATGAAATTAGAGATACTTTGATGCCTATTAATAAAGCTTATCCATTAGAAAAATTAATAGAAGCTATTATTCAATACGGAAAAGATACTAACGATAGAAGAGTTACTTATGAATATATATTATTGGCTGGAATCAATGATTCAGATGAACAAGCAAATCAATTAGCTGATTTAATTGCTCCAACATATGGATATATAAATTTGATACCATACAATGAAGTTGATGAAAATGGCTTTAAGCGTTCATCAAATAATAGAATTCATAAATTCCACGATATTTTATTAAAACGTGGAATTAAGGCGACAATAAGAAAAGAGTTTGGCAGCGATATAGATGCTGCATGTGGACAATTGAGGGCAAGATATGAAAAGAAAAGTTAATACATACTTTGCCTTGGATTGTGGCAAAGTAAGAAAAAATAACGAAGATAGAGCAGCAATTATTGATACAAACGACGTCCAGTTATTACTTGTTTGCGATGGAATGGGTGGACATAAGAAAGGTGAAGTTGCTAGTCAACTTGCTATTGACATAATTACTTCTTCTTTTGAATTTGACGATAAAAATACAACAGAGTATAAAGCTAAAAAAGTTATCAGAAAGGTGATGAAAAAAGCAAATTCTGAAATAAACAATTTAGCTACAACAAATCCTAATTATGCTGATATGGGAACGACTGTTGTAATGGCTGTTGTTCTTGAAGATACGACTTTAATTTGTAACTGTGGAGATTCTAGAGCTTATTCTTACTCTAAAGAATATGGTCTAAAGCAATTAACAACAGATCAAACTTATGTTCAATATTTGTATTCTTTAGGAAAGATAAAGAAAGAAGAGATTAAAACTCATCCAAAAAGACATATATTAATGAACGCAATGGGAATAAATCCTACTATTGATTATGATATAATTAGTATTCCTAATGACTACGATTCATTGCTTCTTGCTTCAGATGGCTTTACTAATATGGTTTCGAAAAAAGAAATAGAACAACTCATCGCTTTGGAAGGTACTGTTAAAGAAAAAGTTGATACTATGCTCCAACGTGCTTTGGAAAATGGTGGGTTAGACAATATTGCAATTAACTTAATGGAGGTTGACCATGAAAATTAATGATGTTATTGATGATCGCTATAAGATATTAAAAGTATTAGGCGAAGGAGGAATGGCAATAGTCTATTTAGCTAACGATATTATTACTAATAAAGAAGTTGCTGTTAAAATTATTAAAGAGGAAACTATGAAAAACCCTCTTAATTTAACAAGATTTGAACGTGAAGCAAGAGCTGCTGCAAGTTTAAATCATCAAAATATTGTTAAGGTTATTACTTTAGGAACTTTTGAAGGTAGACCTTATATGGTCAATGAATTTATCAAAGGAAAAACACTAAGAGAAACTCTTAACGTAAGAGGTAAATTTTCATTTTTAGAAGCATGTGACATTATGTATCAATTGTGCTCTGCCGTTTGGTTTGCTCACCAACATGGTGTTATTCATAGAGATATTAAACCACAAAATGTTTTTATTACAGTTGACGGAACGGTTAAGTTAGGTGATTTTGGTATCGCAACTTTCCAAAATAGTTCACATGTTACTAGGAGTGAAGTTGTAGTTGGTTCTGTACATTATTTAGCTCCTGAAATTTCTCAAGGAAATCAAGCGACGCCACAATCAGATATATATTCATTAGGAATAACGTTCTTTGAACTAATTACAGGACGTGTTCCTTTTGATGATGAAAGCGCAGTAACTGTCGCTTTAAAACACATTAAAGAAAAATTCCCAAGTGTAAGAAAATATAATCCTAAAACTCCAGTAATTATTGAAAAAATAATTATGAAAGCTTGTAATAAAAATCCATATGATAGATATAAGTCAGTTTTCGATATGCGTAGAGATATAGAACGTATATTAAGGGAACCAGACTTAATTAAAAAGAAAGAAAGCTTCTGGAGTAGATTATTCCATAGATCAGGAAAATAATTCATGGTTTTTACAATCGTTGGTGGAAATACTAGGCAATTCAAACTTCAAAGTGATAACGGTGAAGTTATTTTTTCGACTGCACGTAAAAGTTTTTTAAAACAAGCAAAGAAATTATATGTCGGTGATAAAGTTTGTCTTGATGAAGATGGTTGCATTTATCAAGTAATGCCAAGAGAAAATTTACTTTATAGACCGAAGATAGCTAATGTTGATTATATGTGCGTAGTAACGTCTTTAAAAAGACCAGACTTTTCAAGTTATCTTTTGGATAAATTTTTAACATATTTAAATTTTCAAAATATTAAACCATATATAGTTTTTACAAAATCAGATTTATTATCCGATGAAGAACTAGAGAAAATTACTAAATATAAAGATTACTATGAAAGCATAGGAATAAAAGCAATTATTGTATCAGCTAAAAAACCAGATAGTGTTAAGCCATTAAAAGAAATTATTAAAGGTAATACAATTGCTTTTATGGGACAAACTGGTGCTGGTAAATCTAGTATTATTAATTGCATCGATCCATCTATTGAAAGAATGGTTGGCGAGTTTTCTGAAGCGTTAGGTAGAGGAAAACACATGACTAAAGAAGTTGTTCTTATTCCATCTAATGAAGGAATAGTTGGCGATACACCAGGATTTTCTTCTTTAGAGTTAAATTTAACCAAAAGAGATGCATCAATATTTTTTCCTGGATTCAAGCAGTATTTAGGTAAGTGCTTTTATAATAACTGCCTACATTTAAAGGAAAAAGAATGTAAGATTAAAGAAGCAGTTGAAAAAAATATTATATTAAAAGAAAGTTACGATAACTATGTAAGACTTTTAGAAGAATTACAAGAAGGAGAAAGAATATGGAAAGAAAAAAGTATATAGCACCATCTTTATTAGCAGCTAACTTTACAAACCTAGATAGCGAGCTAAATAAACTGAAAGATGCTAATATTAAATATTTACATTATGACGTTATGGACGGCCATTTTGTTCCAAATATTTCTTTTGGCCCCGCTATTTTAAAGCAAATAAAAAAGTATGGTTTTATTTACGATGTTCATCTCATGGTTTCTGATCCTAAGTTTTACGCAGAAAAGTTTATAGAATCTGGGGCTGATATTATTACTTTTCATTATGAAGCATGTAATAATCCTAAAGAACTAATTTCGTATTTAAGAAAAACATTTCCTAATATAAAGATTGGTATTTCAATAAAACCTAAAACAGATGTTAATGCTATAATCGATTTGATTGAATTAGTAGATTTGGTTTTAGTTATGTCAGTTGAACCAGGTTTTGGCGGTCAAAAATTTATGCCTATGGCTATTGAAAAAATAAAGACAATTCGTAAATATATTTTAGAAAACAATTTAAATACATTAATTGAAGTTGATGGTGGTATTAACGTAGAAACAGCTAAATATTGCATTGATGCAGGAGTTGATATTTTAGTTGCAGGTACTTCTGTATTTAAAAGTGATGATATAAAAAAAGTATGCAATGATATGCTTGGTGAATAAAAATGAGAAAGTATGTTGTTATAACACCAAATACTGATATCACACTTTTAGAAAGGTATGTCGGTGTAGATTTTGTTGGCGTTGATGAGGGAATTCTTGTTGCTCATAAAAATGGTGTTAAGCTAAAAATGGCTATATCTGATTTTGAAAAAGTTTCACTAAACTACGTCTTGTCTTTTATGAATAAAGAAGATATATTGAGATACTCACACGAAAACAATCAAAGTAGATATGAAAAAATAGCAAGTTTCCTGGCTAAAAAGGGAGCTGAAGAAATAGTGATTTTAGCTCCACTTAGAGGTAAGCTTGATCACATTTATAACTTGCTTGTTTATCTAAAGAATGATAAAGTAAAAATATATCTTCAAGATAGTAATAATATGATTGCATATTATGGGGTGGGCAGCCACGTTATCACTAGACAGGATTATGAAAAGATTAGTATTATTCCTTTTCCAGAAGCAGTTATTACTATGGAACATGTCGTTAATCCAATAAAAAAGTATAAGATTACTTTTGGTCAAAACAGGGCGTTGCCAAATCAAATTTTAGAAAGGATTGCAGTTTTAAAAGTGGAGGAAGGCGGAGTTTTAGCTGCCTTAGAAAAATAGTATGTTAAAAGTAATTTTTCCAATCAT
Source organism: Clostridium sp. CAG:288 (assembly GCA_000437395.1). GTDB lineage: Bacteria > Bacillota_I > Bacilli_A > RFN20 > CAG-288 > CAG-288. The sequence continues at coordinate 60,000 of FR898184.1, read as the reverse complement.
TTCTTTAGTTTTATTAGTTTTAATTGTGATTCTAGCAATTATTTCAAATAAAAAAGTTAGGGAAGAGAGTTTTTCTCTTCGACGTTTCTTTCCTTTTGAAGCATTAACAGAATTAAAAGCACCTTCTTCTGTTTTATTTCTATGCCTAGTTGCTGTATTCATGGCTTCGACAGTTGAAAGCTACATTCTAACTTTCTTTAATCTTCCAACGGTAGTTGGTAAAGCTACAGCTTTATTCTTATCTGTTTCAACAATATTTATTTTAACTGCTTTTTCAATCAATTTAGTCGATTACAAAAAGCATGTTATATGCGATGTGTTATTATTTGTCTTAACTTCTTTAGGTTCGATATTAGCTTTCTTTACGACGCTAGATAATGAAGTTATATATAAGTTTAATTTTGTCTTAGGCATTATTATGGGGGTTGTTGGATTAGCTTTGCTAGTTAGTTTATTTGTTCCAAAACTTAAGTCGTGGATGTATTTAGAAAAATCAGAGGAAAATGGTAAAACAATTTACGTTAGACCAAAGAATTCAATCTTAGCAATTTATGAGTGGATGTTTATATTTGCGCATGGTCTAAATATGATTTTACTAGCTATAAATGGTATATTAGATTTATTAAGTTAAAAGAAAAAGGAGGCTTAGTGCCTCCTATTTTTTACTAGTTAAATAATTAAAGATTATTCAGCGGCTTCTGCAGCAACTGCAACATCTTTGTCAGCCTTACGTAATGTACGCATAGCTCTTGCGGAAACACGATAGGTTTTTCCGTCAATTTTTACTTTTTGTAAGTTAACTCCCCATCTTCTTCTTGTAGCTCTTAAAGAGTGGGAACGGTTGTTACCACTAGTTGGTTTCTTGCCGGTTAAAGGACAAACTCTAGACATATTGGCACCTCCTTATAAAATTCATGCTTAGTAATAATATCAAAAAAAGTTATAATTAGCAAGAGGATTATATTAATGTTTTTAATAATATAGCAAACTTCTTTGTTTTAGCAATATTAAAGTAGAAAAATAACATAGTTTAATAATATTTTAGTTATAATACACTTATATACATTAAAATTTAAATATCGACTTTTAAACACTTAAATAGCAAGAATTAGTATTAAATATAATATTTTTTGGTAGGAAAATAGTTTATTTAATTAATTCGTTATAAATTTCTTTAGCAGCCTTTTCTGGCCCTTCTTTTCTTTCATAGCTTAGACGAGTTCTAATTCTTAATACTTTAACATTTGTCTTATAAAGTATTTCAAAGAATGATTCGATAATTTTTCTTGTTTTTTCTTCTTCTTGAACTGGGCCAAAAGGGTTAGCAAAGAAAGTTGAAACAATGCCTTTTTCAGAAGTTGTTTGCATTGTCATTCTTTTTCCTTCTATGAAATCAGCTATAGCTTTTTCTTTATCAGTGTATTTGATAAGTGTTTCGCCTTCAGAATAGTTATCAGCTAATAAGAAAGCATCAATTGGATAAAGTGTTGATGATTCTAAATATGTTGACATAGGGATAACTAGTCTTGAATTAATAGATTCAGGATTAAAATAAATAGCTCTATCAATTGATTTAATCGAATAAGATTTATCTAAATCATCGAGCCTTACAAAAGCACCTGTTTCTGTGCCTTTAATATATAGTTTCCCATTAATGTTAACCATTGTTCCCATATCATCAAAGAGAGTGACAACATCAGCAATTTCATCGTAATTTAATGATTTTAGTGCTTCTAGTGTTTCGCTTTTTCCAGCCCCAGAGTCACCTAATATTGCAAAAACAATAGAAGTACCATCTGTCTTTTTAATCTTTATACCAGCGCCGTGAATAGGTAACTCATTATTATTTATTCTATTTAAATTATGAAGAGTAAGTATCATTTTTTTGACATATCCGAAATAGTCTATTTCAGGTGTGTCAGGACATACGCCAACATATGTTCCGTCGTTTAATTTATAATAATAGCATTCTTTTATATGTTCATCTTCATATCCAAAAATCATGTAGAACTCTGGTTTTTCTTTATTAGCTTCATCAGGTGTAGCTAATTCAAATAAGTTACCTATTCCAATTACATAGTCTAAATATTTTTTAGATATGTAACATAATCCAAGAGAGCCACCAATTTTAACTCCAATAGATAAATAGTTATTTGAATCTATTTTTGTGATAGGATTATTTTTTTCTTTGAAAACTCCTTTTCTTGTATTGCTTTTTGTGTGTACTAAGAAAGGTGGTTTTATCATCATTGATTTAATGTAAAAAGAATTGTTAAAAGCTGATAATTCAACAGGTAAATCAAATGTAGTTTTAGTAATTAAAAAGCCTGCATTTGCACCACTAGGAAGCTCACGATAAATTCTTTGAGAAGTTCCTAAAATATTTTCATAAACATCTCTATAAGTGCTAATAACAAGTCTAGAGAATCTATCGATTGCTTCTAATAGTTCATATCTATCATTTGTTAAAGAATCTTCTAATAAGACATATCTTTGATTTTTTCTCCACTGATCGTATAGACCATCAGCTATTTTTAATAGGACTTGTTTATTTGAAAGATATTCAAAGCTTTTTTGTAGTTCTATATATGAAGTTTTTAAAAGTAATTGACACAAATTTGTTAGTTTTTCGCTTTGGTTATTACCAAAATTTAATTTTATAAATTCGTAAACATCAGTTTGCTTTTTCTTTTGTTCATAAATATAGTTATCGACTATTTCCTTAAACGTTTTTGAAGTTAAAAGTTCTGTTGATGTACTTGGTCTTTTAACTGTGAAATCAAAAACATATACTTTATCATTGCTCATTGTAGGTCTCCTTTATTATTGATGGGAGTTTTGAAATTTCCTCTATGTTTAATCCTGATACAGCTATTCTAATCAAATTGTTTGATAACGGTACTAGAAAAACATGTTTACTTTCAAGCTTTTCAGCAAGTTCATAAGCGTTATTAGCATAAAAAGTTACATAGAAAGAACTTGTAGTTTGAATAATTTTAAACCCTACTTCTTTTAATCCATTAATTAGTAGAGAGTCTCTTTTTCTTAACAATCTCAAATTATTTTCGAGCTCACTATTAAATTTTTCTGTATTGTCTTTATTAGAGAATATGTTATTTGCTACACCTATTGAAACAGATGTAGGGCAAGAATAAATGCCTCTAGCAAGTTTATTAGCTTCTTTGGTAAAACTATCACATTCATCTTTTTTCATAAAGCCAAATAATGCTCCACCTCTTAATCCATATACTGATAATGTTTTACTCAATGAAAAGGCAAATAAAGACGTAACATTTTCTGAAAGTGTATCAGCATATTCGAAAATGTATAATGGATCATTTGGTCCATAATTAATATAAGCTATATCAAATAATACGATAACGTGAGCGTTAGTCTTGGCTAAAACGGTTTTAAGGTTATTCAAATCTTCTTTGCTCATTGAATAACCAGTTGGATTTTCTGCCGGGTCGTTTATGACTAATATAATATCTTTTTGGATTTTAGCTAAATCGTTTATCTTATTTTCTAAATTTAAATAATCAAATTTACCATGTTCATCAATTAAGTTATATTTAATTACTTTTGATCCTGCTGTAGAGATTAATAAATCGTAGTTTGGCCAACCAGGAAAAGGAACTAGAATAGAATCTTGAGGATTAGAAAATAATTTAAATGCAAAGTAGCAAGCTCCTGTTCCTCCAAGAGTGCTTGAAAAACCAATTGAATATTTGTCGTTAAAATATTTGTATTTTTCTTGCAAAAGATACTTTAAAATAGATTCTTTATATTTATCACCACCAGTACATGGTGGATATGCTAGTTCTTTTGAGGCGTTATCTTTTAAATATTTATCGACACCTGAATACAAAATTAATTTTTTATCTTCAGAATAAAAAGCTCCTACAGAACCATCGATTGTATCTTTAAACTCTAATTTAGCTTTTTTAGCTCTAGCAGATATTGAAAGTATATCTCCACGCATTGAATCGTGCTCTTTATTATTTAGCAAACTCATAAATAACCTCCTTTTATAGTCTTATATTAGGAGCATATAGTCCTTTTGGTAAAAGATTTTTAATTTTATTTGAAACTATACGACCATATCCTAAAGGAATATCCTTATACGTTACTACGACTTCTTCTTTTTTAGAATAATTAGTATTTAAAAATACTTCTGATCCTTTAATAAAGCTACATGCTTGTTCATAAGTGATCTCTACCTTTTTTATAGGGCAAAGAAATTTGTAATCATTGTCATAAATTATTTTAGAATGTTCTCTATTATCGTATATTTTTATGCCAGTTTTAATGATTTTTAATCCAGCAGGTAGTTTTTTTAATAAAGGGTGAATAACGTATTGTTTTTCTATTTTGTCAACATTGTTCGACTTTAATAAATTTATATCAATTTTATCGCCTTTTATTTTCCTTAACTTTGATACATATTGTCCTTCGCCATTAAAAATATAAGGAAAAAGAATGTTTCCATATTTGGTCTTATATGTATCAAAAGAAGAATTAATATTAACAATTTCGATAGATTCATCTAAAGTAGCTTCTATAACTTCGTCATCTTCTTCATTTGAATATGAACATGTTGAATATAATATTTCTCCATTTAAAGCACAAAGTTTGATAGCCTTTTTTAGAAGCTGCTTTTGTATTAGTGAGCACTTTATAACTTTATCATAGGTCCAGTCTTCAAGCATTTTAGGCTCTTTGCAAAACATGCCACTTCCTGAACAAGGAGCATCTAATAATATTCTATCAAAAATAGAGTTGAACGAATCGTTAATTTCTTGTGGATCCATGCATGTTACTATGACATTGGTTAAACCCATTCTTTCAATGTTTTTGGCTAATTCATTGGCTCTTGAGAGAGAAATTTCATTGGCAATTATTAAATCATTAGGATGTTTTATTGCATATGTAATCGTTTTACCGCCAGGAGCTGCACACATGTCTAAAACTAAGTTTGTTTTATTGCTTTTTGAAAATTGATTTGGAACAAAGGCACTTGATGGATCTAATAGATAATAAACTCCACCAAAATGAAGAACATTTAATCCTGGTTTTTCATCGTTTTGCCTATAGCAAAAAACATTATCCATTTCGTCTTTAAATGGGTAATCAATATAAGGTAAATGTTGTTTAACTAAATCTTTATATATAGGTTTAACAACTCCACCTTTGAAAGCTCCTGTTAAGTTTGATTCTAATAATTTTCTTTTTTCGCTTTCATTTAAATAAGTACAAATAGTTTCGTATGCTTCTTTTAATTCCATATAAAAATTATACAATATATATTTTATAAGTTAATATATTTTTGTTAATTTTAAATTATAGTTAAAATAAATTAATTTATTTATATATAAATTATATAATTATCAATAAGCGCTTTCATATATTTTTAGTAAAATAAAGTGATATATTTTATTTATGTAAGGAGAGTGAGTTGATTATGAAAAAAAGTAATAAAACAAAAAAATCCAAAAAAGTAGAATCGTTAGACTTAACAGATATTTATTTTTCAACATCTAAAAGATTTTATAAGACTAGACTTTTAAGAAAAAGAATATCAGAAGTATATAATTGTGAAGAATTGTATTGGACAGGTACATTAACTAAAGATTCAGTATTAACTTTAAAGAAAAAAGATGGAACAGTTTATCCAGATACAAATCTTAATGGAGCTGGTGTTACTTTTGATGGAGCTGCTAAAGATTTATTTAAAGTTGAAAATGCTTTAACCATTAAAAACGGAAATCAAGTCTATAATTATATGAATAAAGACTCAAAGATTGTTTTTATTGGAAAAAGAAAATCTCACACATATTTTGTTAGAATTTACGATAAAGAACCTTTGTCCAACAATAGATGGATTGTTATAAGTATCGACTAAAAATATAAGCAAGAAAAATATTACAAGGAGTAGTATATTCTTGCTTTTTTTAGTGCTCAAATGTAAATAATTGAAATATAACAATATCAAAATACTCGATTAAATAAGCTTTTTAGGACAGTATCAAATCATGGTTATAGTCTTTATTAATGTTTTAAATATTTATATATGTTATAATCAATGTATATTTTAAAGGAGCTAAATTATTTATGCGAATGGTTGATATCATCTTAAAAAAGAGAGATGGCGGACATCTAACTAAAGAAGAAATTAACTTTTTTATTGAAGGTTATGTAAAAGGAGATATTCCTGATTACCAAGTATCCGCTTTACTCATGACTATAGTTTATAAAGGCATGGAAAAAGATGAAATTTTTAACCTAACTGAAGCTATGATTAACTCTGGAGAAACATGTGACTTATCATCAATTCCTGGTGTTAAAGTTGATAAACATTCAACTGGTGGTGTCGGTGATAAAACAAGCCTTGTTTTAGGACCTATGGTTGCAAGTTGTGGCGCCAAATTAGCCAAAATGAGTGGAAGAGGTTTAGGACATACAGGTGGTACTTTAGATAAGTTAGAATCTATACCAGGTTTTAATATATCTTTAAGTAGCGAAGAATTTTTAGAGCAAGTTAAGAATATTGGTATGGCTATAATTGGCCAAACAGGTGATTTAGTACCTGCAGATAAAAAATTATATGCTTTAAGAGATGTAACTGGAACAGTTGATTCTATTCCATTAATTGCTGCTTCAATTATGTCCAAAAAGATAGCATCTGGAAGTGATACAATCTTACTTGATGTTAAATATGGTAATGGAGCATTCATGAAAAATCTTGAAGACGCTCGTATTCTTGCTAAAACTATGGTAGAAATTGGTAATTTCTTTGGTAGAGATACAAGAGCTGAAATTACAGATATGAGTGAACCTTTAGGTAAAGCTATTGGAAACAATCTTGAAGTTAAAGAAGCTGCTTTAACGCTATTAGGAAAAGGACCAAAAGATTTGACAGAACTTTGTTTAGATTCAGGTTCAACAATGCTTGTACAAGCTAAAATTGCATCTGACAAAGAAAGAGCTAGACAAATGCTTTTAGAACATTTAGAAAATGGTGATGCATTTGAAGTTTTGTGTAAGTTTGTTAAGGCACAAGGTGGCGATGGAAGTTATATTAGAGATTTAAGTAAATTTCCAATAGCTAGATATAAAGCTGAAGTTAGAAGTCCAATTGCAGGTTATATAAGCAAAATTAACGCCTTAGAAATTGGCTTATCAGCGATGAAATTAGGTGCAGGCAGAGAGAAAAAAGAAGATAGAATCGATATGTCTGCAGGTATTTTATTAAATAAAAAGATTGGCGATGCAGTAAAAAAAGATGAACTTTTAGCAACAATTTATACTGAACGCCCAAATTATGAATCTGTTTTAAAAGAGGTTTATAACGCTTTTGAAATTGTAAATGAAGAAGTCGGGACAAAACCAATAGTCATTGAAACAATAGAATGAATATAATATGTCATGGATAAGTACTTAGCCTCATTTATAGGGATAAGTTTTATCTTTGCAATGACAACAGCTGGATCAGCATTAGTATTCTTCTTTAAAAAGGATTTAAGCAAAAGAATTAAAGAGCTCCTTTTAGGGCTGGCATCTGGAGTCATGATGGCGGCTTCTATTTGGAGCCTTTTAATTCCAGCTTTAGAATCAAATAAAAACACTATATCAAACTACATAATAATTTCATGTACGTTTATTCTAGGTGGATTATTTATGTATTTGATAGACAGGATTTTACCACTCGTTAAACTGTCAAAAAGTGAAGACGTATTAAAAACTAAATCTGTATTAAGCAAAACATCAAAAATGTTTTTAGCTGTTACTATTCACAATATTCCTGAAGGATTATCTGTTGGATTAGCATTTGGTTCGGTGTTAGCAATAGCTGATTCAACTGATCAAATAGCTCTTATTTATTCAGCTTTAGGTTTGGCTTTAGGAATAGGAATCCAAAACTTTCCTGAAGGTGCAGCAGTATCTTTGCCGATAAAAGCAGAAACTAAAAGTTCACTAAAAGCGTTTTTATATGGAACTTTAAGTGGAGCAGTAGAACCAATTGTAGCTATACTAGGTATTTTACTAGCTTCAACTTTAAGTGTTGTTATGCCTTTTGCTTTATCGTTTGCAGCAGGTTCAATGATCTATGTTGTTATTGATGAACTTATTCCTTCGTCTAGCAGTGAAGAATCACATTTTGGAACTTTCGGTGCCATGATAGGTTTTGCTATTATGATGTTATTGGATGTTTCATTAGGTTGATATTAGTCACTATATAGTTAATTAAATAATATATATTTAATTTTTCTATAATAGTGACTTTTTAATTTTAATAAAATATAAATAGTGTCGTACGTAAGTAAATTATGTCGAAATAAAGTTATTTTTTAAATAGATAATTTTTAAGGTGATAAAGTCTTTTGTAGAGGTGAGAATGTGTGGAAAATAAAATTAAAATTTCATCGTTTGATGATGGCTTAGTTATAAAAATAAGCGGTGAATTAGATTCGTATAAAACGATGATTTATAAAGATAAAATTTGTCTTTCTATTGCAACTAAAAAACCACATTTATTGTTGTTTGATTTAAAAGAATTAACTTTTTTAGACAGTGCTGGAATTGGTTTGATTTTGGGAAGATATAATGAAATTAAAAAGATTAATGGTTTAGTTGGATTGATTGGATTAAATACTTATTCACGGAGAATTGTTAATCTTACAGGTTTAACGACAATTATAAAAGAATATAAATCAGTTGCTAGTTTTAAAAAGGAGGCTCAAATAAAACTATGACAAACAATATGGAGATAAAATTTTCAGCAACTCTTTCAAATGAGTGCTTAGCTAGGACAGCAGTTATCAGCTTTGTAAGTCAACTTAATCCGAGCATGGAAATAATAAGTGAAATTAAAACAATAGTTTCTGAAGCAGTTAGTAATGCTATTATACATGGATATCATTTAGATGCGAGCAAAGATGTTTACATTAAATGCTCCATTGATGACAAAAATTTAAATATGATCATATCTGATTTTGGAAAAGGAATTGCTGATTTGAAATTAGCATTAACACCACACTTTACTTCTAGACCAGACCTTGAAAGAGCAGGAATGGGTTTGACTATAATCCAAAGCTTGTCAGATTCATTTGAGATAAAGTCTGTTTTAAATATGGGCACAAAACTTATAATAAAAAAGAAAGTTGTTTCTAAAGATATAGAGGCTTGTTTAGATGAACAAGGACTTTATTGAGCTTTTAAAAAAAGCACAGCAAGGCGATGAAAGAGCTCTAGAAAAATGCTATACAGAAAATAAGCTGCTTATAATGTCTTTATTAGGAAGATTCCACTATAATAATGCTGAAAAAGAGGATTTGTTTCAAGTTGCTTCTATGGGGTTAATAAAAGCAATTCAAAACTTCAATGTATCTTATAACGTTGAATTTTCAACATATGCTGTACCATTAATACTTGGAGAAATACGTAGATATTTTAGAGAATCTTCAACATTAAAAGTTGCTAGATCTATTAAAGAACTATCATCAAAAATAGCATCAATTGAATCAGATTATTTGAAATCAAACAATTGTGTTCCAAGTGTAAATTATCTTTCTGAAAAATTAAATGTCAGTGTTGAAGATATTATGGTTGCTTTGGATTCAAGAAATCCTGTAACAAGTTTGGATGATCCTTTACGTGATGATAATTCTTTAACTTTAGCTGATACGTTAGGTGAAAATGATCAAAAACTCATGTCTGAATATTTAGATATTCATATGGCAATGGAAAAACTAAATAGAAAGGAACAGTTATTTGTTCATTTACGTTTCTATGAAGGATTAACTCAAAGTGAAATAGCTCAACGATTATTTACATCACAAGTGCAAATTTCACGCCTTGAAAAATCTGTACTTGAAAAAATGAGACAGATTTTATCAAAAGTAGTTTAATTTGATTTAAAGTCACCACACTAAATGTGAGGTGATTATAATGCAAAACAAAATATATGAAAGATTAGCGGCTGAAGCAGCACCAAAAAAACATGTTTTAAAAAATGTTGCTTTAGCTTTTTTTTGTGGTGGAATAATTGCATTAGTTATGCAAGGCTTTTTTGATTTATTCACAAAAGTTGGAAATGTAAGTAAAGAAGATGCGCTTCTTTATAACGCCATTATAGCTATAGAATCGACAATGATTTTAACTATGACAGGTGTATATAAAAAGATGGCTCAAATTTTTGGTGCTGGTTTATTTATACCAATTACTGGATTTGCTAATAGTGTTATATCTGAAGGTATTGAGTACCATACTGAGGGCTTAATATTTGGTATAGGTAGTCGACTTATGTCATTGGCTGGTTCAGTTATCGCTTATGGTACTTTAGGTGCAACTATTTATGGATTAATTGCATTTATCTTATATTCTTGTGGGGTAAATATATGAGCTTTTCATGTGATGTAAATAATGTTTATTGTACAGCAGTAGGAACAGCTGTAGGAAGAAAAGAAAAAGAAGGACCTTTGGGACGATATTTTGACATTTTTTATAGTAACGACAAGTGTGGAGAGAAAAACTATGAATCAGGGGAAATAAAATTATTAAGTGATGCTTATGCTTCTTGTTTAAAAAGAGCTAAGATAAAAAGAGAAGCAATTGATTTATTTATTGCTGGTGATCTTAATAATCAAATTGCTTGTTCATCTAAAATGGCATCTTCTTTAGATAATAGTTTTATAGGTGTTTATGGTGCTTGTGCAACTTCTATGCTGGGAAATGCTATAGGTTCTTTATTGTTATCAGCAAATTATGTGGATAATGTTATGGTAGGGTCTACTAGTTCTTTTGCTACAGCTGAACGTCAATTTAGATATCCTCAAGAGTATGGATTACCAAAAAGGGAAAGTGTAACAACAACAGTTACTGGTAGTGCAGTATTACTTTTATCGCATAAAATTTCAAAAGTTAAAATTTCAAAAATAACATTAGGCGAAGTTTGTTCTCCAAGTTCTTATGACACGACAGATATGGGAACGCCGATGGCTTTAGCGGCTTATGATACAATTTTAAAGCACCTAAAAAATAACAATGAAACTTTTGCAGACTACGATTTAATTTTAACAGGCGATTTATCGATAGTTGGTAGTTGTATGTTGAAAAAATTGTTTTTAGAAACAGGATTGAAATTAAATAATCATGCTGATTGTGGTGAGTTAATATATAACATAAAAAAGCAAAAAGTTTTTAGTGGAGGTAGTGGCGCTGCTTGTTGCCCGCTTGTGACATATACATATATTTTTGACAAGATTATTAGGGGTGTATTTAAAAGAGTATTGGTTGTTGCAACAGGTGCATTACATGCACCGATTTATGTTTATCAAAAAAAGACAATTCCAACTATTGCGCACGCAATAGTGTTTGAAAGGAATTAATTATGGAATATATTTTAAGCTTTTTATTTTGTGGATTTGTTTGTGCGTTGGCACAATTCATATATGATAAAACAAAACTTACTCCAGGGCATATTACATCTCTTTTTGTTTTAATAGGAATTATTTTGGAGGCATTTGGTATTTATTCTATTCTAATAGAATATTTGCCGGGCGGTGCTGGCATGCCAATTTTGAACTTCGGGTATTTATTAGCTAATTCAGTTAAAAAAGGAGTAGTTGAAAATGGAATAATTGGAATATTTAAAAATATGTTTGTTCCTGTTTCAGCTTCTTTGAGTATTGTTTTATTAAGTGGGGTCATAGCTGGATTTATCAGCAAATTAAAGCCATGAAAAAGACAACGTTTGCAGTTATGCTAGATTCTTATTTAAAAATAGGAATGAAAATTGAGAATAATTTTGATGCAGTGAGAAGAGAAGTAAAATACAAAGGAAAAAATGGTGTTTTATATTTTTTATCTACTTTGACTTCATCTGTACAAATAATGGGCATTATTGAATCTTTAGTAAATGTAGATATAACAAAATATGTTAGCAAAGAAATATATGTTGGTCCAATTTCATATGATGATGATTACAAAAATATTTTGAAATTATGTTTGTCTGGTGTCGCTTGTTTGATCTTGGATGATTATGATAAAGCAATAATGATAGAAACACGTGAATATCCAACACGTTCTATTTCTGAACCTACTACTGAAAAAACTATTAGAGGAAGCAAAGATGGATTTAACGAGTCAATTAATACAAATATTGGATTAATTAGAAGAAGAATAAGAGATAAAAATTTGACTATCGATTTATTTTCAATTGGAAAAAAATCAAAAACAGATGTTGCTTTAATATATTTAGACGATTGTGTTGACGAAAAAATTAAAAATGAAATTAAGTTAAAACTAAACAATATTGATGTAGATAGTTTAGTTATGAGTGATAGGGCACTTGAAGAAATAATATTTAAACAAAACAAATCTCTTTTTCCTTTAGTTAGATACACAGAAAGACCTGATGTCGCTTCTATTGAACTATATCAAGGAAAAATGATTATTATGGTTGATACAAGTGCATCAGTGATAATTACACCGACGACAATATTTGATCATGTTCACCACGTCGAAGAATATAGAGAATCTCCTTTTGCGGGTACTTTTTTAAGACTAATTAGAAACTTAGCTATTATATTATCTATTTTTTTGATTCCTTTGTGGTTAGCTTTAGTTACTGAAACTGACATAAATAACTATTTCATTTTAAAACCGAGCAAAGAAACAGCTATTCCAATAATTGTACAAATATTACTTGCTGAACTATTTATGGAAATGATTAGAATTGCTATTGTCCATACACCAAGTGAGCTTACTTCAGCTATTTCTATGGTATCAGCCATAATTTTAGGATCGGTCAGTATAGAATTGGAAATATTCCTTCCAGAAATACTTGTTTATGTGTCTTTTGAAACTATAGCTAGCTTTGCTACACCAAGTTATGAATTGTCTAATGCAAATAAACTCACAAAGTATTATTTACTTTTTTTAACAGCATTATTTGGAAGGGTCGGTTTTTTAATTGGAACTACAATTTTTATATGTTATTTATCTAGTGTTAATATTTTAGGAATTCCATATTTATATCCTATCGTTCCTTTTGATATAAGAAAAGCAGGTAGTTTATTTTTTAGAAGAAAGGGAAATAAAACATTATAAAAAAGTTGCTATGTTTTTTAACATAACAACTTAATTTTTATTTATGAAAGTTATTCTAAATATGAACGCTCTTGTTCATCTATATGCAATCCTAGTATAGCATCGTGTAAAGCTAGTCTCTTTCTACTGAAAGAAATTAATACTAATGTGATAAGAACTTCGAACACGATACCAAGCCACTTAAATAGCATGTAAACAAGTATTAGTTCAACAAGTTGAATAATCAAAAATCTCAAAGCGACTTTTAAGTTAGAAGCGACGATGTTATCTCTATCGACTAGATTTGCATTACAAGCAAGCATGCCTAGAGTTTTGTGTCTCTTATTGGTTAAAGGAATTATAAGTTGAAAAATTAATGAACTAATACACATGCAACCAATTAGATTGATAACATAGATGGCGTAGAATTTATCAAAGGCTTTATCATATCCTTCTTGTTGAGAAAGTAAATCATCTAGTTCGTTAGTCTTTTCTATATATTTATTTGTAGCATCTTTTTCGGATAAACCTTCGCTTTCAATCAAAATTTCGATATATTTGTCGCCGTCTATCCTATAAAGACCATAAGAACTTTTTTTGTATGGAACATCTTGTTCAACACAAATTTGTTCAAACATATTATTTAAAGAGGTTATCTCGTTTTTAGCAATTGCTGGGATAGTTATATTTCCTAAACTAAAGAACAAACCTACGGCTAAGCCTAACGTTGTAATTCCATCAATTAGATAAATGAATAATCTTTTCCAAATAGAGTATTTTTGAGTGCTGTTTTCAAATACGCTAGGATTATCCATTAATCTTACCCTTTCCTATAGAGCCAAAGACTTCACATCTATTTTTAATAACTTCTTGAATACCTTTTTTACCTGGACCAATAATCTTTCTTGGATCAATTTCATCTGGATTGTCTTTAATAATTTCATGGACAATTTTTACCCAAGCACATAAACAATCTGTATTGACATTAATTTTTGCTGTACCAAGAGAAATGGCTCTTCTAATTTGATCATCAGGAATTCCTGAACCACCATGGAGGACAAGTGGAATTTTAACTAAATTGTGAATTTCATCCATTTCTTTAAAGCCTAATTTAGGTTCACCTTTGTATATACCGTGTTGTGAACCTAAAGCTGGAGCTAATGCATCGATACCTGTTTCATCGACCATAGTTTTACATTCATCTTTATTTGCATAGAAAGATTCTGCAATAACTTGATCTTCTTTACCACCAATTTTTCCAAGCTCAGATTCAACACTTATACCTCTTGCATGAGCGTATTCTACTACTTTCTTTGTAATAGCCATATTTTCTTCAAATGGATGTTTTGAAGCATCGATCATAACAGATGTAAATCCTTCATCAATTGCTCCTTTGCAAGCTTCATAAGAAGAAGCGTGATCTAAGTGGATTGCAACAGGAATTGTAATATTATTTTTTTGAATATAGGCTTTTATTAATTGAGTTACGACATAAAAGCCCCCCATATATTTCGCGCCATTTTGTGATACGCCTAATATTACTGGCGTTTGTAATTCTTGGCATTCATCCAAAACTGCAGAAATCCATTCTAAGTTCCATACGTTGAATTGTGGAACTGCATAATGGCCTTTTTCTGCATCGATTAACATTTGCTTCATGTTTACTAAATTCATAGTTAAATTTCTCCGAATATATTACAAGTATAACATTGAATTTTAAAATTAAAATGTTTTTTACAACTAAAATTGTAAAAATAATATTAAAATTGGAAGCGCTTACTTAACATTAACTTTTCTTAGCTATACTATATTAACGATTTAAAAATTCATTTTTAGACCACAGGAGGAGAATATATGAAAATGAAAAAAATCGTACCATTAGTATTAGCTGCTTGCACAATACTTACTGGTTGTAATCGTGGCGGCACAGGTGGTAATTCAAACTTAAAGAATGAAACTATTATTGCTGCTGAAGGAATGACATACGATGAATTGCTTGCAAAGGCAAAAGAAGAAGTTGGAAATGGAACCGTTAGTGTCTATGGTAACTCTTCACAATTAGAAAATGCCTTGAAAAAATTCACAGAAGAAACAGGCATTAAGGTTAATAACACAAAAGAAGGTGATGCTGATATTTACAATCACTTATCAACAGCTTTCCAATCTAACACATATATTGCTGATATGGTCTTGTTACAAGATGGTAACATGTTACAAAGCGAAATGCTCGATCCAGGCTACTTATTGAACTTCATTCCAAAAGAAGCTAGTGGAACAATTGCTGATGATGACACAGTTCCAATGGCATAAAATCTTTATGTATAACAACTTCAATGCTGAAGGAACAGAACACTCATTAAAGAACTATATTACAAATGTCTGGCAATTAGCTGGTACAGCTGCAGATAAAGGACACATTGCAAATCCATCATTTAAGACACCAACAACAGAAAACGTCAACATGAACTTCTTAGTTATGTTAACATCTGATGCATATGTTGCAAAACTTAAGACAGCATATAAGAATTTCTATGGAAAAGATTATGTTGAAGAAAAAGCTTATAAGAACATTGGCTATAAGTGGGTTGCTGAATTCTTAAAGAATTCTCAAGCTCACAGCTCTGATGGTACAGCTTGTAAAGATGTTGCTAAAGCTAAAGGTGGTACCGTTGCTTTAGTTAACTACAACAAGATTAAAGATTTAAAGGGCGATGATGTCTATGGTGCTGAAAATGTTAACAACTTATCATTCCCATCACTCGAATTAGGTGATAAGAAAGTTGATGGCTTCGGTGGCTTCTGCTACAAGATGTATTCAATGGTCGCTGCAAACGCTAAATATCCATATGCTGCTTGTGCTTTAGTTAGCTACATTACATCAAAAGCTGGATTCGAAAACGCTTGGGGTGCAAAAGCTGGTTACTATTCAACAAATAAAACAACAAAAATTGCTTCTAACGATAAAGAAATTGCTTGGTGGAAGGAACGTTTAGTCGTCGAAGATCCAGAAGTTGTTGCAGCAAACTATGAAGATGTTTCTATGTTTGTCAAACAATACGAAGGCAAATAAATTAATAAGAATTTAATTTAAACTTGTGGTGCAGCTTTTATAGTTGCACCACTTTATATGAAATAAGGAGCAAAAAATGAGTGATACAATATCTATAAACGAAAATAAGACTCCTGATAATGGCGAAAAAGGTGAATTGAAAGGCTTTGCAAAGTTTCTAAATTTCTTAAAGAGCTATTTCTCAAAACCATCAAATATAATTTTGATAATATTTGCCATTCTTCTTACGTTAACAGTTGTTATTCCACTTGTATTCCTTTTATATAATACTGTTCTTGTTCACCAAGGTGAGGCAAGACGTTTAGGAGTAGCAGTTGGATCTCTAACCTTAAATCACTGGTATAGTATATTCTTCCAAAGCAAATATAACTATGCAGTAACAACGTTCTATAAGCCTTTAGTCAACTCAGTTGGAATGGCTTTAGTAGCGTGTCTTATTTCTTTAATTATTGGTGGCGGAATTGCTTGGTTAATAACAAGATCCGACTTCCCAGCTAAAAAATTTATTTCTACAGTATTTGTTTTCCCATATATCATGCCATCATGGTCAATTGCTATGTTCTGGGAAAACTTCTTCAAAAACAATGTCAACTTGGTTGGTGCTCAAGCACAGATTGGTATGCTTCAATCACTTACTCGTATAGCAGTACCTGGTGGAATGGTTTATGGCTTCTGGCCATGTGCAATCTGCTTAGGTATTCACTATGCACCATTTGCTTATATCTTAATCGGTGGTATCTTACGTAATATGGATGCTAACTTAGAAGAAGCAGCAACTATTTTAAAAGCCACAAGATTTAAGATTTTAAGAAGAATTACATTACCAATCGTTATGCCAGCACTTCTTTCAACAGTCTTGTTGGTATTTGCAAGTTCGGTAAGTAGTTACACAGTTCCAGCTTTCTTAGGAACAAAATCAGGCTTTATGACTTTGTCTTTACAAATGAAGAGCTTAATTAATGGTTCTCAATATAAAGGACAAGGTTACGTTATGGCTACGGTATTAATGCTATTTAGTATTCTTATCTTAATGGTCAACCAATTTGTTACAAACTCAAGAAGATCATTCACAACCGTCACTGGTAAATCTTCACAAGTTTCACTTGTAAAATTAGGCAAAGTAGGTAAACCGATTATTACGACAATTGTCGTTTTCTATGCAGCTTTCTTTGCAATTATTCCACTTGTTTCTTTCGCATTAGAATCATTCTTAGAAGTATCTGGTGATTATTCAACATTTACACTTTATTATTGGATTACGAGCGAACAAACTAACGCTTATATCACAGGATCTGTTGGTATTCTTAGAAATAAGGAAATTTGGAGAGCATTTGGTAACTCATTATTAATTTCTATTATTTGTGCTTTAATCGCTGGTACATTTGGTATCTTGGTTGGTTATGGTGTTGCTAAAAAACGTGGTAGCAGACTTGCAAACTACGTAAGTAACTTAGCCTTCTTACCATACTTAATTCCAGCAATGTCATTTGCAACTATCTATTTAATTATGTCTTACACAAAGGCATTAAGTTTCTTAAATGGCTCGCTATTATTATTGATTGTCGTTGGTTCTATTAAATTCTTACCATTCGCATCTAAATCAGGTACAAATGCTATGCTTCAATTATCAAATGAAATTGAAGAAGCAGCCATTATTGTTGGAGTACCATGGTGGAAACGTATGGTTAGGGTTTTATTCCCAATTCAAAAATCTAGCTTTATTTCAGGTTACTTATTACCATTCGTTTCCTGTATGCGTGAATTGACATTGTTCGTTTTATTAACAGGTTCAAGTACAATTTTAACAGCCGTATTACAAAACTACGAAAAATATGACTGTGTCCAAATCAGTAATGGTATTAACTTAATTATCATTGTCTCAGTATTAGTTATTAACTTAGTTGTAAACAAGTTAACAGGTGCATCTATTGATAAAGGTGTAGGAGGTTAAAAATATGCCAGAGATTATTTTAAAAAATGTTACAAAGAGATGGGGAAAATTTGTCGGTGTAGATAATTTGAACATGGTCATTAAAGATCGTGGATTCGTTACTTTACTTGGCCCATCTGGTTGTGGTAAAACTACAACTCTTCGTATGATTGCTGGACTTGAAACTCCAACATCTGGACAAATTATCATTGATGGTGTAACAGTATTTGATTCTGAAAAAGGTATCAATATTTCACCAGCTAAAAGAAATGTTGGTTTCTTATTCCAAAACTATGCTTTGTGGCCACATATGACTGTTTATCAAAACATTGCATTCGGTCTTGAAAACTTAAAGTGGAAAAAGGAACAAATTAAAGAACGTGTTGACGAATTACTCAAGATGTTAAAAATTGAAGAATTTGTTGGAAGATATCCAAGTGAATTATCAGGTGGTCAACAACAACGTGTTGCTATTGCTAGAACATTAGCACCAAATCCAAAAGTTCTCTTTATGGATGAACCACTTTCAAACTTAGATGCTAAGTTACGTCTTGAAATGAGAACTGAGTTAAAACGTCTCCATACAGAAACTAACTCAACTTTCGTTTATGTTACACACGATCAACTTGAAGCTATGACACTTGCTACTGAAGTTTGTTTGATGAAAAATGGACTTTTACAACAATATGCTCCACCACTTTATGTTTATTCGAATCCAAACAATTTATTTGTTGCCGATTTCGTTGGTAACCCAGCTATGAACTTCATTCCAGCTAAGGTTCAACAAATTGATGAATTAACATATGAAGTCAGATTCCATAATGTTGTAACAAGATTTACAGCTAATGAACCATTTGAATTACCAAGTGAAGATGTCGTTTTAGGTATTAGACCTGAATTCGTTGAAATAAGCGATAAAGGTTTAGCTGCAAAAGTTTATTCAACATTACCAGCAGGTATGGAAACAACTGTTAAAGTTAATGTTGGTCAAGACATCTTAACTTCTGTTGTATTCGGTATTATTGACTATAAAGTTGATGAAGATATTCATATTAACTTTAAAGGAAATAGTATTATCTTATTTGATAAAGCAAGCACAAATAGACTTGTTGATGGTAAATTAGATTTAGTCGATTAATAAAATAAGCTATTAGGAGTAAAATCTTAATAGCTTTTAACTTGTAAAAAAATAATTACAAACAATAAAAAATGGTAATATCATTGATTAAATATAATATCTATTGTAATATTAGTTAAACAAAAATGCTTGTTGTCATAAAGCTTTGTTTAAAAAATTGATTCTAACAATTTAAAGAGAATACGATTAGTTAGAAAGGTTCATAGGGTTGTGCTATGAACCTACTTTTTTTTTGAAATTGAAAAAGCTATTTATATATAATTTTCTTTTTATTTGTTGTATAATTCAATCAATATGGAAAACTTTATTGATTCATTAGAAGTAGATGGAAACGATAAGCCAGTAGTTAAAGGTTGGAGATTGACTTTAGGTTATGCTGGCTTCTTTATGATCGTTGTAGGTATAATGCTTTTAGTCCCATTGATTACTTTAATATTTTATCCAAGTGAAGCTAAATACTTTATACATTTTTTGATTGTAGGTTTATTAAATATAATTATAGGATGTATACCATTTTTTAGATATATTTATAAACGCAAGCACGCTCAATTAGCTACACACCAAGATGCATGTATTGTAGTCTTATGTTGGATATTAGCTATTGTTATGTGTGCTATACCATTTGCTACTTCAGGACTTTTAACTTTTTCCCAGGCAATATTTGAATCTGCATCAGGAATTACAACGTGTGGGTTAAGCATTGTTTCTGATTTTGATAATTTCCCACATATTTTTTTCATCTTAAGAAGTCTAACTCATTTAGTTGGTGGTATTGGATTAGTATTGGTTATGATATCAGCTCTTTCTGATAGATATGGAATGAAGTTATATGCATCTGAAGGACACTATGACAGATTTATGCCAAATCTATTAAAGAGTTCCCGTGCTATTTTATTAATTTATTTAGGATTTATAATTTCAGGTGTTATAGCTTATGTAATCTGTGGTATGCCAGTATTTGATGCTATTGTCCATTCAATTGCTGCTGTTGCTACAGGAGGATTTTCAAATAAAGCTGATAGCATTGGCTTTTATAATTCACGTTCTATAGAAATTGTTTCAATGGTTTTAATGCTTTGTGGATCAACAAACTTCTTAGCACACGTATTTTTATTTAAAGGGAAGTTTAAAAACTTCTTTATGTATTGTGAAAACAAATTTATGTATGCTTTTTATGCTGTTGTTATTCCTTTAGCAGCTATTGGATTATTCTGCGCATATGATAAATACTCTATAGGTGATTCATTTTTAATTAGTGCTTTCCACGTTATTTCAGCATTATCAACAACTGGGTTTCAAACAGTTAAAATTTCACCTTCAACAGCGAGTTCTTTCTTGTTTATATTAACGCTTTGTATGCTTATTGGTGGTCAAACAAACTCCACTGCTGGTGGCTTAAAAATATATAGATTAAATTTAATGATTAAATCTATATATATCAAAATGAAAGATTCTTTGATGAAAACTAAAACTGTCCACTATTATCGTGTATATCAATTGGATGAGGAAACTTATATCACAAACGAAACGTTACAGGAGAACAATTTGTTCCTAGTAACTTGGATTGCAATTTATTTTATATCTGTTTTAGTATATTGCTTTGCAGGTATTCCTTTTGTAGAATCTATATTTGAAGTCGCTTCGATATTAGGAACGGTTGGTATGTCAATGGGTGGAATTACAGCTAATTCACCAGCCTTTATATTTTATTTTAGCGCATTGATTATGCTCATAGGCAGATTAGAAGTATTTGTTGTTTTCTATGGAATTATTTATTCTATTAGAACTCCAATATCAAAAATATTAACTTTTAAATCTCGTAGAAAGGAGTAATTTTATGCTATTAAGATCAAGAAGAATTGTTTATGTTATAGGTTGCTCTAGTATGGGTGCATACATTGCTGGGGCAATGTCAAAGTTAAATTTTGACGTTTATGTTATTGATGTTAAAGAAGATGCATTCCGCAACTTACCACCAGATTATTCTGGCTTCAAACAAGTTGGTGATGCTTGTGATACCGATTTTTTAAGTCATCAAATTTCTAAATCTGCTTATCTTGTTTTAGTAGCTACAAATTCAGACAATGTCAATTCATTTGCTGCTCAATATATTAAAAAGATTATTGGAGTTGATTTGGTTATAGCTAGAATTTACGATGTAGAAAAGCATGTTTTATTAGATAATTCTGGAATAAAGATTATTTATCCATCACTTTTAACAGCTGGTAAATTCTTTGATATAGTTAAAGATTATAATAAGGAAGGAGAATAAAACTATGAAAATAGTCATTGCTGGTGGCCAAAGTAAGGCAGACTTCCTTATTGAGATGTTTAAGAAAGAACATCATAAATTAGTAGTAATTAATGATAGTTTAAGTTATGGCACATATTTAGCCAAAAAGCATAAAGTTGACGTTATAATTAATGATCCAACTAGTAAGTTTGTCTTAGAAGAAGCACAAATTGAGAACTTTGATGTTTTAGTTGCTCTTCTTCCAAATGATGCTGATAACTTAGCTTTATGCCAAATTGCTAAGAGTGTATTTAGTGTCAAGAAAACTGTCGCTAGTGTTTCCGACCCACGTAACGTTCAATATTTTAGAATGATGGGAGTTGACACAGCTATTAGTGCAACATATATGATTTCAAAATACATTGAAAAGGCCTCTGTATTAGAAGGTATAGCTAGATCGATAGTTACTGAGTTTGAAGCGTTAGCAATTACAACTATTACTATAGAAAAAAACTCAATTATGGCTGATAAATCATTAGCTGTTATTAATTTGCCATCAGGTATTTCAATTGGTGCTGTAATGCGTGAAAATGATGTTATAGTTCCACGTGGTTCAACAGTACTTTATCCAGGAGATAAGGTGTTAGTAATCTCTAGTTCAAAGCAACAACAAGATGCTATTGACCTTTTTGCACAGACAAAATGATTATAGTTCAAGTACAAAATGCTGTAAAAGAATATAATGGAGTTCCTTTATTTTCTCCAGTTTCTTTTGAGATAAATGAAAAAGAAAGAATAGCTTTAATCGGTCCTAATGGAGCAGGTAAATCTACAATTATTAAAATGATAACTGGTGAGTTAGAGACTGATTCTGGCAAGGTTGTCATTGGAAAAGGTTTCACTATTGGATATTTATCACAAAGTGTTATTTCCGATTTAGGAAATACATTGTATGAAGAAGCTTCATCTGTCTTTGCTGATTTAGAAAAGATAGGTAAAGACTTACAAGCTATGTGTCATAGGTTAGAAACTGAATACGATAATCAAGAGCTATTAGAAACATATTCAAAATTAGAAACTAAGTTTTCAGAACTTGGTGGCTATGACTATCATTACAAAATCGATATGATGTTAGGCAAATTTGGTTTTGATAAAAAAGATTTTGATAGACCAATATCAACTTTTAGTGGTGGTGAAAGAATGAAAATGGCTTTTGCCAAAATTCTTTTAATGAAACCAGATTTATTGCTATTGGATGAACCAACTAACCATCTAGATATCGATACAATAGAATGGCTAGAGTCTTATTTAAAGACATATCCGGGATCTGTCTTTTTTGTCTCTCACGACCGTTATTTTATAAATGCTTTAGCTAATAAAATCATTGAATTAGATCAACATAAGATTGAAACTTATATCGGCGATTATGAAAAATATGCTGTCTTGAAGAAAGAAAGATATGAGCAACAGTTAAAAGCATATAAACATCAACAAGCTGAAATGAAAAAACTAGAATGGTTTATTACATACTACATGCCTAAACCACGTTTTGTTTCAAGAGCTCATGATAGAGAAAAGAAATTAGCGCGTTTAAAACAAAATGCCATTGAAGCACCAAAAGAGACTAAGAATAAAATTAGTATGAATATCACTGGTGAAATTCGCAAAGGTAAAAAATTAATTTCTATCGAAAATATGACGGTTGGCTATGATGAACCTTTAGTTAGCAATATTAATTTGTTAATTGAAGGAGGGGATAAACTTGCAATTTTAGGACCTAATGGATCTGGCAAAACAACATTTATAAAAACAATAAAAGGTGAGCTTAGACCATTGAGTGGTGAATGTGAGTTTTTAACAGATTTAAATATAGGTTATTTAAGACAAGATGGTATTAATCTACGTAGTCCTCAAACTATTTTTGAATATTTTAGAGATATGTATCCAGAAATGTCTAATCAAGAAATATACAACCATTTAGGAAGATATGCTTTTTCTTATGATGAAGTTAATGAAAAAGTAATAGATAATCTTTCTGGTGGTGAAAGAATGCGAGTTGTTATTGCTGAAATGGTTTTACGTCACTATGATGTTTTGATCTTAGATGAACCAACGAACCATTTAGATATGATGACAAAAGAAGAGTTAATTGAAGCTTTAAACGATTATAAAGGAACACTTCTTGTAGTATCACACGATCGTTATTTCGTCGATAAAGTAACTAATAAATTAATATTCTTCCACAATCATAAAACTTTATATTATGCCAGTGGAACATATTCAGAATTTAAAGTTGACGTTTTAGATCCTTTAGTTAATAAAGAAAATGAAGAGATTAGTAATCAAAAAGCTCTTGAAGAACAACTAGAACGCGAAAAGTACAAAGCTCAAGTTAAGACTGAAAAGAAAAAGATTAATAAACCTAGACCAAAGTTGGCTAAAAATAAAATTGAAGAAAAACTTGCAAGACTTGAAAGAGATTTGAGTGTAAAGCACTCTTATTTAGACTTACCTGAATATTATCAAAATAGCCAAAAAATGAACGAACTCAGTCAGGAAATAAGCTCACTTGAAAAAGAATATGAATCATTAATTGATGAATTGTCATTATATGATGAAGATTAATATTATGTTGCTTAAATAGAAATATTTAAAGGACTTTTATTTAAACGAGGAAAAATAATGATATAATTAAAACGAAAGGATGAATACCATGACAGAAAAAGAAGAATTAATTATTCCATTTGATGAAATTAAGAACAACAAAGAAATTAATACTTATATTACTCAAGCAAATGCGTCTTTATCGGCAATGGGGTTTACAGAACACTCATTTGGACATGTTACAATATGTGTAAATGTTGTTAAAGACTTATTAACAAAACTAGGTTATTCTAAAAGAGAAATAAATTTAGGTCAGATTGCTGCATATATGCACGATATCGGAAACGTAGTTAATAGAAATGATCACGCTCAAACAGGTGCTGTTATGGCATTTAGAATTTTGGATAATTTAGGCATGATGGTAGAAGATATAGCTACAATCGTTACAGCTATAGGTAATCACGATGATTCAACTGCTTATCCTGTCAATGCTATTACAGCAGCATTAATTTTAGCTGATAAAACAGATGTTAGACGTTCAAGGGTAACTAATAAAGATAGAACTACATTTGACATTCACGATAGAGTAAATTTTGCTGCTGTTCAAAACTCTGTAAATTTGGATACTGAGGCTAAAACTTTCACGTTAAAGATAGTAATCGATACAGAAATATGTTCGGTTATGGATTACTTTGAAATATTCTTGGAAAGAATGATCCTTTGCAAAAAAGCAGCAAAGAAATTAGGATTAGAGTTTAGACTAATTATTAACGATTTAAGCGTAATTTAAATAATAAAAAAACACCATGTTGAATGATACTATATTATAAAATGTACATAGTAAAATGATATTTAATAAAAAAGTATTTTCTACTCATTGGTGTTTTTTTATTTGACTATATCATTGCGACTCTTTTTAAAACTGAAGTTATTACAGAACTTAATTCAGCAAATGTTGCATCGACTTTTCCACGCATATAATCAACTACTAAATGAACAAATGCATTTGTCATCATATCGATTTCCATAAGCTTTATTTTTTGATTGCTAGATAATCCGTTTAATTTAATATCTTTTAAAATTCTTCCATTTATATAAGATTTTAGTTTATCGATAAATTGAACTGGATAGTTTGATGTTAAAATCATTTTGTATGTTGATTCATTCTCTTTTAAATTTTTTAAGACATGGTCAATATATGGCATATCTGTTGCCATTTTTCTAGCTGCATTATACTCGTCAAATGCATTGCCTAACATGTCTAATATTTCATCTTCAAACTCTTCTAATAATGCATAAATATCTTGATAATGACTATAAAAAGTACTTTTAGAAATATCAGCTCTATCGATAATTTCTTTAACTGTAATTTTATCTATGCTTTGTTTTTCTTGCATTAATTCTGCAAATGCTTGTCTAATTAATCTCTTTGATCTAAGCGAATTCCTATATTCTGCCATAAAATGCCTCCAAAATAAGACTGATAACGCTTTTTGGTATGATTTTGTACTAAATTCCAAAAATTGTTATTTTACAAATCCTTCTATATTAGTATATTACAAACGCAGCAAAAATCAAACCTTAGTTTGAAAATAAACAAAAGTTTGATTTTGTACTATAGGAGGTAATTACATGAATGTACTAGAAGTCGAACATTTAACTAAAGATTATGGCTCTGGTCGTGGTGTATTTGATGTTTCATTTGCAGTTAAGGAAGGCGAAGTGTTTGGCTTCCTTGGACCAAATGGTGCAGGTAAAAGTACAACGATTAGACATATCATGGGCTTTTCAAAACCTGATAGTGGTAAAACGATGATTTTTGGGAAAGATTCATTTAACCATTATTATGAGATTTTAAACCGTGTTGGTTATATTCCAGGTGAAATTGCATTACCAGCAGGACTTACTGGTTATGAATTTTTGAAAATGATGCAAGATTTGCAACATATTCATAATCAAGAAATGTTAGATAAAATGCTTGATTTATTCAAATTGGAACCAAACGTATTAAAAGGTGAAACAAAGAGAATGAGCTTAGGTGTTAAACGTAAGTTAGCAGTTGTTACAGCCTTTATGTCAGATCCAGATGTATTGATATTGGATGAACCTACAAGTGGACTTGATCCAGTTATGCAGGAAGTATTTATCAAGTTTATTGAAGAAGAAAAGAATAGAGGAAAAACGATATTGCTCTCTAGTCACATTTTCTCAGAAGTTGATGCTACATGTGACCGAATCGGTATCATTAAAGATGGAAAGATTGTTTCTGAATTTAATGCAAACGATTTAAAACATGCTTCGATTAAAACTTATAGATTAACATTTATTAATAAAGATGAATATTTAAAATTTGCTAATAATTATTCAGCAAAGAAATATGAAAATATTATAAATGTTCTTGAATATAATGAAGAGAAAAATAGAGTTCTCGTTTCAGTCGATGATAAAAATATAAATAAATTTATCTCAATTGTCTCTGAATATTCTCTCGATGAATTTTCTAATCGCAAAGAAACACTTGAAGATTACTTCATGAAATTCTACAAAGAAGATAAAGATTTCAAAGGAGCATTATAATGAGTACTATTGAAATAAGAAATTTAACTAAAGATTACGGAGATAATCGAGGAATATTTGATATTAACCTTGATATTAACCAAGGTGAAATGGTTGGTTTTGTTGGAACTAACGGTTCAGGTAAAACAACAACTATTCGAAATATCATGGGATTTATTAAGCCAACATCAGGAAGTGTTAAAGTTGATGGCTTAGAAGCTTGGACACATTCAAGCGAATATGTAAAAAATATCGGATATGTTCCAGGTGAAATTGCGTTCCCAGATTTACCAACAGGTATTGATTTCTTAAAGAGTCAAGCAAACTTCTTAGGCCTAAAGGATTTAAGTTATGCTAATGAATTGATTGAAAAATTACAATTGGATCCAAGAGCTAACCTTAAGAGAATGAGTAAAGGTATGAAACAAAAGACAGCTTTAGTTGCTGCTTTAATGAACGACCCAAAAATCATTATCTTAGATGAGCCTACAACTGGTCTTGACCCTTTGATGCGTGTTGCCTTCTTGGATATCATTAAAGAAGAACACGCTAAAGGAAAAACAATATTTATGAGTTCTCACATGTTCGAAGAAATGGAAGAAACATGTGATAGGGTTGCCCTTATTAATGATGGACACATCATTGATATAGCTGATATGCATGCTATTCATGGTAGAACAGTCAGAGACTTTAAGATTGAATTCAAAAATAGCAAAGATTATAAAGATTTCTTAAATTTATCATATGACGTAATTAGAACACAAGATCAATATAATCAAGCAACAATTAGAATTGATAAAGCAAATATCAATAAACTATTTGTTGATTTGCAAAAATATGATGTCAAATTTATTTCTGAAGTCAAATATACATTGGAACGTCACTTCAAGGAAATAATGTTAAAAAATAACGAATTATAAAAGGAGAGTAAGTAATATGTTTAGTAAAGCTTTATTTAAACAATCTTGCAAAGCTAACGGTGTAATGTGGTCAATTATTACAGCAGCTGTTTGTTTTATGTTAGCTTGCGTTATGTTAATTAGTGGATCTGGCAATATTGCCGATGTAAAAAACGCTGTAGAAGATACTATTATTGTAGAAACTATCAATTCTCAAATGGAAAAACAAGCCCTAACATTCTACGATAGAGCTAATGTTGGTGCCAAATACTTTGATAATAGCTTTGTTTTAGAATTCAAAAATGAATATCAAGACAACATTTCAAAGGCAAACGAATATCAAACAAAAACAGACGCTTGGATTGCATCAATGCCTAAAGTTAGTGATTATGAAGATTTAGCACAATATCAAGCAGCTATGTTAGCATGGAAAGCAAATGCACCTGCTTATGATGAAAATAGTGTTGAAAAGTATCATATCTATTTAGTCTCGCAATGGTTAGAAGCAGCACCAAAACAAAGTGATTATTCTTTAACAGAAGATTATCAAAAAGCAGTCGCTGCTTGGATGGAACAAAAACCAACAGCTGCTTATTCAACTTACGTTTATGTTACTAAAGATTTAATTACAAACGTCTATACAAATGCAGTTAGCGATGTTCAAGCTTACGCTTTAAAGTTAGCAAAAGAAATCGATGAAACTAACGATGAAAATTCACAAGCATATAAAGAATTAATGGCTAGTATGTTATTCTCAATTAACCCTGGCAATCAATTCTCAGAAATTTACGAACAATATGAAGCTGGTTCAACACCAACACAAGACTATGATGTTACATCTTTAGTTACAAATATCACAGCAAGTGATTTAGTTAAATGGAGTAACAATCAAGAAGCAAGTGATGTTAAAGCATACATCAATAGTACTGAAAGAAATAAATATCGTAATGAAAGAACACAATATTCAACTCCGATTTTAATTGCTGGTAATTTAACAAGTGAAAGCACAAAAGCAACAATGATTACACTCTTAAAAGATTATGGCGTCGATGAAGCAAAATATGATTCATTCGGATATACATATGAAAGTGTAAAACATATGTGCAAGACTTCCATTGTATCATTCCAAGCTCGTTACGATTATGAAATTTCATTAATCGATAGAAGCAGCTATGATAGTGATGAAGCTTATGAAGCTGCAGTTGCTTCAACAATTGCAAAATTAAAGAGCGATTTAACAGATGGTTTATTAGATTCTTTACCAAAAGATGTTTCTGATGCTATCGAAGAAATAGGTCGAATGGACTTATATGGTTTAATTGTCGGTTCAATCTTCTTCAAGATGGCAGGACTTTTACTCCCAATCATCTATATTATTATGGCTTCTAACAACTTAGTTTCTGGTCAAGTTGATTCTGGCTCTATGGCTTATGTTTTATCAACATCAACAAAGAGACAACAAGTTACATTCACTCAAGCTTGCTATTTAATCTCATCATTATTTGCAATGATTGTTTGTACAACAATAACAAGCTGTATCTGCTTTGCATTTATTGATCATGCAAATACAAGCTTAACATATGGAAAATTAATACTCTTGAACTTAGGTGCATTCTTAACATTATTTGCAATTTCAGGTATTAACTTCTTAACATCATGTTGGTTTGATAGAAATAAGAGAAGTATGGCTATTGGTGGTGGCTTCAGTATGTTCTTCTTAGTTGCTACTATGTTAGGCTTATTTGGTTCACAAGTCATTCCATCAGTCGTAAGATTAGATGCCTTAAATTACTTCAACTATTTCTCAATAATTAGCTTATTTGATTCTGTATCTATCCTTGATGGTACTTACACATTTATTTGGAAATTAGCTATTCTTCTTGCTATTGGCGCTGTTGGCTATGTCGTAGGTGCAATTAGATTTAAAAAGAAGGACTTACCACTTTAAAAAAATAAAACTTCAAGATTCGTTCTTGAAGTTTTTTAGTGAATAAAAACAAATATTGCATGTTATTAATAAGCTAATATGTTGTAACATTTTGGCTGAAAGCCACGATTTACGCTTTCAGCCTTTTTTGAATTTAAAAATTACTCTATATAAATAGTATTTAAAATTGATTTTTTTTGGTAAAATATAATATTGAGGTTTAAACAATTTGAAAAGAGTTTTTAATCAAAATAAAAAATCTAGAATATGGGAAATAGACTTCTTAAGAGGTCTTCCAATAATAGGCTTAGTGCTTTACCATTTAGGCTATGATTTTATTATGCTTCCTTATGTATTTTCTAATTTTTATGCTATGGGAAATTTGGGATTGCAAAAGTTTTGTTATCGAGTCAGCTTGATCATGGATTCAAGATTGGTAGATTCTTTAGTTCCAGTTTTTGCCGGGACGTTTTTACTTATTTGTGGAATATCATCAAGTTTTTCAAAAAATAACATTATAAGAGGACTAAGAATATTTGCTTTTGGCATGCTAATAACCTTAGTTACTTCAATCGCTTCTTATATAATTAAAGAAGATATGATTATTTGCTTTGGGATATTGCATTGTATGGGATTAACTATAACTATATACGGAATCCTTCAATGGATTTGTAGAAAGTTAAATATATATATTCCAGATTACGTTCCATTCATGGTGGGTTTATTAATAATTTCAATTGGTATGTTTATAGGTAATAAAGGAAGTTTTGCATACCCAATATTTAATATTAAAAATCTTGGTAAAATTATTTTAGGCACTATTGGATCAAGTACTGATTGGTTTCCTATATTTCCTTGGTCAGGTGTTATAGTAGCAGGTATTTCGTTTGGAAAATGGATATATCCTGAAGATAAAAAACAGAGCTTAATTCCTAATATGGAATTTAAAGTGCTTAAACCAATATCATTTATAGGTAGACATACACTTTTGATATATGCATTACACCAAGTAATATTTATATCAATATTTGCTATGGTTTTGTTACCAATGGGTTATAAAATTTAGGAGATAATATGCCAACACTTTATCAAGCAATAGAGGTAAATCATTGTTTTAAAGGGACTGCATTATCTTTTGAAG
Organism: Clostridium sp. CAG:288; assembly: GCA_000437395.1. Classification (GTDB taxonomy): domain Bacteria; phylum Bacillota_I; class Bacilli_A; order RFN20; family CAG-288; genus CAG-288. The sequence goes on along the minus strand of FR898184.1, from coordinate 29,413 downwards.
GTAAGAAAATTAGTTATAGTACCTTTATAGATAATGTAGATATTTTTGCTTCTAAACTTTATGCATATGGAGTTAGGAAAAATCAGGTCGTAACCTTAGTTTCACCAAATGTTCCTGAAACCATATATACTTTTTATGCACTGAATAAGATTGGAGCTATTGTTTTAGTTGTTCATCCACTTATTCCTCCTATGGTTCTTAACGAAGCTATGGAAAGCGTTGAGTCTAAGCTTGTTATTTTCCCAGATATTAAATATTTAGACTATAAAAATTCTTTAAAAGATAAAGATTATCTTTTACTAAATATCAAATCTGATTTGAATTTATTAAAGTCGGCTTTATATCCATTAATATATAAATTAAAATTAAAAAATATAAGTAAAGATAAATATATTTATAGATTACCATTATCACGAGAATCATTTGAAATAAATAAAGATGATTATAAACCATCTGTTTATTTGAGATCAGGTGGTACAACAGGAAATAGTAAAACTGTTGTATTAAACGATAAAGCTTTTAATAATATTGCTTTCCAATGTCATAAAATACTTGGATTTTCTCAAAAAGAAGTTGAAGGCAAAAAAATGATGGCAGTTTTACCAATCTTCCATGGATTTGGTTTAGCAATGGGTGTCCATTCTCCTTTAGTTAATAGGGCTACTTCTGCTTTAATGATATCTTTTAACGCCAAAAAAATAGTAAAAAAAATAAATAAAAATGAATTGTCATTTTTACTTTTAATTCCATATATGGCTAGAAAGTTATTAGAGAGAAAAGACTTTAAAGGTACTAAACTTAAAAATTTAACCCATGCCTTTATTGGTGGAGATAAAGCTGATTTAAAATTGTTTGGTGAGTTTAATGAGAGAATGGAAAAAGCTAATTCTAAATGTCGACTTTTAGAAGGCTATGGCATGACAGAAACAGCATCGGTTAACTTCGTTAATAAACTTGACTCTTATAAAATTGGAACTGTCGGTAAACCGATAGAAGGTGTTAAAGCTAGAATTGTTGATGACGAAGGAAAAGTATTAGAATGTGGTTTCGAAGGAAATATAGAAATCAGTACTAACACTATGATGCTTGAGTACTTAAACGACTCTGAATTAACTAAAGAAGTAATTGAAATTGAAAATAATGATAGTTGGTTAAAAACAGGGGATATAGGTAAAATAGATAAAGATGGATATTTAATTTTTATTAGAAGAAAAAAAGAGATGTTTAAAATTGCAGGCATTAATGTTTTTCCTAGCGACATAAATAGAATTGCTTTAACATTTGAAGATGTTAAAGACTGTGCAACTGTTTTTGTCTCAAACGATAAGCATCCATATGTCGCATTATTTTTAGAAAGTGAAACAAAAAATAAAGTAGAACTAGCACAATTAGTTAAGAAAGAATTGTGCTCAGAATTAATTAAATATTCGGTCCCAGAAAAAATAATTGTTTTAGACAAATTACCACGTACTAATGTTGGTAAGGTAGATAAAAACGCTCTATTAAATTTATATAATTAAAAAGCCATGAGACTTAGTTTCATGGCTTATTTTACTTACTTAACAAGTTTACCTTTTTTGTATTTTTTTAGAAGTTTTTCATCACGTACATGCATGCGTTCAACTTCTCTTGCTATTTCATCGTGAATAATATCTGACATTTCTGTCGTTGTAATATTATCAAATTCTTCGATGTTGTGTGGCTTTAAAAATTGAATTTGAACAGGGTAACGTTTTAGATGAACATTAGGATTTAAAATTCTAAAAGTCCCATAGATGGCAATAGGTATTATTGGCTTATTAGCTCTATAAGCTGGTTTTAAGGCGCCTGCTTTAAATTCACCTATTTTATAATCTTTGTCTTTTGTTCTTGTTCCTTCAGGGAAAATTATAAAAGATCTTTCAGGATTATTCTCTAACAGTTCAGTTACTCGTCTGATAGATTTTATTTCTTGACGCATGTTAGATCTATCCATGAAAACTCCATCAAGACCAGTGACTATTTTTCCTATTATTGGATATTTTTTAACTTCAATTTTACTTAAAAAAGAAACTGGTCTTTCAAAATATCCTAAAAATGAAACAGCGTCCATCATTGATTGGTGATTTGAGACAAAAAGAACGTTTGTATTTTCTGGTATGTTTTCTGCTCCACCAACTATAAATTCAATTTTAAAGTTTTTCATAGTACTTTTAAGTAGCTTATGAATGTCTTTGTATTTCTTTTCAACAGTAGTTTTTTCTGGATGGCGAGCATATTTATTTATTTTGTGGCTTGTAACAGAAACTTTTGGTAATATTCCACATACGTATCTAACATATTTACGTAAATGCATAATAAACTCCTTCTAATAATTAGATAGAGCAACAATTAATGATAAGCCATTAATTATCATTAATTGTGAGAAGAAGTCTGTATTAATCAAACCTGCTTCATTAAATATTATCTTTGCATAATTATCGAACTTGTATGATACAGTTTCGGTTGTTGGGTTGATAAAGAAATAAACTATTCTACTATTAGCTTTGTCATCATATTTAATTAATAAAGCTCCATGAGATAAGTTTTCAAAAGTTACGGCATTAACGATATCTTCTTTTTTATCAAGTTTGAATATATCCATATTTTTACGTAACTTGATTGCGTCAGCTAGATATTTAACCATATCTTTTCTAGCTGTTCTTAAATTGTAATCTAAGCCGTTTATTTCATCGATCAAATTATAGGAGTTATAATGTGATTTCTTGGTAGCTCCAAATTCCTGCCCTGCGTGAATAAAAGGAATACCATATGATAAAATCGAAACGACATTCATCATTTTGATTCTCTTTAATCTATTTTCAACTGATTCGTCAGCATTTGATAATAAAAGTTTGTCAAAGATAGTTGCATTATCGTGACACTCAACGTAATTGATTGATTGGGTCGGTTCATCGAACATAGGTGGGAAAGCTAAGGCGACACAAGAACCTAATATGCAGTGCTTGAATCCATCGATATAATTGGTATCACCTGATAAATACCCCTTTGAAGCTAAATTGTTGTCAGAAGAAGCGCCTTTGACAACCTCTCTAAATCTATCGTTAAAGAAACCGATAGTTGGCATTTCTTTAGCGTTATTTGAATTTGCCTTTAAGCTTGATGGTAAATTGGTAGCCATATTCCATCCTTCACCATACATAATAATATCTTTGTTTATATTTTTTAATGTATAGTATGCTTTATTTATTGTTTCTTTATCTAATATGCCCATTAAATCAAAACGAAAGCCATCAAATCCATACCATTTAACGAAGTGGACTAAAGCGTCGATAATTAACTTTCTAGCCATATAATGGCATGATTCTATATCGTTTCCACAACCAGATCCGTTAGAGTATGTGCCATCATTATTCTTTCTAAAATAATAACCTGGGCAAAGTTGTTCAAGAGAATTTGATATGCGGTTAAATGTATGATTAAAAACAACATCCATAACTGCTCTTAAGCCGTTTTTGTGGAAAGAGCCAACTAATTCGCGAAGTTCGAACAATCTTGTATAGCAATCATTTGGGTTAGTTGAATAAGAACCTTCAGGTGCAAAGTAGAACTTTGGATCATAACCCCAGTTATATTGCTTTGCTGGATGGTCTTCATCTATAGTTTGAAAGTCGTATACAGGTAAAAGTTGAACGTGAGTAACTTCAAGACTTTTAATGTAATCTAAGCCAACCGGGTTTCCGTTTGAATCTTTTAAGCCTTCTTGCGATAAAGCCTTAAAAGTTCCTTTGTTTTCAAAACCAGTTAAAGAAGTTGCATCGCGTACATCAATTTCATAAATTATTGCATCAGTTAATTTATTAAAAGGTGGTAGACTTTCTTTGTGTAAATCGATTTGTTGAAGCTTTTCAGGATTAACTACATAGCCATATCGAGAATTAGAAGTTAAAGCAAATGCATATGGATCTGTAGCTTCAACTAATTGACCATTTAAGTTAACGACGAAGTGATATTTAAATTCTTCGCAGTCGCCTTTAACAATAGCTTCATAAACACCACTATTTTCTAATCTTGCCATTGGGTGTAGTGTACTTACTTCATTCTTGTCAATTAACTTAACAAATGCTTCACTAGCTAATGGAGAGAAAACTCTAAAAGTTGTAGATTCTTTGCTATAGATAGCTCCCATTTCACCATCGAATCTATATTTTTTTTCAAATTCAGAAGAAAGAGCGATAATAGATATATCAAGAGGGAAGAATTCGTTTCTATCATCACACAATTCATATAAATGACCAGGAATAAACTCATAGTTTATATTAAGTGTATAAATGAAAGACGATTTGGATTCTGATTTAGATATCCATTTTAAAGTTTTAACGAATTTTCCGTTATCATAAAAATTAAAAGCTTTAATTTCTAATGTTGTGTATTGCTTATAGACTGAGACTTCAATTGTATCTAGACTTTTAAGTGCTGCGTCAATGTTTATTATTTTTGCCATATTTACTCCTTATTTAATAATACTACTGCAATTGCAAAAGTATCATGTGAAATACTTACTTCACCAACTTCTTCATTGTTGACAAATAGATGAGGTTTACCGTTGCTATCGTTTAATGTTTCAATTGAACTAAGCTTTGTTGTCATTTTGCCAGATGCTTTTAAATAAGCTTCTTTACTGGCAAATCTTGAAGCAAGATATTCGCTTTTGTTTTGTCCATTTTTTAAATTTAATTCTTCAATTTCTCGTTTTGAATAAACTCTTGAAATAAACTTTTCGCTTTTGTTTTCAAACCTCGAAATTTTGACAATATCTACTCCAATCATATTAATCTTTTTTAAATGTCGTAAATGTTATTGGCCAACTCTTTAAATCATTTAAGAAGTCTTTAACTGTATGTTTCGATAACATTTTTACACTTTCTATCATGGCTGGAGCAGCAATGTGGTTTGCATATTTTTCAACTAATTCATCAAAGTAATCATTTACATCTCCGAAGGATCTAAGCATTGATCCGACATAATTATTTCTAATAGCTCTAAATTCGCCTGATTTAAGCGTTGATGGAAGTTTTGAAAGATAATCTTTTAACTCATTTATCAATTCATTTGGCTTATCTGTTGTGAATAAAGCATAGAGCATTGTATCTTCTCCACCTTCGATAATATTTGCTCCAAGATTTGAAATAATTAAATTATCTTTCTTCATTTTCTCAATATTGTTTCTAATTTGTGAAAAAAGAACATTTGGAAGAATTTCATATATGGCAAACATTTTATCTCCATATTTTTCATAAAGTTCTCTACGAGGTGGAAATTTAATACCTAAACCAACTGTAGTTGTTTCTAGGTTGAATACTACTTCACTTCTTTCTTTAACAGGAACTGAATAATTTTCTTTATATTCAAGTTCAGTTACTTGTTCACTCTTTTGATGTTGAGTAAATTTGACTTTAGATAAATACGAAGAAATCTCTTCTGGATTAACTTTACCAGCACAAATGAGTGTTAAATTATCTAATTTATAATTGTTATAGAATACTTTTTTAAGAGTTGATAAGTGTGTTTCTTTTATTGAAGTTCTAGTTCCAAGAATGTCTTGTTTAAGTGGAGATTCAAAGTACAAATTGTGTTTTAGTTCTCTTAAAATAGCATCGTTTCTATCATCTTCATATTCTGATAATTCAGCAATGATGATATCTTTTTCATTTTCAACAGCTTCTTCGGTAAAGCCCATATTTGTTGTCATAGCTAAAAGAATATCTAAAGGCTTATAAATATCTTTAGTAGTTTCGAAATAATAAACAGTGAAAGAGTGTGAAGTATAAGCGTTTGAATAAGCTCCCAATTCTTCCATAAGTACACTAGCGTTTCCTTTAGGAGTATCGAATAAACGATGTTCGATAAAATGAGCTACACCATATGGTATATTGGTTTTTCCGATTGTTTTTTCGTGTTTAAATCCACCGTAATTTACATAAATGCCACAGATGGATTTTTGAGCTCCTTCAATTGGGGCAACGATAACTTTTAATCCATCCTTTGTGACTTCTTCGTATAATGAAGTTTTTGCTTTTTCAAATTGTATTTTTCTCATGATTGTTGTACTTCCTTTGTTCCTAATAAGGCATAACTGCCGTTTTTCTTGAGTGATTTTAAGAAATTGATTACTTCTTCTATTTTTATGTTTTTAACTTCTTCGATTAATTCATCGATTGAGTTTTGATAATTGTATAGCCTTAACTTTCTTGTGAAAGAAACTAAATCTATCGGTGTGCTTTGTATATCAATAAGATTTGATATAGTATCGTTAACTGCAGCGTTAAATAGCGCTTCGCTAACTGCATTTGAACTTGTGCTAACAAGTTTATCAACTAGCTTTAAAGTCTCAGTATAATCTTTTTTATTTATATCTACAAAAATATTTACGATATTTGTATTACTTAGTGCAGTTGAGTATATGCTATAACAAAGTCCTCTTTTTTCTCTTGCTTCAGTGAAGAGAATTGATGAAGAAGAGTTGGATAGAATAAATAAAGCTATTTGTTTTATAAATTGATCTTTAATTGAATTTAAACTATTTGAAATATACGTTATTCCTAATGTTGAATTTATATATTTTTCGCTTTCTTCAACTAAATCCGAAACTTTTATTTCATTAAAGTCTTTGTAAAAATTCAGCGGTTCTAATTCTGTATTTGGTTTGAAATATTTCTTTAAATATTTTTTTGAGGACTTAATGTTTGCGGAAACTCCAAAAACGTATCTTTTAGAAGAATTGATTTTTTTATAAGTCTTTTTTATATCTTCTAAAGTTATTTTATCTATTTGCTCAATAGTACATTCGTCATCTATTGTGAACAAGTCTGGGTAAAAATTCTCCTTTAGTTTTTTACTTACAATTGTACTTGCTCTTTTATTGGAATCACTTATTTTTTTGATAAGAGCAGTTTTAAATTGAGTAAAGTTTTCTAAAGATTCATTGAGTCCACTATAAATTTGAGCGTTTAGTAATTTTAGAGCACTTTTTGTTAGTCCATTTAGTGATGGACTGTACTTTTTTGACAAATAGTCAGTTGAAAAAGTAACATATGTTTGGCCATCATCTGTTAGTTTTAAAATAGATGCACCGTTATTTATTACGTAGTTTTCATAAGAAGCTAATAAATTTTCTTTTGGAGTTGGATATTTTTTATTAGACTTTAAGATAAAATCTAAAGTTAATAAAACTTCAGCAATTCTTGTACTTTCAACTATGTAAGTAACGGTTAAATAATCGATACGATAATTCTTTTTTTCTATAAGATTAATATTATTCATTTATATCACCTTTAAAAATCTGAATCAGCATCATCTGTTTTTTTAATAACCACTTTTCTACCATTACCAATGGTTTTGACTATACCTTCCTCTTCTAAACTATCAAGAATCGAAGCGGCACGGCCATATCCTAAACCGAAATGTCTCATAATTGATGAAGTAGAAGCGGTTTGTGAGTCTAAAACATATTGTCTAATTGTCTCATAATATTCATCATCTGAACCTTTTTTACCACCTAAAATTGATTTGTCATTTGCTGGTGAAAGGTTGCCATTTTGATCTTCTCTAAGTTCAAGGTTAAGAAAGTCAGGATTGAAATTAGGTTTATCTTGCTCTTTTAGGTATTTAACTACTCTAGATATTTCTTCATTATCAACATAGGCTGATTGAACTCTTGTTAAGAACTTGAGCCCAGGAATTCTAGCTAATAAGTCACCTTTACCTAAAAGTGTTTCGGCACCTGTTTCATCAAGAATAGTTCTTGAGTCGATAGCTGATGATACTGAAAGAGCAATTCTACCTGGAATATTTGCTTTGATATCACCGGTGATAACATTTACAGAAGGTCTTTGTGTAGCAATTACCATAAAGATACCAGCAGCACGGGCCTTTTGAGCAATTCTTTGAATAAGAGGTTCAATTTCTTTGGCGTTATTGGATATTAAATCAGCAAATTCATCAATAATCATAACGATGTTAGGCATTTCCTCTAAGTCTGGTTTGCTAGCCATTAATTTTCTATATTCTTTAACGTTAACAACTTCATTTCTAGATAAAACTGTATAACGTCTTTCCATTTCACTAACAAGTTTATATAAAGCAGCTGTTGCAATATCTGGTTCAGTGATAATTGGACAGTAAAGGTGAGGTAAATTTTGATACTTTGTAAATTCGACTTTTTTAGGATCAACCATGATAAGTTTTAACTCATTAGGGTAATTACGCATTATTAATGACATTATTAATGAGTGGACAAATACTGATTTACCAGAACCAGTTGAACCAGCAATTAAAACATGAGGGAAATCAGAAAGTGCTACTTTGATAATATTTCCATTGATACCTTCACCTAATGGAATTACAAGTTTATCTTCTCCACTAAGTGCATCGAAACATTTTTTAAATGGAACAGTCATTGGAACAGGGTTTCCTACTTCGATACCAGAAGTGTCTTGTCCTTGAACGACAGTTTCGATACGGACTGATTTATCGCCTTGTAACCCAACTTGGATTTCATTAACTAATCCTGCTAATGTTGAAACTCTAACACCAGGTTCTGTTTTAACGTTAAATCTTGTAACTGATGGACCAATAATATAACTGACGACAGAAGCTTTAACTTTAAAGTTGTCGAATACAGAGTTAATCATGCCGACTCTATCTTGAGCTGCTCTTTGGTTTTGTTCAAATTTGCCATATTCTTTGTGATCACTTAAGAGTGTAATTGAAGGTAAGATATATTTTCTTTGTACTGAAGGTTGTACGACTTTTTTAGGTTCGGTATTAACATTTTTGGTAACGAATAAGTTTTGATTTTGATTAAAAGAAGTTTGTTGTTGAGACATATTATAACTTTTATCTAAAGGTGAAACGATTTTTCTATCGCTTCTTTCTATTGTTAAGCCATCTTTTAAGTCTTCTGAATCATCATCAAGTTCCATTTCTTCTTTTGCATTATTAACTACTGGTTTAGATATTTCTTCTTCCTTAATATTATTTTCTTCAGCTTTTTCTTTTGGCTTTGAAAATATATTTAAGAATGGGTTTGAATGGTGATTATTAGCTTCACTATTATTTATAACAGGTGCATCACCTTGAAGCTCTTTTTCATCAATTAAATAATCTTGTTTTTCGATAGGCTTAGAGACTGGTTCTTCTATAATTGGTTGAATAGTTCTTTCTTCAACTTGTGTTTGTTCAGGCTTATATGCGTTTTGGAAAGTAGGAGCACTTGGTCTAGATGCTGTTTTAATAGAGAAAGGAGAATTGTTAGTTGGTGCTGGTTTTCTAGGCTCACTTTGAGGAACATCAATTTCTTCTTTTTGAACATTAGGTATAGTTATTGTTCTATCAGATGCACTTTCTTCAGAAGTTTGAGCAGCTAATTGTTGAAGCTCTTTTTGTTGCTTCTTTTTTTCTTTGCGAGCAGTAACCGATTTTTTAATTCCTTTAAGAGCAAATGTTAAAGGTTTTTTTAACAAAATGAATGCTCCTGCAACAATGAAGCAAGCAACAATAATTTTTGTTCCTAATGAAGTGACAGCACTATTTAGTAATCCTGTCAAAAAATAGCCAACAAATCCACCACCAGTAACACCGACGTTAGATAGTGACTCTATGTTAAATATTCCAGAGCTTATCGAGCCGATTCTCGATTGATAGATGGAAAAAGTGTTTCTAATTGTTAAAGAATCTTCTTGTATACAGGCTGTGATTAATGCTGAAACAAAAAGCAAAGTGACGCCTAAAAAGTTCAAATTAACTTTAAGTGATAATCCTTTTTTCTTTATGACTAAATATATTCCAAAGAAAATTAAGAAAAAGAAAAATATAAAATAGAATGCACCAAAAACATATACAAAAATGTATGTTAAAAACTCGCCGACAAATCCGCGGTTTAATAATCCAATTAACGATATTATTACTAACATCAATCCAATTAATGTTTTTTCAGCATCATCTGAAATTTGAAATTTTTGTTTTGAGTCTTTAGGCTCGTGTTTATCTCTTCCCATGTGAACCTCCACACATCTATTTAGTATATCATAGTATGCATAGAAATCGCACGTAATAATCGCAAAGCTTTTCCTAAAGGAAAAGAATTATTTTGTTTCACTACTTATATCAGCTAATTTTGCGCCTATAAGTGTGCATAGTTCTTGAACTGGCAACTCTACTTGAAGTCCTCTTTTTCCAGCACTAAAAACAATAGTATCATAAAGAATTGCAGTTTCATCAATAAAAGTAGGAAATAATTTTTTCATTCCTATAGGTGAACATCCACCATGAATATATCCAGTTAATGGTAATAGTTCTTTTTGGTGAATTAATGATATTGATTTTACTCCTGCAGCCTTAGCCGCTTTTTTTAGATCGAGTGTCATCAAAGAAGGAATAACAAAAACATAATGTTCGTGATTGTTTGCTTCTGTTACAAGTGTTTTAAAAACTTCTTCAGGATTTTTATTAACAGCTTTTGCAACTTCAACTGCATCAGTAATTTCGTCATCGTATTCGCGTGAATTATATTTGATATTTTCTTTGTCTAATATTCTTAAAACATTGGTCTTTAACATATAAATACCTGCCAAATCTATTAACGATAATAGCTAAATTAATATCATCGTCACTAAATTATACAATATTTAAAATTGTTTTAAATAAATTATGTACTTAAAATAAACAATTAGTTGTATAATCATTATGAAAAAGTAAAAAAGTATGATATTAACTATTTGTGTATTTATTTTGGTTGTTATTTTGTTAATTCTAACTATTCTTTTTAAGCCAAGTATAAATATAAAAGGACACAAGATTGATATATTTTTTATTGCACCATTAATAGGTGCTTTGATATTAATCGCTTTTAAGAAAGTTCCGGTTAATGAGATTATAAAAGCGTTTACTTCGGATTCTAATGTTAATCCAATAAAAATATTAATTCTTTTTATGTCTATATCGATTTTATCAATATCTCTTGATGAGCTTGGCTTTTTCAAGATGCTTGCTTCTAAAGCTATAAAAAAGTGTAAAAATAATCAATTTTCATTATTTTTTACGCTATATTTTTTAATAAGTGTTTTAACTATTTTCACATCAAACGATATAGTTATTTTAACTTTTACGCCATTTATTTGTTATTTTGCTAAAAATGCTAAGATTAATCCAATTCCATTTTTAATAATGGAATTCGTCAATGCAAATACATACTCAATGCTATTATCTATAGGTAATCCTACAAACATATATTTATCACAATTTTTTGATATATCTTTTATTTATTATTTAAAAATAATGATTTTGCCAACTTTATTTTCTGGAATAATATCGCTTTTAATTTTATTGGCTTTATTTTACAAAGAGTTAAAAAATCCAATGCAAGCAATAAATATTAATACTTATGAAATCAAACATAATGCGCTAGTTATAATTAACTTGATTAGTTTAATTATTACAACAGTTTTATTGGTTATTTCAAATTATATTAATATACAAATGTGGATAATTTGCTTTATAAGCGCTTGTTCATTAACATTAGTTTTATTTGTTTATGAGGTTATATATAGAAAAGATAAAATATTATTTAACGTTTATAAAAGACTGCCATATTCATTAATACCATTTGTACTATCTATGTTCATTATAGTACTTTCGTTAGAATATAGTGGTATTACTATTGAATTTGCAAACTTTTTATCTAATTTATCATATTCAAAAGAAACTACTTCGTTGACTTATCTTATCGCCTCGACTCTTGCTGATAATTTTATAAATAACATTCCAATGTCAGTTTTATTCTCGTCGATTTTAAGTAATGTTAATCAATATAGAGAAATAGCGATATATTCTACGATAGTTGGATCAAATGTTGGAGCATATTTAACACCAATAGGAGCTTTAGCAGGGATAATGTGGATATCACTACTAAAAAAATATGAAGTGAAATTTGAATTTATAAGTTTTGTAACATATGGAATTATTGTTGTCCCTTTTGTAATTTTAGCTGCATTTATAGGATTGATAATTGTCTTATGAGTATAAAAAAAGTTTGGCAAACTGCCAAACTATAATTTGCAAATGGTGGAGCTGACGAGGATCGAACTCGCTACCTCCTGCGTGCAAAGCAGGCGCTCTCCCAGGTGAGCTACAGCCCCAATGCGATAAAGATTATAACAATAGCCAAAGCTATTTGCAATCAAAATTTGAAAAAAATCAAAAAAAGTTGAAAAAAGTTATGCTTTTTGAAAGACTGATAATATAAATTTAATAAAATTTTATTTTGTAAGCGTTATTTGTGCAAAATATAGTAGAAGAAAATCAATATAAGGTATATAATAACAAATCGATTTAAGGAGCGTGTTATTTATGAAAAATGTTAGAAATGTTGCAATTATAGCTCACGTCGACCATGGTAAAACAACACTTGTCGATCAACTTTTAAGATGTTCAGGAACCTTTAGAGACAACGAACAAGTCGGTACAAGAGTCATGGATTCTAATGATATTGAAAAGGAACGTGGTATTACAATCTTAGCTAAAACAACTGCAATTAATTATAAGGATTATAGAATTAATATTCTTGATACTCCAGGACACGCTGACTTTGGTGGCGAAGTTGAAAGAATTATGAACATGGTTGATGGTGTTATCTTAGTTGTTGACGCTTTTGAAGGAACCATGCCACAAACAAGATTTGTTTTAAAGAAAGCTCTTGAAGCTCATCTCCAACCAATTGTTGTAGTTAATAAAATTGATAGACCAAATGCAGATATTGGTAAGACATTAAATGAAGTTTTAGATTTGTTTATTGAACTCGGTGCTGATGGAGATTTATTAGATTATAAAGTAGTCTATGCATCTGCATTAAAGGGAACATCGTCTTATTCTCCAGATCCAGCTGATCAAAAGCCAGGAATGGAACCAATTTTAGACACAATCATTTCTGAAATTCCAGCTCCAAGTACTGATGTTGAAGGACCTTTCCAATTCCAACCATCATTATTAGACTATAATGATTATGTTGGTAAAATAGGTATTGGTAGAGTTGATCGTGGAACAATTAAACTTAACGATACTGTTTCATGTATAAGAATTGATGGATCAGTTAAACAATTTAAAATTCAAAAGTTATACGGCTTTTTAGGTCTTCAAAGAATTGAAGTTGATCACGTCGAAGCAGGAGATATTTGTGCTATTGCTGGCTTACCAGATATTAATGTCGGTGAGACAGTTTGTGATCCAGCCCATCTTGATACATTACCATTATTAAGAATTGATGAACCTACACTCCAAATGACTTTTGCTGCTAACCATTCACCTTTTGCAGGACGTGAAGGAAAAATATTGACAGCAAAGAAAATTGAAGACAGATTATTTAGAGAAACACAAAGAGATGTTTCTTTAAAATATGTTGCAGTTCCAAATACTGAAAGTTATGTTGTTACTGGTCGTGGTGAACTACACCTTTCTGTTTTAATCGAAAACATGAGACGTGAAGGATTTGAACTTCAAGTTTCAAGACCAGAAGTTATTATTAAAGAAATCGATGGCGTCAAGTGTGAACCATTTGAAGATTTACAAATTGATGTTCCAGATGCTTTCGTTGGTAACGTCATGGATTTAGTTGGAAAGAGATCAGCTGAATTAATCAACATGGAAAGTGAAAATGGCCAAACAAGAATAATCTATGTTATCCCATCACGTGGATTGTTATCATTTATGACTCAATTTATGATTATGACAAGTGGATACGGAATTATTAACCACACATTTAAAGAATTTAGACCAGTCATTAATGCAAATATCGGTGCACGTACTACAGGCGTTCTTGTTTCAACAGAAACAGGTATGGCAACAGGTTATGCTATTAAATATACCGAAGAACGTGGAACAATGTTTATTGAACCAGGCGTTGAAGTATATGAAGGTATGATCGTTGGTGAAAATAAATATGATTCAGATTTAGCAGTCAATGTTACTAAGACAAAGAACTTAACCAACCAACGTTCTTCTAACAAAGATAATACAGTTGTCTTAAAGGCTCCAAGAAGAATGTCACTTGAAGATTGCTTAGATTATATTAATAGCGATGAATTAGTTGAAATAACTCCTAAATCTCTTAGAATGAGAAAAAAGATTCTTGAAACTTCTTTAAGAAAGAAATACGAAGCACATCATCAAAACGAAATTTAGTTAAATTTATAAGGATTATTGGTAAATTCAATAGTCCTTTTTTAAAACGATAATTCTAACATCTATTAAAAGTTGTTTAGACATGATAAAATAAATAAAGTGAGGCGCTTCTTATGACAAAACATATTATTGGAATTGATCTTGGCACAGCAAATACATTGATTTGGCTCGATAAAGGCGAAACAGCAGTTTTTAATGAGCCTACAGTTTTATCTAGAAATATAGAAACTAAAAAAGTTCAAGATATAGGTTATTTAGCTAGTAAGATGTTAGGAAGATCACCTTATAATATCAAAATCACCAAACCTTTAAAGCGCGGTGTAGTTGCAAATTTAGATGACACAGTTGATTTTATAAAGCAAGCTTTTGCAAATTTGAAAATGAGTAAAGTTTTAAAAGGTTCGACTATTATTTTAGCTACTCCTAGCGATATTACTCAAGTTGAAAGAAATGCCTTAACAGAAGTAGCAAAAAGACTTGATGCCAAAGAAATAATTATCGAAAGTGAAGCTAAGATGGCAGCAATAGGTAGTGGTATCGATATTTATTCTCCAAGAGGAAATATGATTGTCGATATAGGTGGTGGAACAACAGATATTGCCGTTGTTTCTTTGGGCGAAGTAGTTGTTACAAAGTCATGTTCTGTTTGTGGCGATATATTAGATGAAGCAATAGTTAGATATATGAGAAACAAGCAACATTTAATTATCGGTGAAAAAACAGCCGAATATATTAAGATGAAAATTGGATCTGTTGAGCAAGATTCAGATAATAAATTGATTGATGTAAATGGTAGAGATATAGTTTCATCCCTTCCACATTCAGTTATTATTTCAACATCTGAAATTAAACAAATTTTAGTTCCATTACTTAATCAAATTGCAGAAGTAATAATCGATACACTAGAAATTACTCCACCTGAACTATCTGCTGATATTGTACATAACGGCTTAGTTTTAGCTGGTGGAGGTTCGTTATTATCAGGCACTAGAGAATTTTTTGAAAAGAGATTAAATATCCCAGTTCATATGTCTTCATATCCATTAGATACAGTTATTAATGGAATTATTGAAACATATGGCAAAAAGAAAAAGTAAAATATAAAATTATTGATAGTCGTTATATAAGCTTTTTCTTGATTTATCAATGCTAATTTGTTATTATAGCGTACGGAACGGAGATGATACTATGTTGATTAATGAAATCAAAAAGGCAAATATGCTTGCTCTCAAGAACAAGGAAACAGCCAAAAGAGCTGCTTATTCTGTTTTAATCAATAAGTATATGTTGCTTGAAGTTTCCAATCGCGAATCTGGTAAAGAAGTCACTGATGCTGATGTTGTAAGTTTAATTCAAAAAACATTAAAAGAATTAGCTGAAGAAAAAGAAATGTATGTTAAAGGCGGTAACGCTGAACGTGCAGAATCAACACAAATTCAAATCGATGCTTTACAAGTCTTTATGCCAAAAATGATGGATGAAGATGAGGTTCGTAAAATCATTGATAGTTTAGAAGATAAATCAATGAAATCTGTTATGCAACACTTTAAAGAAAACTATCAAGGTAAAGTTGATATGTCTTTAGTTAGTCGTGTTGCTCGCTCTCTCTAAATAAAGAGATGCGAATTCGGGGGATTAGTTAAATGGTATAACAGCGGTCTCCAAAACCGTTGTTGAGAGTTCGATTCTTTCATCCCCCGCCATTAAGAATGCATTAGTTTGATACAGTAAAATGTGTCAAATTTTTTTTATTTTTTTCGTGGGTTCAATTCCTACCGTTGGTTCGAACATTCGAACTTTGATACACATTTTCTTTATTTTTTTAATTTCTATTTGTGGATTTGTGCAGTTTTATGCATCAACGATTGAACGATTATCCTAACAAATGAACGATTACAGGAACTATTGAACGTTTACCATAACTATTGAACGATTATTGTAAAAGTGATAAAAAAGTGTTATAATTTTAGCACAAATTCAAAGTTGGAGGACGTTTTTATGACCTATCCTGAAGCAATAAAGAAATTAAGAAACAAACTAATTCTTTCACAAACAGAATTTGCTGAGCTTTTAGGTGTTTCTTTTGGCACTGTAAATAGATGGGAATCTGGAAAATATACGCCAACTATAAAGTTGAGAAGAAATTTAGCATCTTATTTTGAAAAGTACAACATAAAAGTGGAGGAATAAACATGAAAAAGAATCAATCAAAAAGACTAACAGAACAGCATAAAGAATCACATGGTGTAATTGGTATTTTTGGTGAAGGTTTAGCTGATGTAGCAAATGCTGGTGAAGAAGATAAAAATAAAACTGAATAATAAAATTTATGCCTGTTGGAGTAATATCTGACAGGCTTTTTTTCATTTTCATTATTGACATAGTAAAATTTATACAATATACTTTAGTTAGTTAATACTAACAACAATGAGTGATTGGAGATTATATGAAAAAATCAATAAAAAAGTTAGTAATGTTAACAATATTAGGAGTAAGTGTTTTATCTTCTAATACATTGTCATCTGTTAGTGAATATAGTAATTATTCACAAGAAAATGGAATTGCTAACAAACGGTTGTTAAAATTAGCAAATAATAATCAGAAAGATGAATTAGCAAGCATGTCTTATGTTGATAATTATATTCCACAAGAAAGAAATGAAGCTGAATTCGATGAAGAAATTTTGCTTGAAGAAAATGATGTCATCTATAATTTATATGCATCAACTAATGAGTATACTGATAATGGACATAAAGATGATCATCCATCAGGGGCTACGAAAGTAAGATTTATTATAAGGACTAATCTTGTCCAAAATTCAAACAATCGTGGTCGTATGGTTATAGGTGATATTGATTATAAATATGGAGTTTAATTATGGAAAAGTTTAACATTAAAAAGATGTATGGTTATCATAGGATGATAATATATTTAGTTATGCAATTAAGTATTTTTATTGTTTTACTAGGAATAACATTGTACTTAAAAACAATTGATTTATCAAACGTTAATAACAAAGAAAATTTCAATGAAGGAATTATAATTTTTATAATACTTGATGTAATAAGTGCTATTGTTTTTCTAACTTCTATAGCCATATATTTATACTGGTTCTTGCCTTTTAAAAACGCTGATGGAGAAATTATAACTGTTAAAATTACAGAAAGATCCATAGGAAGTATAATGTATGGTACTATTGAATCAAAAAACTTTGATAATAGAGTAGTCCGAATCAGATTTGTATCAAGACGTTTTATTGATTATTTTGCTTTTTACGAAATTGGTGATTATGTAGATTGCTTCATTAGAGAAAAGGATTTATCTAATCCTAAATTTGTAGTACTTTACAGATAATTATAAAAAAATATATAAAATATGCTAATTAAGAATAATATCTCTTAGTATTAACGCTAAGAGATATTTTTTCTTTGGTGAAGGTTTAGCTGATGTAGCAAATGCTGGTGAAGAAGATAAAAATAAAACTGAATAAAAAATGTGCCTGTTGGAGTAATATCTGACAGGCTTTTTTCGTTTAAAAAAATAATCTATAGCACTTCAGTTTTATTAATAGAATCTCAAGTAGAAATTTAGGGTATGCAAATTCGCTCTAAGGGTATGCACTTTTTAGATAGGGGTATGCAAAGTTTCATTACTTAGGGTATGCAAAGTATCAATATTGGTCATCATATCCATTAAGAATGCATTAGTTTGATACAGTAAAATGTGTCAAATTTTTTTTATTTTTTCCATAGGTTCAATTCCTACCGTTGGTTTGAACGTTCGAACTTTGATACACATTTTCTTTATTTTTTTTAATTTCTATTTGTGCATTTTTAAAATTTTATACGCTTACTATTGAACGATTATGTTATTAGTTGGTTATTTGTTTTCACATATTATTTCTGTTTTTTGTTGAAAGAACATCTTCAATGGTGTTTAGGCTCAAACTTCCATTTTTGTCGACCAGCCTTTTTGGCTTTTCCCATGTATTGCCTACTGATTCCGAGTTTTGCCTGATGGTTACACTTTCAACCAGAGCTTTTTTGATTATTGATTCAACGTAGCTGCTGTTCAAATTGTTCATAATGATTTTCATTCAGTATGAACAATATGTACCATAAGCAATTAGGTGGAAACAAATAATGGTATAATCACACAATAGGTGTGACAAAGTTGACTTTTTGAGCAATTTATGGAAAACTTAGAGCAAGATAATTTATTATATAAATTTACGGAGTTATTAACTCCAAATAACCTATAAAAAATGCAAAACATAGGCATAAAGGAGATGCAACATAATGAAAAAACATTTAAAAAAAACAAGTATTGCTTTAACAATTGTTATGATGTTTATTCCTGCTATTTTTGGTGGCAAGGCAATTACAATCCATACAAACGCCGATAATACAAATTATAAAACTGCCGTGAACGCTCAAGGCGTCAAGACAGAAAAAGAAACAAAAGCGACAACGCAAGTAGAATTAGGGAATTATATCAGCCTTGGTAAGTACAACGGCAATGAGGTAATATGGAGGTGCGTAAGTATCGATGAGAAAGGTGCGCTTATGCTTGCCGATAACATAATTGATACGCTTCCTTACGACGCTAAGACCAACGACAACAACCATTCTAAGTCGCACAGTCGCAACAATAATCGTGATAACCACGGCTCTAACTATTGGAAAGACAGCAATATGCGCTCTTGGCTCAATTCTACAGCAGTAGCAGGTGAAGTGACGTGGTTGTGTGGTAACCCGCCAAGGGCCGGTTATTTAAATGAAAATGCGTATGACCAAAAAGCCGGTTTTTTGAATGATTTTTCCAAAGCCGAGATCGCCTTAATGAAGAACGTGACCCAGCGCTCTTTGGTATCACACCCTGAATACAATCATGGATTTCATGATGGTGATGGCCACTCTGATTTAGAATTTAATGAGAACATTGAAAACGTATCCAGTAACTTTAACAGTGCATATGGCGAAAACTCAACCGAAAAGGTTTTTCTGCTAGATGTCCAACAAGTCAATAAAGTGTGGGAAAATTTCGATAATTATTATATAGGCAGAAAAGAAGGAGTTGCTTGGCCTTATTGGCTTAGGACACCTCTTTCTAGTTGCAACCACCTAATGCGCTATGTTGGCAGCAATGGATTAGTTGGAAAAGATTACCCAACGAATGCTATTGGAGTAAGACCTGCGTTTTATCTAGACTCAGACTATTATGTAACAACCTCTGGCAATGGCAGTGCAAGTAATCCTTATGTTGGCTCTGCGCCTGATAAAATCGAGGGCGACTATATCATAGCCGAGCCAGAAGAAGACCCAAATCAAGAGTGGGACGTAAGCCTTGACCAACAACTTAGACTTGCACTTGGCCCATACTATTCAAGCGATGGCAAATATTCCACACCGACTATTCCTGTCTATACTATTCAAAAGACAAGAAGTGACACCGAGAATATGGTAATTCTTATTTGTGGCGAGGGTTACACCAAGAGTCAGCAACAAAAGTTTATCAATGATGCAAAAAAAGTATGGGAAGGAGCAATTCAGTACGAGCCATATCGTAGTTATGCCGACCGCTTCAATGTGTATGCGCTTTGTACGGCATCAGAGTCGAGCTTTAACAATAGTGGTAGTACATTTTTTGATGTAGTTATAGATAAAAAGGTTGGACCGATGATTTCTGTAAATAAAAGTAGTTGGAAAAACCATATCTTCGAACGTTGTATAGGACCTGCATTCATTGAGCAAATTCACGATGCTCATATTCCTAATAAAACTGATCCTGATACGTTTATTTGGGACGACGATAAGATGTACTCGCCATTTTATTATGTGCACAAATATATCAATCAATTTGCTTTGCTAGTCAATACATCTCAAGATTTTGGTGGTTCACATAGAAATTATAAACGTGGTATCCATTATTTTATAACCCCAGCTGATAACAATCGCGCAGTAAAGTCTTTTGCACATGAACTTGGTCACGGGTTGCTAGAACTTGGCGATGAATATATGACTGTAGCCGCAGAATCAACTGACTACACTTCGCTAAATGTGGCATATAATCACAATCCTGAACAAGTAAAGTGGAAAAAATTACTAGGATTTAGAAAAACTTTTACATGCAATACATATCCTTTTTACACTGCTTACAATTCAAGTTGGGAATGCCTTATGCGTGATACCAATTATCAGTTCTGTGAAGTATGCAAGTTGCAAGGGTACAAAAGAATGTCGCAACTCATAGATGGCAAAAACCTCTATGTCGCCGACCCAGAAGTTAAGAAATATACAGATAGGTATACTAACCCATCAGACTTTGCGGAAACTAATTACAATGGATATATTAATTTTACAAATTATCGTGATGAAATTTTGCTTAGCGGTTGGAACAAAAACAAATTCAACACGGGTATGGTGGGTGAGAAAATTCAACTCCGCACCATCGTGCAAAATCTTTCAGACACTACAGAACGCCAAGTTACTATGAAATTGTGGATAAAGCATGCTGATGGAAGCATTGCAACTACGACTAACAGTCAACGTCTAGAAGCAACACAGACTTTTACTATTCCTGTATGGAGCGAGAAGAGTAAGTTTTGGCCAAAGGGCGCTTTGGAATATAATGGTAGTAATTTGAATTCGGGATTGGAAAATTGTGAGTTGATTTACCAAATTCCATCGGACGCAGTGCTAAATAACGGCGACACCGTTGCCTTTGAAGTGACTGACGAAAACGGAAATGTGCTTGCTCACGACAACACCGAAACACAACCATATGCAAATGTTAATATTGAATATAAATTCGAGGATGGAAGCCCAATGCCTAATGCAAATAAAGCCGTAATACCTCTTGCAGTGGGAAGCTATATTAATTGGACGGCTGCTCCATCACTTTATGGTTATGCACTTAGCAGAGTTGAAGGTCTAAATCAAATTGTAAGCGGAAGTGACCAAACGGTGACATACTATTATACAAAAAAAATAGGCACCCATATTCACGATTGGGGTGATTGGGTAAGCAACGGTGACGGAACACATACCCGCACTTGTACAAAAGATAGTAGTCATACCGAAACAGAAAATTGTTCTGGCGGAACGGCAACTTGCACAACCAAAGCGGTTTGTTCGGTTTGTGGCTTTACATATGGTGAGAAACTCGGTCACAACTGGGGCGAAGTTAAATACACTTGGATGAGTGACAACATTTGCAAAGCGGAAAGAGTTTGCAAGCACGACAGCACTCATATCGAAAGCGAAATGGTGACTGCAACAGGAACGGTAATCACAAAGGCAACCTGCAAAGAAAAAGGCAAAATGAAATATACCGCTACCTTTGTGAATACTGCATTTACGGTGCAAGAAAAGGAAATAGATACTGATTTTGCTCCGCATACTTTTGGAGCGTGGAAAGACGAAATTCCTGCAACAACGGAAGAATTTGGCACAAAAGGGCACAAAGACTGCATGGATTGTGGAAGGCACTTTGACAAAGATGGCAAGGAAATCACCGAGTTAAGAATTGCCAAAATCGGTACATATAATGTGGTAATCAACGGCGAAAGCAAATTCTATGCAGACGGCGAAAGCGTAACAGTAAAAGCAGAAGATAAAGAAGGCAAAATATTCAAAGGCTGGCAGGATGAAAGTGGTGAAATTGTAAGCACCGAAAAGAGTTATACCTTTACGGTAACAGGAGATAGAAGTCTTACTGCTGTATATGAAAATGTTCTTGCAACAAAGAAAGGATTGTCTGACAGACAGATTGCTGGAATAATAATCGGTTCGGTAGTGGCCGCAGGGCTTGGCGGATTCGCAATCTTCTGGTTTGTGATTAAGAAAAAGGGTTTACGACTATAAGTAATGGTATAAAAACCACTTGTCATGAAACAGACAACTTCTTCAAAAAACTTTGGACTATAATTAAATCATTATTTACCAAGAAGAAATGATGTGCAACAATTAGAATAGCTATAGAAACTAAATTCTTCTAACTTTTTAGTTGTACGCATTTTGAGTGAACTATACGCAAATTGTATCAATATAGGTAGTTCAACAAATATAGCAATATCTATTTTGAACAATATAATTAAATAAATTTAATAAAGGAATTGTAAAGCGATGAATTATTCATTAACTTATGCAATTCCTTTTTTACTATATTTACATTTGATTAAAAGTGATTTATTAATACTTTTAAATATCATTTATTAAATTAATATGCTAAAATTATGCCAAAGAAATTCTAATCTATATAGGCGAAACCTTTCTTTTTAAATATTTTAAAATATAGGAAAGGTTATATTAAATTAAAGAAATATTAAAAATTATTTATTTTAGTTAAAAGAATTTCCAAAAAAGGAGGAAAAATGAGCTTTTCAAAAAGACTAAGCACTAATGAAGACTATTTAATTTCATTAGTTAAAGAATTAAAAAAGACATATAAATATGTCAGCGTCCTTGGTTGTGATCATCAAACTGCAGATTATTTTGCTAATAAAAATGTAGCTAGTAGTTCAAATGCCATTGATAATGATTATGGCTATGTTGTTAAAATGACAAATGGTCACGGTTTTTATGAATACGCTTTTGACCGTATTGAAAAAAGCGTTGAAGATTTTGCTAAAGATATCATAGATTCTTGTAAGATTAATGAAAGTTTACCTACAATTGAATCGAATATTCCAGATGATGAACCTTTAGTAATGGAGAAAGAAGACGAAAGTGATTTGGAAAAGTACTCTTCAGCTGATATTTTAAATTTTGCCAAAGAATTAAAAGATAAAACATTAGCTAAAGATCCAACCCTTGCTAACGTTATAGTAAGACTTAGTACAGTTAATTCGTCAAAAATGTTTATTTCAGAAAATAGACGCTTAAAACAAAATTATCACTTTACTGTTGGTTTTATTATGAGTGTTTCTCTAGAAAACAATAAAGTTACTCCATTTAGAGTATTTGCTGATGGTGTTAATATTGTTGACTGCGTTAAAAAACTTGAAGATAAAATTGATTTCTTGCTTAAAACCAATAAGAAATTGGCTTATGCTAAACCTATTGTTCCAGGAGTTTATGACATAATTACTTCTTCATCTATCACTGGCTTAATTGTTCATGAGGCTTTTGGTCACGGTGTTGAAATGGACCAATTTGTAAAAGATAGAGCTTTATCTAAACAATATGTAGGAAAGAGAGTTGCAGCTAAAGGTGTCTATATGCATGATGGTGCTGCTGGTCAAAAAAATGTTGCTTCTTTCTTCTTTGATGATGATGGGGTTTTAGCACAAGATACTTTAATTATTAAAGATGGAATTCTTGTAGGAGGAATGTGTGATTTGGTTTCTGGATCTCAATTAAATTATAAACCTACAGGTAATGGTCGTCGTCAATGCCACTTAAATAAAGTTTATACAAGAATGACTAATACATATTTTGAAAAAGGCCACGATAAGTTAGAAGATATGATTAAATCCATAAAGCATGGCTATATGCTATTTGATACTAATAATGGTATGGAAGATCCTAAAAACTGGGCTATACAATGTACATGCGAGTATGGAATTGAAATTGTTGATGGCAAATTGACTGATAACTACGTTTCACCTGTTGTTATGAGTGGATTTGTTTTAGATCTTTTAAATTCAATAAGTATGATATCTGATGACTTTGAAATTAGCGGCGCTGGTTTCTGTGGGAAAGGATATAAAGAATGGGTCCGTGTCAGCGATGGTGGACCAGCAATTAAAGCGAGGGTAAAATTAGGATGATTACTAGAATTGAAAATATATTAAAGCAATATAAAGATATCTCTCAATATCAAATTACTGAAACTACTACTAATTCTTATGAAATATATTTTGTTCATAAGAATGCAGAGACAATAAGAACTACAACAAGTACAGATTACAAAGTTTTGATAATTCAAAATTTCGATGATAAAATCGGTACAAGTACCTTTGTCGTTCAATCTTACATGAGTGAAGATGACATTAGACAAGAAATTGATAAAGCACTTGTTTTATGTGCTAAAGCCTTATGTTCTCCTTATACACTTACTGAAAACGAGCATTCTAAAAATGTTATTAATAGTAATTTAGATAGTTTTAGCAAGGAAGAGTTAGCCAAGAGAGTTTACGACTGTTTTTTTAAGAAAAGAGAAGATGAAAAAGCAACTATCAACGCTTTAGAAATATTTATTAAAAATACTTTTGTTCACCTTGTTAATTCAAATGGAACTGATAAAGAAGAAACAAGATCAAACATTTTTATTGAATCTATTCCTACATATACTATAGGAAATGATTCGGTTGAATTGTATAAATCATATTCTTTTAATAGCATTGATTTTGATGAATTAACTTCTGAGATAGATGCATCTTTAGAAGATGTTAAATCACGTTTCTACGCTAAACACCCAGAAAAAAATATATCCTGTAAAGTTATATTTAGAGCACAAGAAATTGAATCGATACTTTGGGATATTGCTGGGCAAGTAAACTATGGAACAATTTATTCTCAATCAAATGTCTATAAGTTGAATGACGATCTTCAAAAGGACTCTAATGCCGATAAATTAAATGTTACTTTAACTAATAAACAAAATGGTGTAACATTAAAGACTTTTGACTATTATGGTTCATCGTTTAATCCAATTCAAATTGTTGAAGATGGAGTTATTAAAAATTACTATGGTAACGTTCAATACGCTACTTATCTCAATTTGCCTAAAACTGGTAATCTTCCATTTATCAAGCTTGAACCTGGCTCATTAAAGGAAGAAGAGATAAGAAGTGAACCATATTTAGAATGTGCTTCTATGTCGGGAATACAAATAAATATAGCTCAAAACTACATTGGTGGTGAAGTTCGTTTAGGATATTACTTTGATGGAAAAACAAAGACTCCAATATCAGGAATTTCTATTAGTGGAAAACTAGATGAATTTTTATCTTCCTTAAAACTTTCAAAAGAGACTATTTCTGTTTCTTCTTATGAAGGCCCAAAAATTATTTCGGGTGATTACTTTATTGTAATGTAGTAATTTTATAAAAGTTGAGATTTAAAACGTAATTTTATTTCTCAACTTTTTATTTGATAAAATTATATGTCGTCTTGTTGTTTATATGTGATGATTGAATTACATTTTTTTAAATATGTTATTGTATTTCTTTTTTGATATAATATATCCAAAGGGGTATTTTTAAATGAAAAAAGGAATTTTTTTAATGGTATGTTCCACAATTTTATTGGGGTCATGTGGAACACCTAAACCATCAACACACGAACACACTTTTGATACAGTGTATAAGTATGATGATAAAGTACACTATTTTGAGTGCACAGATCCAAATTGTAATGAAAGAACAGGGGTTGAAAATCATTACTATATGAATGAGACACACAAGTGCAAATGTTGAAGAGTGCAAGACATTTCTGGATATTCAAACAAATATAAAACTTTCTCATACAAACGTGATGTTTATGAAGGCACAAAGTATTTTGATGGTATGTCAGTAAATCATTTGCTTAGTAATGCTACTACATTTACAGAATATAATTCTGATGCACTTAATTTAAGTGAATACGTTTATTATGATACTAAGGAAAAGAAAGATGTTGTTTTTGGACAAACATCTATCGCTGTTAAAGTAAGTATTGTTCATTTCAATTTTGTTAGTATTGATTCATACTATGCTATTCCAAGCGATTATTTCTACACGTCAAAATTAAATGACAGCCACATTGGTAAAACTTTTAACGAAATGAAAAATAGCATGTTTGTTAATTACAATTTAACACCATATTTTTCTATTAATGAAGAAGAATATAGAGGAATAGCTGAATCTACTTTAGATAATCCATATGTATTAACAAGTTCTAATAAAAAAGCACCTAACTTAAAAGGCCTTTCTTTAGGAAGTGACACTTTAGTTGAATATGTTAACGATTGCTATATAACATATGATAACGTGTTCTTCAAATTTGAAGCTTTAACAAATAAAAGTTCAACTAGCGTTGTTGAAATTTTAGGTGGAACATCAAAAGCTGATTATATACTTAATTCAGAAAGTAAAAATGATTTCACATCATTCTTAGACTATTTTGATTACAATACATATAAAGCTAAAATTGACGGATTAAACGAAAGAGGCTATGTTAAAAGTTCATATGAAATTAAAAACTTGGAAATTTATAAGATGTATAATGTCGAATATGGAACTGATAAAGGTCAAACAAATTTAGCCAATACAACTGAAGGAGAAGGCGAATCATTAAAGTATTATTATGAATCAGCTCCTTATTACGACAAATAATAAAATGTAAGCTGTTTTATATAAATAAAATGCATTATTTTTAAATTTTTATTTACATTATAGATTAAATGTGGTTTAATCTCATTCGTACAAATTAGATATGTCACTGTGTAGAGGCGCTTTTGATATTAGTAGTAGATGGAGTTGACAAGCTTAGAAGTCTATGAAAGGAGATAAAGCCGAAAGGTTGAATAGGTGTATTCAAACCTTGGGTAATTTCAAAATATGAAATTAACTGTCACTTGAAAAAGTGGAGAGCTATTGAGTGTAAATAAGTAAGAAAGCGTGTGCTTTATTACGTAATTATGCAAGCAATGGTGTTTTCACGCCATTGCTTTTTTCTACCTGACATGTAATTTGAAAAAATTGTTGGGAGGTAGAATATGAAAAAAACAATTTTAACTTTAGGACTTTCCGCACTTGTAATTGGCGGATGTTTATTAAACACTTCGTGTTCATCAGGAGAATACGATCCATTAGCAGACGGAGTATTAACAATCGGACTAGAGTGTGCGTATAATCCATTTAATTATACTGAGTACGCAAGTACTGAATATAACGCACCTATTAAAGGTACAAATGGTGAATATGCTGCTGGTTACGATATTTTAATTGCTAAAAAACTTTGTGAAGATTTAGGTGTAAGATTAGAAGTTGTCCGTTGTGAATGGGATGGTCTTATTCCATCTTTACAATCTAAGACAATTGATGCAGTTATTGCAGGTATGACAGCAACTCCACAAAGAAGAAATAGTATTGATTTTACTGATGCTTATTATTCTTCACAATTAGTCATTGTTACAAAAGATACTGAAGAAATTAGAAATTATACAAAAATTGAAGATTTTGCTGGTATGAAGTTTATGGCTCAAGTTGGTACTGTTCAAGCTGATTTGATTGATGATTTAGGCGATTCTAAAAGTGAAAGTTATGCTGGAATAGTTGCTTGTACACACTCAAATACTTATCCAGAAGCTTTTATTGCTCTTACCGCTGGTACTGTTGATGCTGTTGTTTGTGAGACACCAGTTGCTAACGATTTTATATCGTTACATAAGGGCTATAGATATACTGTTTTAGAAGGTAACGATGATTTTGTTGTTTCAGTTAACATTGGAGTAAGTAAAAAAGCCGAAAGTTCATATTTAGAAAAGCTTAATGCTTCTTTAGGAAAGATTTCGCAAAGCGAAAGAGAAGCAATGATGACTCAAATTACAACTAGATAATATGTTAGTTAATGTTTTATTAGCTAATAGTATTCCAACAACTTTACCATCTGGATTCTTTCCCCAAGTATGGTTTTTCTTAAAATATTATTACATGTCGTTTCTTAGAGGAATGGGTGTAACTTTTATAGTTTCAGTTGTTGGTACTATTTTTGGATTTGTTTTGGGAATTGGCCTTGCTTTACTTAGAAAATTAGATCATCCAAGAAACGAAAATAAGTTTGTTTGTTTCTTAAAGAAATTTGCTAGCGGGTTTGCTTATTGTTACATTGAATTTTTTAGAGGAACACCAATGATGGTTCAAGCTATTTGTATTTTCTATGGTGTCGCATATATATTTGAAGTCAGTATACCTACTTTGCTAGCTGGCTTTATTATCGTGTCATTAAACACAGCTGCATATATGGCTGAAATAATTAGATCTGGTTTAAATTCTATAGATCAAGGTCAAATTGAAGGCAGTAGAAGTCTTGGAATGAATTACGGGCAAACAATGTTTAACGTTATCTTGCCTCAAGCAATAAAAAATGTTATCCCAGCTATAGGTAACGAGTTAGTTGTTAACATTAAAGATACTTCGGTTTTAAGTGTAATTATGGTTACTGATTTGTTCTATAACGCTAACTTGATAGTTAACAAATGGTACACCCAATTCCCAGTTTATTTTATAGTTTGTATATTGTATTTAATAATGACAATTACTTTAACAAGACTATTACGATTGATAGAGAAAAAGATGAACGTTGTTGGAAGAATATCTAATCCAACAAGCGTTACGACACCTAGCGCTTTTGCAAATGATCCAAATATCGATTTTGCAGATTATGGAGATAAAAAATAATATGAGCTTAATTGAAATTAAAGACGTTCACAAAACTTTTGATAACTTTGACGTATTAAAAGGGATAAATTTAAATATTGAAAAAGGCCAAGTTGTAACTATAATTGGTTCATCTGGATCAGGTAAATCAACCTTGCTAAGATGTTTGAATTTATTAGAAGTTCCAACATCAGGAGAAATAAATTTTAATGGTGTTCCTTTAATGGATAAAAACACAAACATTGATAAAATAAGAACTAAAATTGGAATGGTTTTCCAATCGTTTAATTTGTTTAATAATAAAAACGTTTTAGATAACTGTATATTAGCTCAAGTTAAAGTTTTACACAGAACAAAGAAAGAAGCTGAAGAAATCGCACATAAATACCTCTGTAAGGTAGGTATGGATAATTTTAGCAAAGCTAAAGTAACTTCATTAAGTGGTGGTCAAAAACAAAGAGTAGCTATTGCAAGAGCTTTATGTATGAATCCAGAAGTATTGTTATTTGATGAACCTACATCAGCTTTAGATCCTGAAATGGTTGGAGAAGTTTTAGATGTTATGAAAGAATTATCTAATGAAGGAATGACAATGGTTATTGTCACACACGAAATGAAATTTGCTAAAGATATTTCTGATTTAGTCGTGTTTATTGATAATGGTGTTATTCTTGAAAAAGGCTCTTCTGACGATATATTTGTCCATCCAAAAGAAGAAAGAACGAAAGAGTTCTTAAAAAGATTTATATCGGAATAATTTTATTAGTCCATTTAGTAGCTTGTTACTAAATGGATTTTTTATAAAAAACATAAATTTTCTATTACAAAATGATA
>FR898183.1:2158-34021 GCA_000437395.1 Clostridium sp. CAG:288 | reverse complement strand
AAAAATATTGTAATTGAAGGCAAGACCATCCTGAAGGAATGTCATTCTTCTCATAATAACAATTATCGTCATCACTCCAATAGATATCCGATTCTTCTACTTTTGATATTTTCTTCTCTTTTTCAAGTTTTTTTCTTTCTTCTCTTATTCTAGCTAAAAGTTCCTCAACTGGCTCATCGTTAGGATCCTGTGGAACCAATTTTCCACGCATAGCTAAATCAAGAATTTTTTGTTTTAATGCTTTAGTATCTATCATTCTTCAATATCCTTAATTAATTCTTTTAATTGAGCCACTGAATCGCTGATACTTTTTGATTTTTCTTCAATCATATCAACAAGTTGATGAAGTGTATAATCTTGCTTTTCTTCTTTAATATTTGGATTTTTAAAGTCAATATTATATGTTTCTTCAATCTTGTCTTGCTTTACAAAATAAGCGTTTATATCGCCATTATCTCTATTATTCCACCATTCACGAACGCCTTTTAAATGTTCAGCTGTAAATGGTTTAGTTTTACTAAAGCTTCTATATCCTTCAGGAAGTGGTACTTGATAATACCAAATTCCATCAGTTTTTTCACCTTTATCAAAGAATAAAATATTTGTTGTAATACCTGCATAGAATAATCCAGCTGGAAGTTTTACTATTGTATGTAAATTGCATTCAGACATTAATTTTTTCTTGATGTTAACATAAGCATCATCTGTATTAAATAGGAAACCATCTGGTAAAATGATACCTACTCTACCATTTTTAGCAAGTCTATATAAAACTAGGCATACGAATAGATTGGCTGTCTCTGATGTTCTATATGATTCAGGAAAGTTCGCATCTTCTCCTGGAGCAATTTCTCCACCAAATGGAGGATTCATTAAAACAACATCAACTTTATCACTTTCAGTATATTCTGTGACATTCTTAGCTAATGATGATGCATATCTAATATTAGAACCATCTGTTCCATTTAATAACATATTTGTAACACACAATAAATATGGTAATGGTTTACATTCACAACCAATTATATTATCTTGCATACTATCAAGAGCTTCTTGTGTATTATGTTTCTTTAAAATATGTTGAATTGCAGAAACTAAGAATCCACCAGTACCACAAGCAAAGTCTGCAATTTTTTCGCCTGGTTTTGGATCTAACATTTCTGCCATGAAATCAGTTACTGGTCTTGGGGTATAAAATTCTCCAGAACTTCCTGCATTTTGTAATTCTTTAAGAATTGATTCATAAATATCATTAAATACATGTCTATCTTCATATTTATCAAAATCTATTTCATTTAATTCGTTAATGACTTGTCTGATTAAAGTTCCATTAATCATATAATTATGAAGACGTGAAAATACATACTTTACAATAGCAGATCTTTTTGGAGTTGTTTCATCTACAGGCAAATCTCTTAAAGTTGGGAATAATTTATTATTGATAAAATCAACTAACTCGTCACCTGTTAAAGAATCACCTGTTGGTTTTCCTTCAGAATCAACTTTTTCAACTGCCCAATTACGCCATCTATATTCTTCTGGAATAATAGATTTATAGTTATCTATTTCAATTTCGTATTCATTACTTTCTTTTAATTCATCATATACTTTTAAGAAAAGCATCCAAACAAGCTGATTGATACGTTGAGCATCTCCATCAACTCCATTGTCTTTTCGCATTATTTTTCTTACTCTTTTAACTAATCCATTTAAATCTGCCATATTATGCTGCTCCTGCTACTGAATATAAATTGCTTTTTACAAATTGAACTGCTTGTAAATAGTTATCTCTACCACCAAATATTTCCTTAATAATTTGCTTTGGTGTTCCAAATTCTTTAAATTCATCAAGTTTAAGAATATTAATGTCATCAACATCATCTATTCCTTCATCACAATATTTGTCTAATAATCTATCAATTACTTCTCTAGCAATTCCTGTATATTTATCAAGAAGTTCAGACTTTTTAATACTCCTTACTCTTTCGCTTCTTGTTAATGGTTTTGTTTCATATGCTATATAACATATTAAATCAAAATCATCCATATCTTCAACACCTAATTCTGCTCTAATTTGCTCTAGCAAAACTCCATGATAAGCTAATTCATCAACTATAGCTTTATGTTTTTTCTCACTAGTCCATTTTTGAATAAATTCATCTAAAGTTGCATATTGGTTTAAGATATTTTTCTTTGTGTAATTGATTAATGATTGTTTTGTTAAATTACCATCAGGGTCTAAAATTGATACTTCTTCACCCATAATCGTGACTTTGTTTCCGTCAATATGATATATAGGATTTTGGCCTTCGCCTCCTCCACCACCACTTGACCTGTGACCGTTATCATCCACATACTCAATTGGTCCATCCCACTTAGGATCAGCAAACAATCTTGTTACTTGTCTAAAATCCATTATAATAAATTCGTATTTTCTGTCAGCTTCTCTTAATCTAGTTCCACGACCAATAATTTGTTTAAATAAAGTCATAGATGATATTACTTTATCTAATACTATTAATTTTGCTGTTTTACAATCCACACCTGTTGTCATCAAATCAGATGAAGTAACAATACATGGGTCAATATCCATATTAAATTCTGCTTTTGCGAAATCGGTTAAATCAGCTTGTGCTGTTGGAGAATCACCTGTAATTCTAGTTACATATCGAGGATTTTTTCTACAAATATCTAAATTAAGATTCCACAACTCTTGTCTTAGTCTTTCGGCATGATCTATATTGCAACAGAAAACAATAGTTTTTTGGTATCTATCTGTTTCCTTTAAATAATTTGTTATTTGTTTAGCAACCTCTTTTGTTCTTGAATCAACTATCAATTTTTTATCAAAATCATTTGTAGTATAAATTCTGTCTTCTAATAAATTTCCGTGAATATCTAATTGACCAGGATATGGTCTATATCCTTTAACATCTATATCAAGGAATTTCTTCATAACTTTATATGGAGCTAGGAATCCATCTTCTATACCTTGTTTTAGAGAATAAACATATACTGGTTCTCCAAAATATGTTTTAGCTAAATCAACTTCTTGTTCATCATCTTCATCATCTGTCTTCTTGCCTTTTAAATATACCTTTGGAGTTGCAGTCATACCAATTTGAATTGCGCTTTCAAACCAATCAAGTATTTCTCTCCAATGAGAGTCTTCTTTAGCACTTCCTCTATGACACTCATCAACAATGATTAAATCAAAGAAATCTCTAGAAACTTGCTTAAAAGCTTCTAAGTTTGATTCTCCTTTTTCGTTATCTAATTGTTGATAAAGTCCAAAGAATATCTCATAAGAAGTATCTATTTTACCTTTTGTAATGATAGTTTTAGATGCACCAAAAGGAGCAAACTCTTCATTAAAAGGTTTGCTAATTAATACATTTCTATCAGCTAAATATAAAACTTTTTTAACTTTACGCATTTGTTTTAACTTCCAAACAATTTGGAATGCAGTATAGGTTTTACCTGTTCCTGTAGCCAAAACAATTAAAGCTCTACGTTTTCCATTAGCAATTGCTTCTAATGTTTTATCAACAGATGCCTTTTGATAATATCTAGGTCTAAAATCAGGATCAGTATAAAAAGGACATTCAATTAACTTCAATTGTTCTTCAGTTAAATTCTTTTCGTTAATATAACGTTCTCTTAATACTTCAGGTGATGGAAATTCAGCCATTGTCAAGTCTCTTTCAAGTCCAGTTATCAAATCATGTTCAACGAAACCATGACCATTTGAACTATACGCAAACGGAACATTTAAAAGTCTTGCATACTCTATTGCTTGAAGTAAACCTTGTCCAGGAGTATGATCTTCGTCTTTTGCTTCAACAATTGCCAAATTAGTATTATTAACATATCTTAATAAATAATCAGCATATTTTCTTTTTCCTCTAGTCATTACTCCATTCGATGAAACATGAACACGTCCATCAGTGAAATATTCCATGCGATAATTAGTCCAGCCCGCTCTATCAATCGCAGGTGTTATATATAATCTTTTTACATCTTCTTCAGAAAACTTTTCAGGCATAATTATTTCACCTCTTTCGCTTCAATGCAATTTTCTTTAAATAAACTTTTAAGTCGTTCTTTTGCAAGTATAGTTGGCTCGTGATGTCCCTTTTCCCACCTATTAACAGTGCTAAAAGAGACTCCAAGCATATCTCCAAGTTGTTGTTGAGAAATATTTAATTTCACTCTTAGTGCTAGTATCATTTCAGCATAATTAATTTTCACAGAGCTTATCCTCCAAATCGATTACAATATATGATATATTATAGCACTTTTTTCTCAAATTCTCTATTGTTAGGCAAATATTTCTCAACATTTTTTTATTTTTTCTAAAATTCGCTAATGATCTCTTCAAAATATCTAGTTTTTAATATGCAATCTCTAAAACATACACTTAATTTAGAATTTAACGATAAACTCTTTAATTTAACTATCATCAACATAAAAGTATATAAAGATAGCCACCTCGAATTCAATTTCAAAGATGGCTCAACAATAAATATTGAACTCTAGTTTTATAAGGCTAGAGTTTTTATTTGCGAAAACTGTCATGTTTGTCACGTGTCACGTGGGGGTATTTATAAAAATTGATATTTCTTCTCTTATATACGTTTATATATAGTAAGTAGTAGTTTAACGATTAATAATAATTTAACGATTTAAATTTATATATAAATGCTATTTATACTACTACTTCCTTAATTCTTGTAAAAATACCTTATAAATTATTTATTATTTGCAGTATTTATCCTATATAAAGAAAAAATAGCCAATACTTTAGTATCAGCTATACTTAACTCTAATGGTGCCGACAGGGAGAATCGAACTCTCGACCTACTGATTACGAATCAGTTGCTCTACCATCTGAGCTATGTCGGCAGTATCATAATTTTACTTTAGACAATAGTAAAAATCAATAAATAAAGATAAAAGAAAAGTTATATATAGGCGTATTAAATATACTTTCTTATTTGCAGTCGAATAACATAGGTTTAAGGAGAAAAATATGTTTAATTCAAACCCGTTATATTTTATTATTTCTACTCCTGACTATAGTGAGGAGAGAAAAAAAGAAGAAGATATTAATAAGACTCAAAAATCGTTTTTATTTGCCCCTATCGACGCTTTAATGTTAGGTAACTCTTTTAAAAACGAATATAGAGGATATAAAAACTATAAACCAGGAGTAACTACGCCTAAAACTGAAAAAGAAAAAATTATGTTAGAACTTATGGCTTATGATATAGTAGCACACGATTTAGGTTTATATTTAGATATATATCCAAACGATAAAGAGGCTGCTTTAGAATTTGAAAAATATTCTAAATTAGCTAGTGATAAAAAGAAAGAATATATAGATAAATATGGACCACTTACTCAAGCTGAAGGCAAGTACAAAGATGGATATATGGATTATGTTACAAAACCATCTGCTTGGTTAGGAGATTAGTTATGTATAAATATGAGAAAAGATTACAATATCCTATCGATATAAAAAGAAAAGACTTGAAGATGGCTAAGTTTATCATAGCTCAATATGGTGGCCCACATGGTGAAATGGGGGCTTCGACAAGATATTTAGCTCAAAGATACACTATGCCTGATGAACGTGGTCGAACTTTGTTAACTGAAATTGGCACTGAAGAAATAGGTCATGAAGAAATGATCTGTACTATTGTTTATCAGTTAACTAAAGGTGCAAGTTTAAAAGAACTAGAAGATGCTGGTTTGGCACCATACTATGTCGATCACGGTGTTGGTTTATATCCGTGCGATGCAAACGGCAATCCTTTCACTGCAGCTAGTTTATCGAGTTCAGGTGATTTTATAACTGACTTAACAGAAGATTTATCCGCTGAAGAAAAAGCTAGATCTACTTATGAACACTTAATAGATTTAGCCTCTGATCAAGATGTAATAGAACCACTACTTTTCTTAAGACAAAGAGAAGTTGTTCACTATGCTAGGTTTAAAAATTTATTAGATATCTATAAGAAAGAACTTAAATTAAATTACTAAGCATTATATTTGAATAAATATTTATAAATTTGTTAACATTAGGGTAAGAAAAGGAGAACCTTATATGTTGAAATTTTATAGAAATTTAAATGGAAAAGTTATTCCAATGGATGAATCGTCCGTTAATGATCCTAGTTTAATTGAAGTTATACCTAATACAACAGATGCTGCAGTTGAAAAACACGTACCAGTTGTTGAAATAAACGATAATAAAGTTACTGTTACAGTTGGTAGTGTTTTACATCCAATGTTAGATGTTCACTATATTGAGTGGATTATTCTTGAAACAGATCGTGGATTCTTTAAAATAGAGTTAAAACCTGGTCAAGAACCAAAAGCTACTTTCACTATTGAAGATGAAAAAGTAATTGCTGCATATGAACTATGCAACTTACATGGACTTTGGAAGAAAGAACTCTAATCAAATAAAAATACCCTATAAGATAAGCTTTATTGTTAGCTTAAACTTATAGGGTATTATTGTGCTTATTTTAATTTGTTATAAACTTCTTGATTGAAGTAAGAATTGCTTAATGGTTGGATTGAAACGATATGATGATCAATTAAATAGCAATCAGATTCTTCATCAGCAATATCTTTTTCTTCATATCTTTTAGCTATGTATCTTCCTTCATCGTCTATATCAAAGTAGTTATAGTCTTTTCGGTAGTAAAGAGTAGCCATTTTTATATCATCAACTGTTTCTCCACGTGGAAAGTTTACGTTTAAGAAATACTCTGTACTTAATAAATTTTTATCTAAAATATATTGCATGACTTTATCAAAGTTGTTTTCAAGTATTTCAAAGTTGTGAGGGCAAGAGAACGCTATTGCTTTATAGCCTTGTTTAGAAGCTTGTAAACAAGCACCTATAGTTCCGGAATATAAAGTATCATAAGAAATATTTGGTCCGTCATTACATCCAGAGACGACTAAATCAAACTTAATATCTTTAAAGTACCAAAAAGCAAAAGAGACACAGTCAGCTGGAAAGCCTGATAAATAATATTTATTTTTATCAAACTCTTTAAATTCAAGAGAGCTTTTAAGTGTCAAAGAGCAAGATTTAGCTGACATGAATTCTTTTGGTGCTACCATAATGACATTTCCATATTTTTGAAGTTTATTAAAAAGAATATTAATTCCTTCGCATTTATATCCATCGTCATTAACTAATAAAATATTCATATAGCTCTCCTTTACTGATTCACAAATATATTTTACTACATAAGAATATTTGTGTCATATGTTCTTTTTCTTCTTTTTATAATCGTTAAAAGTTGCTTTTTTATCACACTTTTGTAATATCCAACCTTCTTTGTACTTAGGTGGTATTAGAGTTAATGGAAACATGTGTCTTAAAATAGCATCTTTTTCAATTTCGTTTATATCAGGATAATCTTTGATAGCGTTTTGTAAGGCTATTTTAGGATGCTTATAGCCATGGGGCTTATGCCACTTCCCTTTATCGTGCCAATCGTAAAGATAGTAGTCGTGTAATAAGGCAGCTCTAATAAGAGACTTATAATCAATATCAAGCTTTTTCTTTTTAGCGTATTCGTAACATAATCTAGCAACAGCTATAGAGTGCTCATAAGTCGATACTTTTCCATGATGGATAAAATTTTTTAACTGTTGGTATGATTCTTTTTCTATAATTTCTTGTAAAAATAACTCGTATTCTTCTTCCATTTTTTTGACCTTACTTTTAAATATTAACATATGTTTGTTCTTTATATCTATTTAATGCGTACACATTTTACAAACGATTAAAAAATAATAAAAAATAAAAACAAATTAAAATATGAAATAAATTTGCAAATTTAACGCTTTAATTTAATTAATAAGCAAATAGTTAACAAAAAAGAAAATAAAAACATATATTTTAATTAAAAAAGAAAATAAAATTATTGCTTAACGCTATTAATTATTGCTAAAATATTAACGTGATAAGGAGGTACCGCTAGATGCATTTTTTAATGAAAGATTTCCATAGCGCTTTGTTTGTTGCCGACTTTGTTATTTCACTGTTTTTACTCATAGGTCTTTGTGGGCTTGTGTATTATAAATTTAGGCAAAAAAGAGTACTAATTATATTTGGTGGAGGTTTCCTCCTTTACATATTAACATACATATTTGATTTAAATATGGTAGCTGGCATAATTTGGTGGGTCTTAATGATTATGTTAATTCTTGTCTGCTTTGTTAATATTGGTGATATTAGACCACTTCTTATTAGCACACTAAAGAATAAGAAGAAAACTGAAAATCAAAAATATGATAAAGAAGCCCTGCTTAAAGTAATTACAGATGCCGTTAGCAATCTTTCTAAAACTAAGACTGGTGCATTAATGACATTTGAAACTCATACACCATTAACAGATTACTATAAGTCAGGAACTATGATTAACGCTCCTGTAACTCCAGAACTTCTCGAAACAATTTTCTATGAAGGAACAAGATTACACGACGGTGCAGTCATTATTAAAGGCAACACAATTGTCTGTGCTTCTGTTTATTACACACCAACAACTAAAGCTTTAACTGGTAAATATGGTGCTAGACATAGAGCTGCAATCGGTATCTCTGAAGTTACCGATGCGATAACAGTAGTAGTCAGCGAAGAAACTGGCAGAGTCTCAATAGCATATAAAGGAATTCTTGAACAAGTTAAGCTTGATGAATTCCCTAACATCTTTAGAGGAATGCTTGATTCTATCGATGATGAAGATTAATAGATAAAAAAGTGTATTGAAAAAGGTACGAACATAAAGTTTGTACCTTTTTTAGTGCTTTAATTTTTAAAAATCGGATATTTTTTCTTATCCGCATCAGTTATATTTCTAATTACTTTGCATGGATTACCTACAGCAATTACTCCATTAGGAACATTTTTATTAACGACACTACCAGCTCCAATAATAGTATTACTGCCAATAGTTACTCCAGGTAAGACAGAAACGTTAGCACCGATCCAAACGTTATCGCCTATTGTAATAGGTAGAGCGATTTCTAATCCACTAATACGTTGCTCGTTATCTATAGCGTGTCCTGCTGTTGATAAAACACAGTTAGGAGCAATAAAAACATTATCACCGATTGTTACTTTAGCACCGTCTAATATTGTGACATTGTGATTTGTATAGAAATTCTTACCAATAAAGATATTAAATCCATAGTCACAGTAAAAAGGGCTGTGATTACTGGGTTTTCTTTGATACTACCAAAAATAGCATTTAGTAATTCTCTTTGTTTATCAATATCTGAAGGCCTACAATTATTAAATTCATAACATAGATCAGCACAACGTTTTCTAGCCTCAACGATTTCTTCATCATAATTAGCATCGTATAGAAATCCATTTTGAGCTTTTCCCATTCAGTCATAGCTTCTCTCCTTTGATATGTGCAAATTATAGCATTAGCTATAATAGCCATAAAACAAGTTATTTATAAAGTTTGTCGCTATGAGTTTTGTCAACAAAAAAGGTTTTATGACATATATTTATCTTGTGTAAATAAAATGGAAAAATATAAATTTGGTACAGATGGTATTCGTGGAAAAGCAAATGAAGAATTGACTCCGGAAATTGCTTTTAGATTAGGATATGTTTTAGGTAAAAGAATACCTGAAGGTGAAAGATTATTAGTCTCTAAAGATACTAGAGAAAGCGGTGATGAATTAGCACTAAGCGCTATTTCTGGTTGTCTTGCTAGCGGTAAAGATGTCGACTATATAAAAGTAGCAGCTACACCAATTTCAGCCTTTGCTACGACATATTTAAACTATTCATACGCTTTAGTTATAACTGCATCTCATAACATTTATAGCGATAATGGATTAAAAGTATTTAAAAAGAATGGATTAAAATTAAGCGATGAAGAGTGTCAGTCAATAGAACAAGAATTAACGGAAAATATTTCATATAGCAAGAAAATTGGAAAGTTATTTATAAAGAAAAATATAAAAAAGAAATATATTAATTATTTAAAAAAACAAAATATAAATTTAGATTCACTTATTGTTGTTTTAGATGAAGCTAATGGTTCTTTATCTAACTATGCTTCTAAAGTATTTAAATTGCTTAACGCCAAAGTTAAAGCAATCAATAATAAACCAAATGGACAAAATATAAACTATAAATCAGGATCGACAAATATTGAATATTTAATTAAAGAAAAACTAAATTATTTATTACCGTTTGATATTGGTTTTTCATTTGATGGTGATGGAGATAGAGTTATTTCTTTTTTGCCTGATGGCTCTATAATTGATGGTGATATAGAAGCTTTGTTACTAGTAAAACTACTAAGAAATAATAGTGGATTAATATTAACAAAAATGAGTGATATAGCTATCATAAACTATTTAAAACAAAGCTGTATAAATATTAGCATCTCTGATGTTGGAGATAAAAATGTCTATGAATTAATGAATAATAGTGGATGTAAAATAGGTGCTGAGAAATCAGGACACATTATTTTAAAAGACTATATGAATTCAGGAGATGGTCTATATAATGCTCTTTTATTAGCAAGTATATTTAAGAAAAATAAAGAAGAATTTTATAGAGTTGTAAAACAAATAAAAGCTTCTAAAAAATATGAAATAGAAATAATAACTGATAATGCTAAAGAAGTCATAAAGAATAGTAATTTTGAAAAAATAGCTCAAAAATATGATGGCTTAAATGAGAATAAATTTGTTTATAGAGCTTCTGGTACAGAGTCTAAAATAAGAGTATTAATTCAGTCGTTAGACGAAAAAGAATTAAAAGAAATGTATATTGAAATTAACGAAGAAATTGAAAGGTTAAAGGAAAAATATGTG
The DNA here is from genome assembly GCA_000437395.1 of Clostridium sp. CAG:288. Lineage (GTDB taxonomy): Bacteria > Bacillota_I > Bacilli_A > RFN20 > CAG-288 > CAG-288. Next base: position 23,146 of record FR898183.1, on the reverse strand, counting down.
TGGAATAGTAGGAACATCGTGGTCAAAAAAAGCTAGAGAATTTATCATTGGAGGTTTAGAAAAATTAGAGTATAGAGGCTATGATAGCGCAGGTATTTATTATCTAGACAAAGACAATAAATCAAATTTAATTAGAACGATAGAAAGAGTAAAAAAACTTAAAGATATTACCCCACATTTTGATGAAGGTATAGCAATTGGACACACTAGGTGGGCTACTCATGGTGGAGTATCAATTAATAACGCCCATCCTCAATCTTCCTATGATCAAAAAGTATTTGTCGTTCATAACGGTATTATTTCTAACTATAAAGAAATGAAAGCAAGTTTAATTGATAGTGGAATTAAATTTGTCTCTGATACTGATACTGAGTGTATTTCTAATTTATTTAGCTTTTGTCTATACAAAAAGAAAATGAGTGAATATGATGCCTTAAAGTATTTATATGATAATTTAAAAGGACAAATGTCTGCTTTAATTTATAATAATAAGAAATTATTTTTTATAAAGAAAGGTTCGCCTTTATTAATAGGAAAGTCAGATGATGAGGTGTTTTTAGCAAGCGATTCTTTACCTCTTATTGGCTATGCAAATAAAGTGTGTTATTTAGAAGATAAAACATATGGAATAATTAATAAAAATAAAATTAATGTTTTTAAAGACAATAAAAAGATCAAATTAAAATTTGTAAAATTAGATGATAGTAATGGAAATATATCTTTAGGTAATTATGACTACTACATGTTAAAAGAAATTGATGAAGAACCTGATAGGTTATTAGATTTATCAAACAAAATAGAAAAAGAAGTACCAAGCGAACTATTAGAGTGTTTAAGAAATGAAAAAATAATGATTCTAGGTTCTGGAACTAGTTATCATGCTGGTTTATATGCAAAAAAGTGGTTTAAAGCTACAAATATGATAGCTAGTGAGTTTGTATACGATGATAAGGAATATGATAATTACACTTTTGTTCTTCTAAGTCAATCAGGTGAAACATTTGATTTGATAAAAGCAATTGAAAAAATAAGAAGTGGTCAAAACAATAAAATTATCTCTTTAATAAATAAAGAAAACACAACAATTGAAAGATTGTCTGATTTTTATTTGAATCTACATGCTCAACCTGAAATTGCGGTTGCATCAACTAAAGTTTATTTAAATGAAGTAGTTGCTTTATATATTCTCTATCAGATTTTAAATAACAAAGAATATAAGGATAGCATAAAAGAATTAGTTGAAAATTTAAAAAAGGTTTCAGCTAATAAAGATTATATTTATGAGTATGCTAAGAAAATATCCAAAGTAAAAAATGCGTACTTTGTAGGTCGTGGCTTTGATTATAAATTAGCTTTAGAAGCTAGTTTAAAACTTAAAGAAGTAAGTTATATACACTCTGAAGCTACATATGCTGGCGAATTAAAACACGGACCGATAGCTTTAATAGATAAAAACTTTCTCACTATATTCATGATTACTGATAAGAAGTTTAACGATATTATCGATAGTAATATATCTGAAATTAATGCTAGATTTGGGAAAATTATGATTTTATCGACAACAGGTATAGAAAGTAAATATGACGGATTTATTGTTGATTATCATAGTGACTTATCTGGATTAGTGTTGATCATGTTTGCTCAATATTTAAGTTATTATGTTGCTCTAAACCGTAAGTTAAATATTGATAAACCTAAAAACTTAGCTAAATCAGTTACAGTTGAGTAATTTCAACGTTTATTGGTTCGACACCATATTGGTTAGAAATATTAGAGATGATTTCAGTTATTTCTTCGTTTGATTTAACGTCAGCTAATAGAGCTGATAGCTTTATAGTGTAATCGTGTCCAGCATAATGGTATTTACTTGAATCAACGATTTTATATTTTAAAACTATAGAAAAAGAAGTGAAGTTAGCTTTTGCAGTTTGAATATCTAAGTTGTATTCGCCTACTTTAATCTCAACTAATGGAACTAAATAGTGAAACCCTTTATGTAATTCACGACTTTTTTTACCAGCTTTTTCAGTGATAATAGCTTTTTTATCTCCTATAACAGTGATACCTGATAAGAAGAAAATGATTATTCCAATTAAAAGACAAGCACATATTATTATTAAAATAATTTGGTTAGCGTTTAATGTATTTGTTAAGTGTGTAATCATAATTGCTCCTAGAGATATTGTTAGTATGGATTATTACTTTAAAAGTGTCAAGTTAAGCTTTAATGTGCATACCTTATAATATGAATAATAACGATAGATTAACTATATTTCCATCCGATAAGAAAATAAAGATACTATTTTTACCTGGTTGGAATACTAAAAAAGAGATATATGAAGAATTAATTAGATCTTTTAAAAAATATGGGGAAGTTGCCTATTATGCTTTTGAAGGCTTTGAAACCAAATTACATTATCCTTATACGTATAAAGATTATGAGTACAATCTTATTAATAGCTTAAAAGAGAATGATTTTATTCCAGATATTATTGTTGGATATTCTTTTGGTGGTAAAGTGGCTTTAAAAAGTGTATCGCTTTTTAATAATGTTAAATTACTTTTAATAGCTCCTTCCTCGTTTGATCATAATTTTTTATATAAGTTAAAGGTAAAGTTAAAAATATTTATTTATAAAGTTTCAAAAAAACTAAACATACGTTTTTCTTTTTTAGAAAGCAGCGATTATAAAAACTCTGATTACTTTATGCGAAAAACGCTTATTAACGTTAAAGATGTTTTTGTATCTAAAAATGAATTAAAACAAATAAATAATCAAATAATTATTGTTGGATATAAAGAAGACAAAAGTGTAAGTTGTTACGATTTAAAAAATAATTCAAAGTATTTAAAAAATAAAGAACTATACATATTTAATGGAACACACTATCAACTTTTTAAAGATAAAGAAACAATAGAATTACTCTTAGAAAGGCTTATAAAACATGATTCAAGTTATTGAAATATTGATTGTTAGTACATGCTTAATTCCGTTAATATACTTTTATAGCGTTATTTTTGTTAATGGTTATTATGATTTATATAGGTTATATTTGAGTATAAAAACAAATATAAAAAAATATTTATTGATATATATATCTAAAATATCTTTATTGATACTTTCTATAGCATTTACCATTGCATTGGGTTACGTATACGGTTTAATATTTGCTATTTTAAATACTGTTCTTTCATTATTAATTATTCCTAAAAGCTTTATTAAAGTTACTAGAAGATTCTTGTTTCAAAATTTGATAAGTGATTTTATAGTAACATGTTTAACTGTATTATCTTTGACTATAAAAAGTGAAATTGGATATGTGTTTTTAGTTCCAGAGGTACTTATAGTTTCATCAGTAATCTTATCTTATTACATTAATTATCCTATTGAAGAAATTATTAGAACGTATTATTTAAAGAAAGCAAAAAATAAAATTAAACAAGCTAATAATTTAAAAATAATAGGCATTACAGGTAGTTATGGAAAGACAACAGTTAAGAACTTCTTAGCAGAGTTTTTAAGTAATAAATGCGTATTAGTGTCACCTGGAAATGTTAATACATTAATGGGTTTAACTAAGTTTATCAATAATTGTTTAACACCTTTTGACGAGTATTTAGTAGTAGAAATAGGTGTTGATAAAGTAAATGGAATGAAAAAATATAAAAGGCTTTTAAACTTAGATTATGCTGTTATTACATCAGTTGGTCCACAACATCTTTTAACACTAAAAAGCATTGAAAATGTCAATAAAGTTAAGACAGACATCGCATATCTATTAAAAAAAGATGGCACGCTTTTTTATAACTCAGATAGCGTGAGTTATTCAAAGAAATTCAACGGATTAAAAACAGTTAGTTTCTCATCGAACGACTATAAAATTATTAGTAAAAACGGTGAACCAGCTATAGTTAATTTTGACGATATAAGTATAAAGACAAGATTACATTTTGACTCATCGGTTTTAAATGCTTATTGCGCATATGAAATTGCTAAAACTATTGGAGTTAATAAAAAAACTCTTATTCCAAAATTTGAAAGACTAGAAGAAATATCTAGAAGAAAAAAGATTATCAAAAAAGGTAATAAAATTTGGATAGATGATAGTTATAACATAAACTTTAATTCAGCTAAAGAATCAATTGATTACGCTTTAAAACTGCAAGGAAAGAAGTGTTGTATCACTGCAGGATTAGTTGAACTAGGTAAAGACAAAAAAGTTTATTTAACAAAATTCGGTGAGATATTAGCTAAGTTAGATTCGATATTCATTATGAATAACGATTTTTCTGGAGATATGTTAAATGGTTATTTATCTAATGGTGGAAATATTAAAAATGTTATTAAAGAATCAAAATTTGATAAAGTCTTAAACATGTGCAGCAATTTTGACGTGATTTTAGTGCTACCAATCGGTGACAAATATAATTTAATTTAGTTCTTTTTATTAGTGTTTATACATTTATTATATGGGGGATAATAATGTATAATATTGCAATTTTTTGTGGTGGAAAATCACTAGAAAGTGACATCTCAGTTGTATCAGCTTTAAGCTTAGCTAAAGTATTAAAGCTTAATAGAAGAGATTTTATTTTTATTTATGGAGATAAGGATGGATCATTTTATAAATATGATGGTGAATGTGACGTAAGTTCTTTTTGCCAGTATAAGAAATTTAAGAAAGGCACGTTTGAAAAAAATAAAAACGATAACTTCTTTAAATGTGGCTTAAAGAAATATAAGTTTGACATAGTAGTTCCAATTGTTCATGGCAAAGGAACGGAAGATGGATCAATAAAAGCGTTCTTTGATACTTTAGACATTCCGTGTATAGGAAATAGCTTATATGTTTCATCGTTAGTACAAAACAAAAATTTATTTAAAAAATGGGCTGTAAAAATGAAGTATCCAACTATGAGATATTATGTCATAAGAAAAGATAAATACGAAAACGATAATTCATTTTTAAAACAATCATTCAAGTATCCAGTAATTGTTAAGCCTTGTTGTTTAGGCTCATCGATTGCCATAAATAAAGTTGAAAGTGAAACTGAATTAATTGAAGCGTTAGATGAAGCGTTCAAATATGATAGTGAAGCTATTGTTGAAAAATGGTGTGAAGGATTAATTGAATACAACATTGCAGTTATAAAAAAGAACAATTCACTTATCTTATCAGATATAGTTGAAGTAAACGACGAAGATAAAGTGTTATCTTTTGAAGAAAAATATATTGATAGTGCTTCTGTAAGAGAAAAATACATGACGGACAATATTAGAAGCAACATTATTATTATTGCTTCTAAAGCATATGAAGAGCTTAATTTGGTTGGACCAGTTAGATTTGATTTCATGTATTCTAAAGAAGAGAAGAAACTTTATTTAAATGAAATAAATATTATTCCAGGTTCTCTATCATTTAATTTGTTTGAAAGTGTTGGTATCAGTAAATATGAAATTGCTGATATTATGATTGAAGAAGGAATAAATAGATATCAACAAGATAAAAATTTAAAATTAAAATATGATAAGTCATCACTAAGTAGATTAAGTAAAGTAAGTAAATTTAAAAAATGATATTGCTGCTAATAGCTAAAAGCTATGGCAGCATTTTTAATAGTCTAATTGAATGTAGTTTTTTTAAATTGTTTTGTAGTATAATCTTTATGTACATTTAAGGAGGAAATTATTAATGTCAACACCACACAATCAAGCAAAAAATGGTGATTTTGCAAAAACAGTATTAATGCCAGGAGATCCACTCAGAGCTAAATTCATCGCTGAACATTACTTAGAAAACGTTCGTCAAGTTAATGGTGTCAGAAATATGTTTGGATATACAGGAACTTATAAAGGCAAAGAAGTTTCTGTTATGGGTTCTGGTATGGGTATGCCTTCAATCGGTATTTATTCATATGAACTTTATAGCCAATATGGAGTTGAACAAATTATTAGAATTGGTAGTGCAGGTGCTTATGCTCCGCAATGTAATTTATTCGATTTAGTCATCGCTCAAGGTGCATGCACAAATTCTAACTGGGCTTCACAATATAATATCCCAGGTGGAACATATTCAGCTATTGCTGATTTTGAACTCGCATCAAAAGCATATCAAGTAGCTAAAGAAAAAGGCTATCCAGTTCACGTTGGAAACATTCTTTCATCAGATATTTTCTATAACGATCAACCAGAAGTTTGGAAAAAGTGGGCTCAACTTGGTTGCTTAGCCGTTGAAATGGAATCTTATGCTTTATATTGTAACGCTGCCTATTTAGGTAAAAAAGCTTTATGTATTCTTACAGTATCTGATAGTTTTATTACACATCAAGAAACAACAGCAGAAGAAAGACAAAATTCTTTCACCCACATGATGGAAGTTGCACTTGAATTAATTTAAAAAATGATTGCTCTTTTTATAGTCTTTTTAGTATTAATAATTCTTCTTGGTATATTTTTAATTCTCTATTATCCAATAAAAAGATATTTAGATAAGAAAAAATATAAAGAACTTGTAGGAAAGAAACTCTACAAGTTAGCTTTAAATAAGGATTATTATTTGTTAAATAATCTTGTTATCAAAATCGACGATGAAATAACTTTGCATGTCGATCACCTTTTATGTGCAAATAAGTATATATATGTTATCGTTGATAGATATATTCCTATCGGTGTATCAGGAAGAACTGAAGATAATACTTGGTTTAATTATTTTAAGAAAAACAAGAAAAAGGCTATAAGAAACCTAGTGTTATATAACGAAGAAAGAACAATTAGATTAGCAAAGTTTTTAGGTTGGAACGAGTCAAAGACACCAATGTTAATTTCCGTTGTCTGTTTGAATGACTCAGTAATATTATCTAATGAATTGGAAAACTTTGATCACAAATATTCTTTCTTAGTTAAGAAAAAGAACTTGTGTAAAGTAATAGAAAAAACTGAAGAAGATGCTCAAGTATCTCCTTTAGATGAAGAAAACTTAGATAAGTTAGTAAAAACTATTCACGAACTATCTATTACAAACGAAAACGAATAAAAAAGTTAGGTATATGATAAGCAAAGTAATTATTAAGCTTATCTACCTAACTTTTTCTATTCAATTTTTTCTTCTCTGCGCAAATCAACAAAGAATATCATGATATTGATAAGTGCGCATACAGCGATGAATACATAGATTATTTTTGCCCAAATGTTAAATCCTTGTGTAATCCATGTAACTAAATTGAAATTAAACAAAGCGACTAGTCCCCAGTTTAAGGCTCCGAGGATAGTAAATGGCAACGCAATCTTTTGAATTATATTCACAATTCTTCCTCCACTACAAATATTATGTGAAAGTATAAAAAACTTATTCATAATAATGAAATTTAAATCATATGTTTTGGTGTGATGAGGTGGACTATGATAAAGAAAATTTTATTAGGAGTAATTATTTTAGGAGTAATTTGTTTAGCAGGATGGAAGTTATTCTTCTCTAAAGATGATGTTTCAGGTAAAGTAAAGGATGTTAGAAAGAATTTAGTTGCGTACCATATTGAAGCAAATATGGAATTATCAAATAACGAAGAAACGAGAAATTACTTCGTTACTACAGATTATAAGAAAGATAATGACAACGATTTGTTTAGAGTTTCGTTATTAGACAAAAACATAAATCAAGAGCAAATAATGCTTAAAAATCCTGATGGCGTATTTGTTTTAACCCCAATGCTAAACCAAGTATATAAGTTCAAAGGCGATTGGCCATTAAATAATCCAAAACCATATTTATATCATTCTTTAATTGATGTATTTAATGGTGAACATGAAATTAAAAAAGTTGATGATGGATTTTTAGTCAGTGCTATTAGTAAATATCCAAATTCTCCAAGTTGGGCTAAACAAGAGATTAAATTTACTAAAGACATGAAACCAGTAATGGTTGATATTCTTAATTCGTCAAATGAAACTGTTGGTAAAGTAACATTTACTGAAGTAGATATGAATCCTACATTTGCCGATAACTATTTTGATGTCGAGGCTAATATGGTTAAGGCCCGTGAAAACCTTTCGACAGAAAATGTTGGATTAGAATTCTCAGATTTACCACTTTTGCCGACAAATGCAAAATATAGTGCAGAGTTAAGTGAAAAGACTTTAGCAACAATTAACGGTCAAAGCGTCTATATCTTAAGTTATACAGGTACAGATAATTTCACTATTGTTCAACAAATCTCTGAAAAATATGACACAATGAAAATAATTGAAGTTTCTGGTGATTTGATTGAAACAATTAGTGGAATAGCAATAAAAGACGGATCAAAAATTAAATATGTAAATAACGGAGTAACATATGATATTTATTCTGATTCACTTAATGTAGATAAAATAATTGATATTGTTAACGGAATGGAAACAAACGTTAAAAAATAAAAATATAGGTGCTATTAAAGCACCTATATTTTAGTCTATAAGAGAAAGATCACTTCTACTTAAGGTATAAGAACTAGATTCTTTTTCTTCGTTATTAGAGTTAATTTTAAAACTGATTGTATCTCCTTCTTTAATTAATAGGAGAAGTGAGCCGATATCGTAACTTCTATTAATTTTGTATTCTTCTCCGTTAATAATTAAATAATTTAATATATCGTTAGAAGATAAATTCATTTTTTCAGCGATACTCTTACTTTTTACGCTTGATATTTGGACAGTAGAAATTGTACTTCCTTTACCTGTTTTGCTATTAAATTCATAATGAGTATTTTTCTCTTCAATAGTTAAACCTAAAGTAGCTACTTTCATTTGTTTATCGACAGAGTTTCTGACTATGTTTGCTACTCCATATTTAACTATTTCTAGTGGAATAGCAAAGTTTATATTTTGATCTGTCTCATCACCAGCGTTAGTTATACCTATTAATTCACCGCGACTGTTAAATAATCCACCACCAGAGTTTCCACTGTAAATAGCAGTGTCTATTCTAATGGAACGGTAGGAACGCTTTTTATCGATTTCAAGATTAATATATTCACTGTCAACACTAACAACACCTTGAGTGACGCTTATTCCTTCTCCTTCGCTGTTACCTATAGCTATTGCTGTTTCACCAACGCTATATGATGAAGCAAATTCGACTGGTAGTACATATGGATTGACATTGAATACATCTTCTTTGCTTGCTTTAACAACTGCTAAGTCATATGTGACTGAACCACCTACATAAGAAGCTGGAATAGCATACTCGTCATATTTATAATTCATATATTCAGTGCCATTAACTTTTTTGGTACCACTTTGAGTTGCACCACCTTCACTGCCGTAAAGATAAATATTTATATTGCTAGATATATAGCCATTATTATCCGAATTAGCATAGCTGCTATAAATCACGTGATAATTAGTAATAAAATAAACATCAGTATCCGTTATCTGATAAATAACTGCAGATCCTTGATATAAAGAGTTGGTTTTAACTTGTTGAAGTCCAGTAAATAAACCTCCTATTGACCCTGATGAACGTGTCTCATAGAATTCTGTATAAACTTTAGCTGAAGAAGCCAAGGTTTTATGAGTTGAATAAACTAATTGATCTTCGTTACTTTTTAAATAAATTTTTAAAAATTCATCATAAGTTATATCACCATATATTTCGCTATATTTATTGTATAAATCATCGACTGTTACTGAACCGTCTTCGCCGTCTTTAACTTCAAAAGTGTATGTTGAGCCATCAGAATAAGTGATTGTATATGTTGTAACGTTTTCAACTTTTCCTGATTGAGTTATCGAGACAATTCTTGCCGGGTTTTCCGGCTCTTTTTTAGAACATCCAAATAAACAAAATGAACTTAAAAAAGCTGTCGAACAAAGCAATGTGCTTAATATTTTTTTCATAGAAATACTCCTTTCTATCAAATTTTAGTCTAAAAATTATTAATCTTTAATAATTATACACAAAAAAATAGTCATATTATAATCTTCCTTTTGTCAGAATGGGCAAATTGTAAAGTGTTTTTTAATGAAAGTTTGCCAATCATGTATTATAATAACAAAGTTATTATTTAAATACAGAAAAGTGGGGTGCAAGATGTACGATAAGATAACTAAAGAATTGAAGTTAGAAAGAAAAAATTTATTTAAAAAAAGCTGGCCAAGATTACTTGGACTTACATTTTTAGGTGCATTTATAGTTTTCTTTTCAATTGCATTAGCCTCCTATACATATTATTTTTCTTTAATACTTGTTTTCTTCGCTTTACCATTATTCTTTATGGTTACAATTGAAGTTAACGATTTAGTATCAAATATGCGTACAAGCAATATTTCTTTTAAAAAAGGAATAGGAACGTATTATAGAACAGGAAGAGGATTATATAGAGGCTTTAGAACAATTGTTTTAGGAATATTAATATATATTCTTTTCCAAGCTGTCTCTATGGGAATAGGATATTTTGTTATCAGTCAAACAAATCCAGATATTTTTGATGAATTAAAAGATATTGACCTAGGAAATTTAGATGCGGCTATCGATTTTATCACTCAAAATTCTAATATTATTTACCCGCTAATTTCGGTATCTAATTCAGTAGGCATTTTTGCTGGAATTATGTTTGCCCAAGCAGAGTTTAGAAAAAACGAAATGTCTTTTTATGGAATCAATACAATATTGAGCGACAATAAACAACGAATTTCACCAACAACTATGACTGTTATGATATTTAGAAAAGAATTATATCCATCAGTGAAAAAGAAGCATGATGCGATTGATATAAAGCTTAACTGGCTAGGTTATTTACTATTTTTTATAAGCTATACTGCTGGAGTTCTTATAGGAGTCTTTACTCATATCAATTACGTATTTACTCCTATGATTGCTTTAGGTTTAGGACTTCTTGTCTATGTTCCTTTCTACTCACTTACAAGATTGTTTGATGCTCTATTTTTAGTAGCCTATGGTGAAGAGCTTATAAATAACGCCAACGATAGAATAAAGCAGTTCTTTATGGAAGCTAGAAAAGAATTTACAGTTCAAAGTTCACAAATGTATTCAAACCTTCCAGAAGATGTAAAAAAACAAATAAAAGAATCATCAGGTGGCATATCGTTAACTGATAAAGAGAAAAAAGAAATCGAAAAAGAAGATAAGGAGAAGTAAATGAACTGCAGAGTTGGATTAGATATAGGTAGTACAACAATTAAATGCGTTGTTATCGATGAAAACGCAAATGTAATTTATAGTACTTATGAAAGGCATTATTCTAAGATTGCTGAAATGATTGAAAAAGTTTTAACAAGACTTAAGAATGAAGTTTTAAATGGAGAAGATGAAGTTGAATTAGCTTTTTCAGGTTCTGCTGGTATGGGTATTGCAGATTCCTGTGGTTTTCCTTTTTATCAAGAAGTATATGCTACAAGAGCTTCAACAAAGCACTTTTACCCAAATACAGATTGTATAATTGAGCTTGGTGGTGAAGACGCCAAGATTATTTTTATGAACAATGGCGTTGAAGTTAGAATGAATGGGTCATGCGCTGGTGGTACTGGGGCTTTTATCGATCAAATGGCTAGTTTACTTAATGTCGATGTTACTGAAATTGACGATTTAGCCAAAAAGAAAGAAAAGATTTATACAATTGCAAGTAGATGTGGTGTTTTTGCTAAATCAGATATTCAACCACTTTTAAACCAAGGAGCAAAAAAAGAAGATATTGCTGCTAGTATTTTCTATGCAGTTGTAAACCAAACGATTGCAGGATTAGCTCAAGGTCGTGAAATTACAGGTAATATCGTTTATCTTGGCGGCCCATTAACTTTCTTGAGTCAATTGCGTGAGGCTTTTGATGACGTCTTAAAAATTAAAGGATTGTTACCTGAAAATTCACTTTACTTTGTCTCTTTAGGCGCTGCTTTATTAAGTGAGAAAAAAATTAGCATTAATAAAATTATCGAATCAGTTGCAACATATAGAAATAACGAAAACTTTGCATATCAGTCACCTTTATTTAAATCAGAAGAAGAATATAAAGAATTTACTGATAGACATAACTTAGACTATGTTCCAACGCTCCCATTAGCTAATTATGATAAACCTTTGTATTTAGGTGTCGACTCTGGCTCGACAACAATCAAGGCAGTTTTAATCGATGAAGAAGAAAATATTAGATATGAAAAATACATGAGCAATGGTGGAAATCCTGTCGCTTTAGTCAAAGAAATTCTTTTAGATATTTATGAACAAAATCCAAACGTTATTATCAAAGGTGCAAGTGCTACTGGCTATGGTGAGGATATCATTAGAAACGCCTTTAAATTAGACCACGGTATTGTTGAAACTATGGCTCACTTTGAAGCTGCTAAACATTTCTTACCAGAAGTTGAATTTGTCATAGATATTGGTGGTCAAGATATTAAATGTTTTAAAATTCACAATGGAACTATCGACAATATTTTCTTAAACGAAGCATGTTCGTCTGGTTGCGGTTCTTTCTTACAAACATTTGCTAGCGCTTTAGGTTATTCAATAATTGACTTTTCAAAACTTGGATTATTTGCAAAGCGCCCAGTTAATTTAGGTTCAAGATGTACTGTCTTTATGAATTCAGCTGTTAAACAAGCTCAAAAAGATGGTGCGACAATTGAAGATATTTCAGCAGGCTTATCAATTTCAGTTGTTAAGAATGCTTTGTATAAAGTTATTAGAGCTTCATCAAAGGACGATTTAGGTAAAAAGATTGTTGTTCAAGGTGGAACATTCTTAAACGATGCAGTTTTAAGAGCCTTTGAAAAAGAGTTAGATGCTAATGTTGTTAGAGCTAATATTTCTGGCTTAATGGGTGCTTATGGTGCTGCGTTAGATGCTAAGAATTTAAACTTAGAAAAATCAGAAATTCTCGATAAAGAAGCTTTGCTTCAATTCAAGCATGATATTAAAGTTGTTACATGTAATGGCTGTTCTAACCACTGCCGTTTAACTATAAATAGTTTCGACGGAAAAAGAAGATATATCGGTGGAAACAGATGTGAAAAACCAGTAACTGCTAAAGCTAATTCTAACGAGCTAAATTTATATGCTTATAAGCAAGAATTGCTTGCTTCATATAAGCCAGTTAGTGGCCCTCGTGGTAAAATTGGTCTCCCATTTGGCTTGAATATTTATGAACTTTTACCATTCTGGCACACATTCTTTACTGCTTTAGGATTTGAAGTTATAACAAGTGATGTCTCTTCACCTTCTTTATATAGAAAAGGTCAGATGACTATTCCAAGTGATACTGTATGTTATCCAGCAAAACTTATGCATGGTCACGTAATTAACCTTTTAGATAAAGGTGTAAAAACAATCTTCTACCCATGTATGTCTTATAACATCGATGAAGGAAGATCAGATAATCACTATAACTGTCCAGTTGTTGCATACTATCCTGAAGTAATCAAAGTAAATGTAAAGCGTTTAAAAAATGATGATGCAACATTTATCAACGAGTATGTTGGTATTCATAGACATAAAGATTTTGCAAAGAAGATTTATTCAAAACTAGTAAAATACTTTCCAGATTTAAATGAAAAAGAAGTTAAAAATGCAAGTGAATTAGCTTATAAAGAATATGCAAATTACGAGAAAAAGATCAGTGAAAAAGGTGATGAAATAATTGAAAAAGCAAGACAAGAGAAGAAAACAATTATTGTTTTAGCTGGAAGACCATATCACGTTGATCCAGAAATCAATCACGGTATTGATAAATTGCTCATGTCCTTTAATGTAGCTATTGTTACTGAAGATGTAATTGCTCATAAAGTTAAACAAATGCCTGCTGTTCATGTTTTGAATCAATGGACTTATCACGCTAGACTTTACGAAGCAGCACAATACATTAAAAACTATGATGATATGCAACTTATTCAACTTGTTTCATTCGGTTGTGGCGTAGATGCAATTACTTCTGATGAAGTAAGAGATATTCTTGAAAGAAATGGAAAAATCTATACCCAAATAAAAATTGATGAAATTACAAATTTAGGTGCTGTTAAAATTAGAATTAGATCACTTTTAGCTGCTGTTGGAAAGGAGAAACAAAGATGAATTCAAATAAGCCAATAAAGAAAAAATACGATAAAAAAACTGGCCGTTTGCTTTTCACTAAGCAAATGAAAAAAGAATTTACTATTCTTTTCCCGATGATGGCACCTATTCACTTTAGAATTATTCAACAAGTATTTTCTAGTTATGGTTATAAAGCTGAACTTTTAGAAACTACATCACCAGATATTGCCCAAACAGGGTTAAAATATATCCATAACGATACATGTTACCCAGCAATTCTTTCTTTAGGTCAACTCATTAACGCTGTTCAAAGTGGAAAATATGACGTTAACAAAGTAGCTTTAATGATTACTCAAACAGGTGGTGGCTGTAGAGCTAGTAACTACATCTTCTTATTGAGAAAAGCTTTGAAAAAAGCTGGACTTGAACAAGTTCCAGTCGTCTCTTTAAACTTATCAGGTATGGAAAGAAATCCAGGATTCCACATTACAATCCCGATGATTAGAAAATCTTTAGCTGCTTTAATCTATGGCGATTTACTTATGTGTTTACACAATCAAGTAGAACCTTATGAAGTCACTAAAGGTGAGTCAGAAGCTAAAGTTGAAAAATGGACAAAATACCTTGCTGATTTAATGAGCAAAGGTAAAGGCTATAAACTTAGTCACGTTAGAGCAAATTTAGATAATATTGCTAAAGACTTTGCTACTATTAAAATTGAACGTACGCTAAAAGTTAAAGTCGGTGTCGTTGGCGAAATATATGTTAAATATGCTGCCTTAGGTAATAACGAATTGGAAAAATTCTTAAGATCAGAAAATTGTGAAGTTAATTTGCCGGGAATTTTGAACTTTATCATGTTTAAAATTGATAATCGTATTGAAGACATTAAACTTTATGGCGGCCATATTTTAAAGAAAAAAGTATGTGAAATATTATTAGATTATTGTGACAAGATTCAAAAATCTTTCAACTATGCTATTAAGCACTATACAGATTTCAATGTTCCTGCAACATATGGACACGTTAAAGAATTAGTTAAAGGTGTAAATGGCTATGGTAATAAGATGGGTGAAGGCTGGTTATTAACTGGCGAAATGCTTGAATTAGCTGAATCTGGCTACGAAAACATTGTTTGTACACAACCATTCGGTTGCTTACCTAACCACATTTCTGGTAAAGGAATGATTCGTAAGATAAGAGAAATTAATCCAAAGGCCAATATTGTTGCTGTTGACTATGATGCAGGTGCTCCTAGAGTTAACCAAGAAAACAGAATAAAACTTATGCTTTCTATTGGACGAGAAAATTTAAAAGCTCAAGAAGAAAAAGTTGAAGCATAAAGAATAAATTATCTCCATATCATTAATGTGGGGATAATATGAATAAAATAAAACTATATATTGTTAAACAAAACGAATCTATTAATGATATTGCATTAAAATTTAATACTACACCTGAAGAAATTGTTAGAATTAATCCTTCTTTAAAATACAAAAGAATGTATAAAGGCCAACCTTTAAATATTCTTTGTGAAGAAGAAAAAGAAAGAGAAAAATTAGAAATTGAACCAATTGAATCTCTTAGAAAACATTCCGATCAAATTTCTACCAATTTATTTACTGATTACTCATATGCGTTAAAAGATGTATTACAAATTAAGTTTTTATATCCTAAAGCTTTAGAGCCGTTTGCAGAATACTTAAATGAAATTACTTTAAATATTAAAAATAGAGTCAAAGTTAACTTTGAAAAGTTTAATAAAGAAATTCTTAGTTTGACTGATTCTATTATTACAAAAGATATATTGCAGTTAAAAAGCTCTTTATCAAGTATAAATGCAGCTATTGTAGAAGCCTTTAAATCCAAGAAAAACGATAGTGATTATTCTAATATGCTCGATGATTTATGCGATTTATGGCGTGATATTACAATTGCTTTAGGCGAGTTAGATTTTAAAGTTGTTTTAAATAAATTTAAAGAAGTGTTAAGAGTTTTCTCAAATATTACAGAAAAGATCTAAATCTTTTATTAATTGACTCATAACATTAATTTTCTTTTGGCGTTTCTTGAAAATAGAAACGCCTTTTAATATCTTCTTGCAGTTTTCAAATATATATTTTTCACTTGGTTTATTAATATTTTTGATTCTTTCAAATATTTTGTCATCTAAGATAAATAAGCCTGAAACTTCAAATATTCCTATAGCGCTATTTTTTACTTGCAAGCACTTTTCAGGAGTGTCAAATTTGTATTTATTATTTACCATTAAATTACTTCTCAAAATAACTTCTAAAACATATTCTTTGTTTGAATAATATGAAACTATATTTAAACAATTATGGTGTTCTGCTTTATTATTTACTAATTTTTCATACTTTTCGCTTTCAAATGATTGTTTAATTTTAGAATATATCTGTGCTATTAATTCTTTGTTCTTTGATCTAATTCTATAGCTAGGAACATACCAATCTATAATTGATATCGAATAATCTTTTTTCTTTTTTAACACAATTAAATCTTTGGCTTTAGATATGTTGAATTTTGAAGTGATAACTTGAAAGTGAGCGTGATTAGGAATTGAACCTCCGATTCTATTTGAACCGTTATTGGCGCATATTGTTACGTTTGGAAATTTATAAGAAAAGTCGAGCATATCTTGGATTTCTGGTAAGTCTAACAATATTGGAACGTGTCTTTTATTTAATAAAACATAATGTCCTTCAATATAAGACGCTGGTGGAACTTGTAGTAAATAATCGTTATTAGATAGACTTAGTGATACAAATTTTCGATTTGGCGTTTCAAGACCTAGGTTAGAAACACATAAGGGACAACCTATGGCGTGTATTTTAACGCATGATTTAATCGTGTAAGATATATCTTTTCTATTTACAGTTAAAACTGGATATTTTGTATTTGATATTGATGATAAAAAAGTTAAAGATTTCAATGGATTTTCACTAATGTTTTTTTGAAACGTTTCTTGAATTTCTTTAAAAGTTGGATTCAGATAATTATTTACTGTTATATATGCTTCACTGATGTTTTTATCTTCTTTTAAGCAATTTAAAACTATATTGCTGTTAGCTAGATAATCATATTCATTTAACGATAAACAATTTTTAAAATATGTAATCAACTCTAAACTATCTTTTTTTATGTTCATACAAACTAAGGTATGTATTTTTTCTAAAAAAGTTTCATATTTTTAACTTTTTGTCAAATAAAATTGTAAGTTCATCTTTTTCTATAAAATAAGTTTTGATATACTTTTCTAGTGAGGTAATTATGAAGTTTAAAATTGACAAAAAAGATTGGTTTACTATTCCTAATATACTTTGCTACATAAGAATTTTATTAGTACCATTATTTATGGTTTTATATCTTACGGCTGGTGATAGTGTTGTTCAACACTATGTGGCTACAAGCTTAATATTTGTGGCTGGTTTTACTGATTTTCTTGACGGGCAAATAGCTCGTAGATGTAATCAAATAACTGATTTAGGAAAGTTTATAGATCCTCTTGGTGATAAGTTAATGCAATTTGCTATAGCAATTGTTTTGGTTATTCATTATGATTGGATGTGGGTTTTGCTCTCTATATTTATCTTTAAAGAACTATTCATGCTTGTATGCGATATAATTCTTTTTACAAGAGATGTAAAACTTTCTGGTGCTAAATGGTTTGGTAAATTATCAACTTTCGTCTTTTACGTTGTAATGGGCGTTTTACTTGTCTTAGATTGTCCTTCCATCGCTTTTGCAAATAAAGAGACTATTTGCACTATATTGATGGCTGTCTCAGCTTTCTTCTTGTTACTATCTTTTGTTTTATATATTCCTGTGTTTATTAATCTATTTAAGGTTGCATTTGGAAAGAAAAAGGAACAAACTAATAGTAAGGATATAGAATCACTATAGAATGGAGAAAATATGGAACAACAGAGAAAAACTATCGCATTGATCGCTCACGATCACAAAAAAGCAGACATTGTCCAATTTTGTAAGGAAAACAAAGAAGTTTTAGCCCAGTATGACTTATGTGGTACTGGCACAACTGCAATGCAAATTAGAAAAGAAACAGGTTTAATTGTTAAACCATATCTTTCTGGTCCACTTGGTGGAGATTTACAAATCGGTGCTAAAATCGCAGAAGGTAAGATTGATATAGTTATTTTTTTCTGGGATCCGCTTGAATCTCAACCACACGATCCAGATATCAAAGCCTTGCTTCGTATCTCTGTCGTTTATGATATTCCTATTGCAACAAATAACGCAACGGCTCAATACGTTATTCATTCAAAATTATTGAGTTAGATATATCTAATTTGTGATATATTAATAGTTATCTAAAGTATCTGAAAGGAGGTGCTTTATGGTTAAAATATATGTATCCCCTTCTTGCTCTTCATGCCGTAAAGTTAAAGAGTGGTTTAAAGCAGAAAAAATACCTTTTACTGAAGTTAATATTCTTAATGGCGATTTAACAATTGAAGATTTAAAAGATATCTTAACTAAATCTTTAGATGGTACTGATGAAATAATTTCTACACGTTCTAAAATTATTAAAGAAAATAATATTGATTTAAATTCAATGTCATTAAACGAATTGCTAGAGTTTATTAAAAAGAATCCAACAGTTTTAAAAAGACCTATCATGGTCGATGATAAAAAAATTCAAGTTGGTTACAATCCTGAAGAAATTAGAGTTTTTATTCCACGTGCAAGAAGAATTGCTCAAAGTATGTGTTCACATGAAAATTGTCCAACATTTGACACGTGTCCACATCTAAAAGATATGGAAGAGAACAATAAATAAATTTTTAACTAACTCCCTAGGTTAGAAACTTAAGGAGTTTTTATTTGTCTGTTTTTAAGAAATGGAGTTTTTAATGAAAAAAAGTATAAAACGAATAAATATAATATCTATTTTTGCTATTTTGTCTTTGACAAGTTGTAGTATAGGAATAATTGATACATCTTCTAGCGATTCAACGAGCACTAGTAGTTCATCAAGTAATTTTACATCTAGTACAATTAGTTCTAGCTCATCTAGTAGCTATGTTAGTTCGGATAGTAGTACTTCGAATATAAGTTCAAGTAGTACTAGTGTATCTTCATCAATTAGTACATCTTCATCAAGTAGTATTAGTAGTTCAACTATAAGTTCATCATCAACATCTAGTTCTTCAACATCTTCAAGCAGTAGTACTTCAAGTGTTGAAAAGAAAATTTCTATGATTGATAGTTTAGTTCTTAATGTTGGTGAAACTTATAAATTAGAATATGAAATAAATTTTACTCCATTAGAATCGGTATCGTGGCTTAGTGAAAACGAAAGTATTGCTACTGTTTCTAATGAAGGTTTGATAACAGCAAAAAAAGAAGGAAACACAAAAATATCTATTATCGTTGATGGATTAAAAGCTTCTTGCAATTTAATAGTAAAAGATGATAACAAAGAAATTAGTATTACTATGTATGGAATTAACGATTTCCACGGCTCGACAGTAGAAAAGAATTCTAATATGGGAATTCTAAAATACGGAACATTTTTAAAGCAAAAAGGAAAAGAAGAAAATACTGTTTTGATTAATTCTGGAGATATGTGGCAAGGATCTTTAGAGTCAAATTATAATCATGGTGAATTATTAACATACGCTATTAATGATATTGGATTTGATTGCTTTACTTTAGGAAATCACGAATTTGACTGGGGAGCAAAGTATATAACTAGTAATATGCAAATAAGTTCTTCAACGCCTTTCTTAGCTTCAAATATTTATCATTTTGATATAGAAAATAAAAAAGTATTAGACCATGCAGATGAATTAGGGGAAAAATATACTATTAAGACTTTAGAAAGTGGTTTGAAAGTTGGAATAATAGGTGTAATTGGATCAGATCAAATAACTTCTATTTCTTCACAATTTGCCGATGAATATACTTTTATTAATCCTGAAGAAGTCATAAAAGAAATATCTGATGACTTAAGAGTAAATAAAGGTGTCGACATTGTTGTAGTTAGTGCTCACGCTTCTGCAGCTGATATGACAAGTAAATATGGTGGCATAGCTGAATATAGCTCTGTCAGCAATAAAAAATATGCTGATGTTGTATTCTGTGCTCACTCACATCAATACGAATTAGAATATGTTAACGATGTTCCATTTATTCAAGCTAGTTCAAACGGAGTCGCTTATAGCAAAGTAACTTTAAACTATAGCAAAGGTCAAGTTCAAAGTTATGAAGCTACTAACACTGAAAATTTAGCTTTAGATATTAGTGAATACGATACAAGTTTATCTAATTTATATAACAAATATAAAACTGAGACTGATGCTATTGGAAGTGAAACATTAGCATACGTTAGTGGTACTTTATATTCATCTGGTACAAATTCTATCGCTAATTTAGTCGTCAAAGCTATTGCTGATGAAGCTACTAATCAAGGATTTAACATTGATTATTCAATGTGTAATAATGGACGTGCTAGTGTTAAAGGCAATGTTACTTATGCTGATTTATATACTGCACTTCCATTTGATAATGAAGTATTTATAGTTAAAGCTTTAGGTTCTGAAATAAGAAATGAAGCTAAGTATAGCTCAAATTATATTTATAGAATTAATGAAGAATCACTTGATGATACAAAATATTATACTATAGCAGTTATTGATTATTTAGCATTGCATAGAAACTCCTCACGTAATTATGACTATTTCCCATCAGCAGAGATAATTGGAAAGCTAACAAAAGATGGACAAAGTATATATAACTATAGAGATATTACTCATGATTATTTATTAAAAAATAGCAAAATAACAGCAAGTGATTATTCAAAGAATTTATCGCAGTTTAAATTGATATAACAAAAAAGAGATTATTTGAAAATTCAATTTCAATTAATCTCTTATTTTTTATCTACCGCGAATAGCGTTAATTGCTCTAGCTTGTTTAGAAAGAG
>FR898183.1:0-2120 GCA_000437395.1 Clostridium sp. CAG:288 | reverse complement strand
GTGTTGTAATCGTGATGAATATTGAGTGGATCAAGTATTTCTTTAATTAAGGCTCTAGCATTCATAATTGCTGATTCTTCCATCTCTAATTCATAGTCGACCATGTCTGAATATAAATTTTCATCAAGTGCGACTTTACCTGTTTTAAATGGCTTTTCATAACGATTTGTGACTAAGGTTGCTAATACTTGTAAAGAATCGACGTTTACATCAAGAATTTCAAGAAAGTCAGCAATAGGACCTTTAGGGAAAACATTTTCGTTAATCATCTTATCGCTTTCTTCTTTAGTGAGAGTTTGATTCTTTTCAAGCAAACCTTCTGCTAATGGAGTTTTTAATGTCAAAACGATTTCATCAGATTTTTCTCTAATACGTAAAGCAATGCCATTAGCTTTTAAATCTCTTTCTTTAGAGTCGATATAATGGTTTGTTTGTGTAAATTGATCTTCTGGTTTGAATCCTAACGATTCAACTACTTTTAAATATTCTCTATGGCTTAATAATACTTTTGCTTCAATTTCAATATTGTTGCTCATATTTTTATCTCCTTTGACCTCTAATATGATACAATGATTTTATTAAAATAGAAAGTGAAAAGGTAATGAAAACATATTCAATTTATATTTCTAAGCTATTTATTGGTAGAACTGATGAAGTTGAGAAAATAAAATCTGCATTAAACTATCTAGGTTATAAAGAATCTAATGAAGCTGATTTAGTAATAGTTATTGGTGGTGATGGTTCTTTATTGCACGCTATTAGAGATTATGATTATTCAGGTAATTTTCTATTGATAAACGCTGGTACGCTTGGACATTATGCTGAGTATGAAATTGATGAAATAGATCTATTTATCGACGATATAAAATCAGGAAATATGTCTTTTGAAAAACATAGAGCGATAGAGTTAATAGATGACAAACAAGTTTGGTATGCTGTTAACGATATAATGATAGGAAGTGCAATTAAAACTTTACATATTGAAGTTAGAATAAATGGAAAAATGCTATTTATAACACCTGCAAGTGGAATACTACTTTCTACACCATTTGGATCAAGTGGTTATGCCCATTCTCTTGGTGGCTCACTTATGACTGGCGATTCAGGCTATGAACTAAATATGCTTGCACCACTTCATAATGCTAAATATCATTCGTTTATTTCAAGTTTAATTTTAAATGATGAAGATATATTAGATGTCAATATACATAATACTAGATTATTTGAAATTGCATGTGATATGAATACTTGTAAAAGCAAGTCACTCTCATTTAAAATAAAAAAGTCATCAAAAGAATTTAATTTAGTACACTTAAAACCTTTTGATGAATATAGTAGATTAAAAAAATCTTTTGCTAATTAATAGGAGAACAGAAAATGAAAAAAGAAGTTATTATAGGAATAGTTATTGCACTTATTGCAGTTTTACTTGCAGCATTAATCGCTGTTATTATTGTTAAGCATAGTAAATCTAAACAAAGAAAGGAATTTACGGATAAAGTAGCTGGTTTAGCTGGAACTGTCGTTCAAGCATTAGGTAGCTTAAATAATATTGAATCAGTTGATTCTAGAATGTCTAGACTTTCTCTTGTCGTCAAAGATTCTTCACTAGTTAATTTAGATATGCTCAAAGAAAACGGATTGAGTGAAATCATTGTCATGGAGAAAAAAATAGTCATTGTGGTTGGCGATGAAGCTTCAAAGCTTTCAAGCGATATATCAAACTTATTAGAAGCTAAGAAAAACTAAGAACTGTAAGGTCCTGGAAACGTATACTCACTTTGAGTTTGAACTTGTTGTTGAGGAACATTTGGAACGTAGCCATAGTTATTATAATAAACTAAAGTCGGATCATAATATATTGGTTGATTAGGATAAGGGTTTGAATAATACATTGGTGGTGGGGCATAACTTGGTGCACCTATTTGACCATAATTAGGCACACCTTTAGGTGGAGCAAAGACACCGCCAACTATTAATCCACCAACAAAAGGTAACAAAGCTCCCATTCTTTCATTGTTATTATAAAAGTTTTTATAAAACATTTTAAAACCTCCAAGCAATTATTTATATGAAAAAAGGCAATTAACTGTGTAGTTAGTTGCCTATATTTTTAATGG
>FR898182.1 GCA_000437395.1 Clostridium sp. CAG:288 | reverse complement strand
CAAATACATCAGCGGTAATATCCCAAGGTCTATCATAATATTGTCGAGTACTCCATTCTCGCCATGATGGCAATCCAATCATAAATCCATAGTTAGCAATACCCATCATCATTAATTGCCAATTATGTCCTCTCTCATGATGTATTGAATCTATACCACTACCTTTAGCCAAAAATATTGCTCCAAACGATCCAGAGCGACCACCAGCAGCAGTTCTAAAGACAGGT
The DNA here is from genome assembly GCA_000437395.1 of Clostridium sp. CAG:288. GTDB lineage: Bacteria > Bacillota_I > Bacilli_A > RFN20 > CAG-288 > CAG-288. Next base: position 306 of record FR898182.1, on the reverse strand, counting down.
ACCCCTTTGTAAAGAGAAACTTTGCTTGAATTTAAAGTTGCATATTCGTTTTTATTGAAAGGGTTCCATCCAATTGCATTCATATCATTTCTAATATCTTCATCAAAAATCGAAGCAATTGCTATTCCAATATAGCTTAACGTTGATGTAACAACTTGAAAAACTGTTCCACCTACTGGAGTAAATAATAATATAGCACCTATAATTAATCCAATTAAAACCGCACTGTTTCCATCAGAATCAGCCATATTAACTGGATCATTACCACAATAAACATATAGATTTAGGCCTGTTATGCTTCCTATT
>FR898181.1:3559-7787 GCA_000437395.1 Clostridium sp. CAG:288 | reverse complement strand
GAGACAAAATAATATTATTTTTTATTAATATAGACTAAAAAAGCGCTCTCTGAGCGCTATATAACTTTCTATATTATTCCAAAATGTTTTAAAGCGTAATATATTCCATCAGAATCATTATCAAGAGTAACGTAATCACTTTGATTTTTTACGTTATCACTTGCATTTCCCATTGCTACACCGACTCCAACATAATCAAGCATTTCTAAATCATTGTTTGAGTCTCCAAAAGCAATTATCTCATTCTTATCTAATTTCCACTCATCAAGAATACTGTTTATTGCTGTTGCTTTATTGACATTATTTGCTGTTACTTCGACAATTATCACCTGACTTCTAACAATTGCAAAGTTTTTAAATTCTTCGCGTAACTTTATATCTAAATAACTAATAACATCATCCGTTGCTATAAACATTACTTTATCGATGTTTATTGATGGAATTAAATTAACATCAATTGTTTCTGCTTTAGTACATAATATTTCTTCTTCACGTCTTGTTCTATAATCATCAAGCTTTTCTGCGTACCATTTATCATTAGCATAAACATTCCATAAAGCATCTATTTTTAAAGATTTAACATAATCGATAACATCTTTGGTATTTTTGCCACCCAAAGCGTTTTCGTATATTATTTTGCCCTTATTATCAAAAGCGATTGCACCACCACTACAAATAAACGGAACAGAAAACCCTAATTGATCTTTAACTGATTTAACCCCACTTGGAGAACGACCAGTAACAACAGCAATTTTTATTCCCTTTTCATATGTTTTTTTTATACCTTCAAGTGTTAATTTTGATATTTCGTGATTTGAATTAAATAGCGTGCCATCAACATCAAACAAGAGAGCTTTATACTTCATTTTTTACTCCTTAATTACTTACAAATTATTCTACCTGCATATGGTAAATCATAATCAGTTTCAATTTCAAGCAATCTATTATATTTTGCTACTCTTTCATATCTAGCTGGAGCTCCTGCTTTTATTAATTTTGCTCCACATCCAACTGCTAAATCAGATATAAAAGTATCTCCTGTTTCTCCAGATCTATGAGAAATAATAAAACTATAACTACTCTTTTTAGCTAAATTAATAGTATCTAAAGTTTCAGATAACGATCCAATTTGATTGTATTTAATTAATATAGAGTTTGCAATTTTATTTGCAATTCCATATTCAAGTCTCTTTTTGTTTGTAACAAATAAATCGTCACCAACTAAAGAGATTTGATTAATTCTATTTGTCATTTCCTTCCACCCAGAATAATCCTCTTCATCAAGCCCATCTTCTATAGAGTATATTGGATAATCACTAATTAACCTTTCATAATAGTTAACCAATTCATTATTATTCATTTTTATCTTACGTTTAGGCAAATAATATTCCCCAACGCTTTTTCCTTTCCATTCAGATGCAGCGACATCTAAAGATATTAAGAAATGTTTCCCTGGAATATAGCCTGATTTTTCGATAGCTTTGACAATTAAATCTAACGCTTCATCATCGTTTTCTAAAGAAGGTGCAAAGCCACCTTCATCACCAACGTTTGTATTTAATCCTAATTCTTTTAATATCTCTTTAAGTTTCTGATATACTTCACTGCACCCTCTTAATGCTAAAGAAAAGCTATCAAAACCTACAGGTAAAATCATAAACTCTTGAATATCTAAATTGTTAGATGCATGAACTCCTCCATTTAAGATGTTCATCATTGGTACTGGAATTATTTTTTCTCCGTTAAATAGTTCGAATAATTCTTTATTTTGCTCTTTAGCTTCTAATCTTCTTAAAGCTAATGAAACAGCTAAAATTGCATTAGCCCCAAGTTCACTTTTGTTTTCAGATTTGTCTAAACTTAGGATTTTTCTTTCAAGTAATGTAGAATCGACTATACAATTTAAAATACACGGCTCAATAATATTAGTTATATTTTCACACGCTTTTAAAACACCCTTACCGAAAAATCTATTTTCATCCCCATCTCTTAACTCTAATGCTTCATATTTTCCTGTTGAAGCACCACTAGGAACAGAAGCTTCTCCGACATTACCTTTATCATCAAATATTTTTACTTCAACAGTAGGATTTCCACGTGAATCCAATATTTCATATGCTTTAACTTTGCTTATAAAAAACGACATACTAACCTCCTTAGATTAGTATGTCATTTTTTGTATACATTAAATCTTAAAATTAAGCTGGATAGCGAACTGAGAAATCTAATTCACCTATAGTTGGTGCTTTATAATCGTAAGCAACAGGATGACTTATAGTATCAGGATATCTGTCAAAATTTTGGTTGATATCACCATTGCCCCACCAAGGTCCAAAACCATTGTAATAATTGTAATACTCTGAAAAATTTTCATAATGGCAATCTGTAAAGTATACTATTTCTTTTCCTTCATCAAGAGAATAAACAAGTCTATACGAGCCTCTAGAGTTAATACTATATTCACCATCATAACTAGCTAAATCACATTCGTGATATTCGCTTGCACCATCTGTGAGAATTGGTGATGTATGACTTGAGTATGGATCGTTTGAATATTGCTTAGATCCAACTAATCGACATGAGCTACCATATTTAGCAGAGCACGTGCTCTTATTTGATTTATAGAAATAATTGACAGGTAATTCTTTAAAAGCAATGATATAAGCAGCAACATCATTTAGTTCGGTATACACTTCACCTTTAGTAATAACTACATCCGAATTTGGAATTCCATAAACTTCACCAACATATTCAGGTACAGCAAGTTTTACTAATGTTTTTGTAGTTATTAATCTACTATCATCGTCTTTGTCTTCGACAGGTCTTATTCCTTGAGTAGTACTTGAACTAGAATCAGAAATCGAACTGCTACTTGAAGAACTTATCGAGCTTGAACTGCTACTTGATGATATCTCACTTGAACTAGATGAGATTGGTAAATCAGAGGTTGAACTACTAATTGATGAGTCAAAACTATTGCTATCATTATTAGATGACTCTAAAGAACTTGCCCAAGAGACAAGCGTTGATGAACTTATATTACTAGTTGAAGAGCTCAAATCAACTATAGAACAAGATGATAATAAGGAAATAAATCCTATTGTTATTAAACTTTTAAATCTCATAAAACACCTTTAAAAAACTAATATTCTCATTAAGAAGACAAAAACTGCCATGATTAAATTTATAAAAGCTAATACTTTTGTCTTTTCTTTAAGTTTTTTTGCTAACGAATAAATGAATGTTGCTAATGAAATAGTCAATTCGAATATAGCTAATCTTAAAGAGACAAAAGAAAAGCAAAATAATACGAAACTAGCAATGCAGAAAATAATAACTTGAACATCTTTAGAGTAAATATCATTAACTGGTTTAATATCTATTTTACTTTCAGTATTTATATTCCATTCATCGTTATCTAATTTTTTGCCACACTTTAAGCAATATCTATCGCCTTCATTTACTTTTGTGCCACATGAAGGACAATACTTAATTGTTCCAGCCTTTTTGAACATATTAGTATCTATATATGAAGTACATCCACAATTAGGACAGCATTTTTCATTTTCATCATATACTTTTCCACAACTTACACATTTTTTCATATTAAATTACCTGCTTTATAATTAAGAAAACAATGTTAAAAATAGTAACAACTACCATTCCTAATGTTAATATGTTAAATAACCAAAGACCTTTTTGTTTTATATTTTTAAAATCAAAACATACGCAAGCAACAGTTAATAAGAAACCAACTATCACTCCTACTAGTGTCCAACCTAAGCCGATATTAAACAAAAATGATATAAAAAGGAGAACACTCATAATCAAATAATTTGTGTTTTTATCGTTTAACTTTGTTTGATTAGCATTATTTTTTTCTAACTTTTTGTCAGTATCATTTTTTGCTTCAGTAGTTTTACTATCATCTCTTTTTTCTTCAACAATTTCAGCTTCAATAGGTTTTTCATTACTTTTAGCTTGAAAGCTATCGTTTAAAAAATTAAGATCCTCATCGTTATGAATTGTGCTTTCATCAAAAGGAGTATCACAAAATAAACATTTAGTTGCTGAATCAATATTGTCTAATCCACATTTAGGACATTTTTTCATATTTATCACCGTTCTTATTATATAGCAATGCTAGTAAATAATCGAGTTAAATTAAAATATTGTCTTTTAATCTTTAATGTTTAATTACATATATAATTATTTTATAAGAAAAATG
>FR898181.1:0-3501 GCA_000437395.1 Clostridium sp. CAG:288 | reverse complement strand
CCTGGGAAAGGAATACCACAATACTAATTAAGAAAAATCCACCACGATTTTCTTACTAAACGAGCTAGGTTTATTAATAGTATATTAGTAATTGTGAACGATAAACTGTAGGAATTAATCCTACTTATGCTATATAAATCTTTAAGACTTATATATGGAGAAGTTATTTACTTCTTGTATTAAAGATATATTTACTAGCTTTAACAAACATTGAACAACATTAATATTTAATATTATTTAAAGAATTTTTAATAAATGGTACAATATTAACGAGGTAAAACCTTATGAAAATTTTATTAGTAGATGATGAAGCGCAGTTAACAGATGCATTAAGTGCAATTTTAAAAAGAAACAAATTTGCTGTCGACGTTGCAAACGATGGCGAAACTGGATATGACTTAGCACTATATGGTGATTATGATTTAATCGTTTTAGATATCATGATGCCAAAAATGAATGGAATTGAGGTTTTAGATAAACTTAGAAAAAACAATATTTCTATTCCAATTCTTTTATTGAGCGCAAAATCCGAAACAGATGATAAAATAAGAGGTTTAAATAGTGGTGCTGATGATTATTTAACAAAGCCTTTTGAAACTGACGAACTAATTGCTAGAATTAATGCTCTTCTCAGACGTAGAAGCTCATATGTTAATAACAATTTATCTTTAGGAAACACTTCCTTAAATAGTGGAAGCCACACATTAGAAGCAAATGGTAAATCTATACAATTAGGTGCTAAAGAGTATCAAGTTATTGAACTATTAATGCGTAATCCAACTATGATTATCTCAAAAGAAACCATAAACGATAAAGTTTGGGGATTCGATTCAGATGCAGAATATAACAACATTGAAGTATATATATCATTTATAAGAAGAAAGCTCACAGCTATAAATTCTGATATATCTGTAAAAGCTTACCGTGGCACAGGATATAGAGTCGAAAAGCTATGATAAAGAAACTCCAATTAAAAATCTTTTCTCTAATTATCTTTATTTTAGCAATAGTCATGATTTTTTTAAGCATGACAATATTTTTCTCTTCTTCAATAAACGAATCTAACGAAGCAAAATCATATTTAAGTTCCCTTTCAGTAAAATATAGTAGACCTAATATCGAAGATAGCATTACTAACGGTGACAAAGATCATTTTATGGATGTTAGATCTTTTAGAATAGTTGTAAACACAAAAAATGAAATTGTCTCAACTATTTGTACTAACGATAGATTTTCTCAGGCAAAAATGACAGAAATTGCCACCAATATTATTGATAGTGGCAATCTTAAAAACGATTATTTTTCTCACGAAGGTCAGTTATATTTCATTGTAAAAACATTACCTGAAGAAGAACGAGGATTCTCTATTGTAGGAATTGATAGAACTATAGAACATAACGTTATCAATACCACCAATATGATTACTATTTCTTCATTTGCTATTGGTTATGTAGCTTTAAGTATCTTAGTTTGGTTCCTATCAAAATCTCTAGTTAAACCAGTTAAAGAAAGTTTAGAAAAAGAAAAACAATTCATTAGTAACGCTAGTCACGAATTAAAAACACCTCTAGCAATTATAAACGCTAACGTCGATGTTTTAGAAAATGACAGTGGTGAAAACCAATGGCTCCAAAATATTAAATACCAAAGTAAACATATGAACAAATTAATTTGTAACATGATTACTTTGTCTAAATCTCAAGAAAAGATTAAAGCAGTAAGAAAAGAATTTAATATAAGCGATACAATAAATAACTGCGTTTTGCCATTTGAAGCTGTAGCATTTGAAAATAAAAAATCATTTGAAATAAACATCTCTACAGATATCATGTACTATGGTGAAGAAGACTTAGTAAAAAACGTTGCAACAATATTAGTTGATAACGCTATAAAATATTCATCATCAAAAATAACGCTTAATTTTAAAATTGAAAATAACGCTCCAACACTATGTGTTTATAACGATGGCTGTGAGGTAAAAGACAGCGAACGAAATAGAGTATTTGAAAGATTCTATCGCCCAGATTCTTCTAGAAATCAAGCTACAGGAGGAAGTGGATTAGGTCTTTCAATAGTAGAATCAATCTCAACTAACGAAGGATGGACAGTGTCTATAGATTCTAAATATCATGAATTTATGGAAATAAAAATTAGATTTAACAACAAAAGGAAGTAGCTTGCTACTTCCCATTTTTTATAATCAGTTTATGACATTCTCTATTGCCTTCAACGAGCATTGTATTTATGTAACTATTTTCAAAATCAGCTAAATTATCTTTTATTAAAGTATACCCTTTTTCTTTAATTAGTTTCTGATATTGATTTTTAATGCTACCATCAAAATAATACGCGTTAATTTTTGAAGCAAAATCTATAGCTATCTTCTTTTGGTTTTCATCTTCAATGTTTAACTTATTGGTAAGTTTTGTACTATCCCTCGTAAATAAGTCATAAGAATGTTTAGAATACATTTCTCCATTTTCCATCTTAAAATCTATTGTTTTAGATTCGTATTTCATACCATTCTCATTTGTTTGAAAGATTCCATATCTATTGCCATAATCCAATAATGAACCTGTACATATGTCATATATGCCGTTTTCTTCTTTTATATCTTGAATATGCATATGTCCAGAAAAATGAATATTGACATTATATTTATTATACAATTCTAATATTTGCTCATAATTTCTTATTTGATAATAATACGTAAACTTAGGATTATGTAAAAATAAATTGTGATGTGAAAACATATAACACTTAATATTGTTTTCATAAGCGTATTTTAAATTGCTTTCTAACCACTCTATGTTCTCAAAATAACCGCTAGTTTGATTGAATCCTTCTTCATAATTATATTTTGAAAGGCTAGTATCGAGCATAAAAAGCCATTCATTATTTTTTGTTTGATAAATATAACTATGTGACTGCTCTAGATCTTTTCTTATAGCTCCACTATATCCGTAATCAGCATAAATAGTTGGAAATTCATCATATTTAATATCGCTGACAACTTTACTAGATCCTGGAATATAATCTCTAGCTGACTTTGACATGCACATATCGTGATTACCTGGAATTACTAATGGTTGAATACCATTATCCAAAAGTATTTTCATCTTATCAGCTAATTCTAAATGTGATACCTTTTCGCCATTAAAAGTTAAATCTCCAGTTATAATGAAATAATCTGGTTTTTCACTAATTACTTTATCAAAAAGCTTATCTATCAAAGTGTTTATATATTGGACTGTTCTTCCATCTTTAGTTATCTGCTTTCCTTCTTCATCATAATCTATATTAGAATCTAAAAGTGTCGAGCTTAAATAATGAGTATCTGAAACAATAAAAAGTTTAGTATCATCTTTACTAAATTTTAAAGAATCTTTATCATTGCAGCCATAAAGCGGAATACTAACTAAAGCTATAAAAAGTAATTTAAATATTTTTTTCATGGAATAATTATACCATTTTTATTACGTCATATAATAAAATAAAACA
>FR898180.1:105225-130348 GCA_000437395.1 Clostridium sp. CAG:288 | reverse complement strand
TACAGAAAGTGCTAAACATGTTGTCATTAGAACAAATGGTGGCACATTAAATATTGATGCCGATACTGATAGTGTTGATCACTATGGCGCTAACGATTTAGTTAATATTAAAGCAATTGATACAGCTTCATATCATGAAAATGGTGTCGTTGCCTATGTACGTATTGAAGCAGGACACTTTGTTGCCGAGAATACATCAAAGGTAATTAATTTAAATGTTGCAACAAGTAATGTTACAGTAACAGAAGAAAGTAGTGCTACAGTAATGGCATATTCTAAAGGAGCTGATGATGTAGTTGTAACGGTTAATGGTGAAGCAAAAGAAGTAACAGAAGTTAAGAGCGAAGAAGAAATTAAAACAGGAGCTAATGATAGTGCTCTTGTAACTGATGGTGGTGTAGTCGAAGTTAATGGACTTATGTTTAAATCACTTCAATCAGCTATTAATATGGCTCAAGATGGTGATACTCTTAAGTTAGTTGATAATGAGAAAGTAGATAAAAGTATTTCTGTTGGCAAAAGCATTATAATTGATTTTAATGGTTATGTTGTTGAAAACATTGTAGATATTTGGAAAGTTTCAAATTCATTGTTATCAGTCAAAGGTGGTAATGTAGTTTTGAAAGATAGCACTGGTAATAATGGTGGTTTAAGAGCTAAACAAGATGACTGCTATGGTATCGATATTAAAAATGGTGCTAGCTTGACAATCGAATCAGGAAAGTATATTGGTAATATAAGTGCTGTTCAAGTTACAGAAGGAAAATTGATTGTTACTGGTGGCTCTTTTGATTTATTACAACTTTGGAATCAAGTAGGTAATGGTTATGATTACACGCTTAACTGTATAGATCCTGCTTATAAAGATGGCACTGCCAAAGTATTTGTTCAAGGCGGAACATTTAGTGGATTTGATCCATCTAATAATTACGCTGAAGGAAAAGGTACATCATTCCTAGCTGAAGGTTATAAGGTTGAATCTGTTCCACATAGTTCAAATCCAAATATTAATATTTATACAATTGTCAAAGCTTAAAAAAATATAGGTGATTAGAATATCTGTTCTAGTCGCCTTTTTTTATGATTATATTGAGTACTTTAATTTACATTGACTAAATTGATTGATATAATTAACAAGTATGCAGGAGGCTACTATGAAAGACATTATACAAGATTTAATTGATAGAGGAATGTTAGATAATTTCTCAGATAGAGAGCATATTGAAAAGATGCTCCAAACTAAACAAACTATTTATTGTGGCTTTGATCCTTCTGCTAAGTCTATGCAACTTGGCAATTTCGTTATGATTACTGTTTTAAGAAGATTACAACAAGCTGGTCATAGAATCATAGCTGTTATTGGTGGTGGTACTGGTATGATTGGTGATCCTTCTGGTAAAAAAGCTGAAAGATCGTTCTTAGATGAACAAACAGTTAAAGCAAACGTTGAAGGTATTAAAGCTCAACTCGCCAAGTATTTAGACTTTTCTGATCCAGAAAAAGGTATTTGTGTTAATAACTACGATTGGTGGAGTAAGATTAACGTTATTGAATATTTACGTGACTTTGGCAAAGTATTTCCAATTAACTATATGTTAAGTAAGGAAATTGTTGCAAGCCGCTTAGAGACAGGTATTTCTTATACTGAATTCTCATATATGATTCTTCAATCAGGCGATTTCTATAGATTACATAAAGAATATGGTTGTAGTTTACAAATTGGTGGTGGAGATCAATGGGGTAACCTTACAAGTTCATTAGAAATGGTACGTAAAAAGGGTAATGCTGATGATGAAGCTGAAGTTTTCTCAGTTAAACTTATCACCGACTCTGAAGGAAGAAAATTCGGTAAGAGTGAACGTGGTGCTTTATACTTAGATGCTGATATGACTTCTCCATATTTTATTTACCAATATTTTATTAATGTTGGTGACAACGATGTTGGTCGTTATTTAAAGATTTTTGATGATAGAAGTATGGAAGAGCTTGATGCTATCTATCACAAACACATGGAACATCCAGAGTATAGATATGGACAAAAAGAATTGGCTCATTCAATCGTTTCAATTATTCACTCAAAAGAAGTTGCTGACGATTGTGTTAAAATGACAGAAGCCTTATTTAAAGATGATTTTAGTGGACTTAATGCTAAACAATTAGCAGAAGTTGCTGAAGGTATTAAAACAGTAACAAAAGAAGGCGATATCAAGCTTATCGACGCTTTAATAGAATTGGGACTTGCAAGTTCTAGAAGAGAAGCAAGAGAGTTCTTAAAAGCTGGAAGCATTAAGGTTAATGGAACAAAGCAAGATGATGAGAACCTTGTTTTAAACAAAGATAATTCATTAGATGGTTTCTTCTTTATTAAACGTGGTAAGAAAAATTACGCTTGTTTGATCACAAAATAACTAGAAAGGCAATTACAATATATATGACAGATAACTCAAATAACTGGCGTGGTTTCAAAGGTCATAAATGGCAAGAAGAAATTGACGTTAGGGATTTTATAATACAAAATTTTACGCCATATGAAGGAAACGACTCGTTTTTAGTTGGTCCAACTGATAGAACAAAAAAAGCAGTTAGTGTTGCTGATGTTTATTATGCAAAAGAAAGAGAAAATGGTGGAGTATATAAAATAGACACTCAACATATCTCTAGTGTTAACGATGAATTTGATCCAGGATATCTTCTTGATAAAAATGAAGAAATTATTGTTGGACTTCAAACTGATGAGCCTTTAAAAAGAGCCATTAATCCATTCGGTGGTTTAAGAATGGCAAAAACTGCATGTGAAGCGTATGGATACGAATTTCCAAAGCATATTGAAGAGGATTTTAAATATCGTACTACACATAACGATGGCGTATTTAAGATGTATACTAAGGAAATGCGCAAAGCACGTCACATGGGACTTTTAACAGGGTTACCAGATGCTTATGGTCGTGGAAGAATTATTGGTGACTACAGAAGAGTAGCTCTTTATGGTATAGATTATTTAATTGAACAAAAAGAAAAAGATATTGATGAATTTTCAGAGAGACCAATGAGTGAAGACAATATGCGACTTCTCGGTGAACTTCGTCGTCAAGTCGAAGCTTTAAAATTTGTTTTAGGTATTGCTAAAAAATATGGATATGATATTTCTAAACCTGCCAATAATGCTCATGAAGCTTTTCAATGGCTTTACTTTGGATATTTAGGTGCTATTAAAACTCAAAATGGCGCAGCTATGTCCTTAGGAAGAGTTTCAACATTCTTAGATATTTATATTGAAAGAGATATTAAAGAAGGAACTTTAGATGAAGTAGGTGCACAAGAATTGTTCGATGATTTTGTCTTACATTTAAGACTAGCTCGTCACTTACGTACACCTGAATATAACGAATTGTTTGCTGGTGATCCTATGTGGATAACAGAAGCTATCGGTGGTATGGCTTTAGATGGAAGAACTTTAGTAACAAAGTCATGCTATCGTATGCTTAATACGCTTAACAATTTAAAAGCTTCACCAGAACCAAATATGACAATATTGTATTCTGTTAATTTGCCGGAAAACTTTAAAAAGTTTTGTGCTGCTATGTCTATCAAAACAGATGCTATTCAATATGAAAACGACGATGTAATGCGTGAATACTATGGCGATGACTATGCTATTGCTTGTTGTGTTTCTGCTATGAAAATAGGTAAACAAATGCAATTCTTTGGAGCAAGATGTAATTTGCCAAAAGTGTTATTGTTAGCGTTAAATGGTGGCTATGATGTTAAATCTGATACTCACATCGGGCCACAAATGGGACCATGTGCTGGTGACATATTAGATTATGAAAAAGTAATGAAAAGAGTAGATGGTTATCTTAATTATTTGGCAAATTTATATGTTAAAACAATGAATGTTATCCATTATAGTCACGATATATATGCTTATGAAAGAGTAGAAATGTCTCTTCACGATTCTGAAGTAGAAAGAATGATGGCTTTTGGTGTAGCTGGCCTTAGTGTCATGGCTGACTCTTTATCTGCTATTAAATATGCTCAAGTTAAACCAATTAGAAACGAAGACGGATATATAGTTGGATTTGAAACTATCGGTGATTTTCCTAAGTTTGGTAACGATGATGACAGAGTAGATGAAATTGCACAAATGATTACCCATAAGACAATTAAAGCTTTACGTCAAACTCCTTGCTATAGAAATGCTACTCACACTTTATCGGTATTAACTATTACAAGTAATGTCATGTATGGTTTAAAAACTGCTTCTACTCCTGATGGCAGAAAGTCTGGTCAGCCTTTTGCTCCAGGTGCTAACCCAATGCACAATAGAGAAAAGCATGGTGCTTTAGCTTCTTTAAATAGCATAAGTAAACTTAAGTATTCTGATTGTCGTGATGGTATATCAAATACATTTTCAATTACCCCAAACACTTTAGGTAAAGACGAAAATACAAGAGTTAATAATTTAGTCTCAATTTTGGATGGCTATTTTTCAAAAGGTGCTCACCATATCAACGTTAACGTGTTAAATAGAGAAGTTTTAATTGATGCTATGGATCATCCAGAAAAATATCCAAATTTGACAATTAGAGTTTCAGGATATGCTGTTAACTTTAATAAGCTATCTCGAAAGCATCAAGAAGAAGTAATTTCACGTACATTCCATGAATCAATTTAAAATTACATCATTTGAAACTTTTTCAGCTGTTGATGGACCAGGAATTAGAACTGTAATCTTTTTGTCTGGATGCCCAAATAGATGCATATATTGTCACAATCCAGAGTGTTTTCTTGATAGTGAAGCAAAGATGCTAAGTTTTGAAGAATTAAAAAGAATATATAAAAACTATGAAGTCTATTATAAGCAAAATGGAGGCTTAACATTTTCTGGTGGAGAGCCCCTGTTACAAGCTAAAGAAATAAATGAATTTAATAGCTTATACAAAGTTAATTATGCTTTAGAAACTTCTGGCTCCGTTTTAAATGATGATGCTAAAAAAGTATTATCTAATTCAAGCTTTGTTTATTTAGATTTAAAATTTAATTCTATAGATTTATATAAAAAGTATGTAGGAAATACTTTTAACTCAACTATAAAAGTTCTTAAATATTTGGAAGATAACAAAATAGAACATGTAATTAGACAAGTTGTTATTCCAGGTATAAATGATAGTTATGAAGCCTTAGAATCAACTATTAAATTATTAAAAAGTAATTATAACAGTCGTACAATTGAGTTCTTACCTTATCACAATATGTGCCGAGAAAAGTACGATAGATTGAATTTAGATTTTAAATTAAAAGGCGTTAAATCATTAGATAACGCCTATTTGAATAAGTTAAAGGATGAATTAAGAATAAATTATCTTGAATTTAATATTATTTAAGGTTAGTTTTATAAAAACTTATTATAAGTTCTGATATAACTTTATTTGGTTCATATAGTTTGACTTTAGGAAAATTTAATTCGAATAGAGAAATAACTTCTTGAGGAATATCATTGTCATATTTCTTGAGAAGTTTTTTATATTCAGTACTAGCATTTTGTCTCACTTGTTTTGAATACATACTATAGAATAATTTATGACCTCCACGTGTAAATACTTTAGTAATTGCGTTTGGAGCTTTTTTCTTTAAGCATGCATATGTAGCTGAGTGTTTGAATTTGACAAAGTGATCATTTGTAGCATGCACGAGCATGAAAGTTGTTTTTTTGGATTTTTTTATTTGATGTGATGCCTGTTTAAAAGTTTTAGGACCACAAATAAATAATGTGAATGATTTTGCAAAAGGACGGCACAGTTTAACTATTATTTTATAATATTTTTCTAATCCATCCAAAATAGTTTGACTTTCTTGCTCGAATCCTGAAAGTGCAAAAACAGCTTTAACATTATATTTAGTGTGATTAACGCTATTAACAGCAAATCCGCCCCATGAGTGGCCATATAATCCTAAAGGATATTTAGATAATTCTGGATTAGATGTAACATATTTTAAAACTATATCAAGATCGATATAGCTATGATATAAAGATTTTTGATTTTTCCCACTACTTTCACCATTTGCTAAGTTATCGTAAGCTAAGATAAGATAACCATTATCAATTAACAACTTAATTTCAGGTAAATATTTAGTGTGCTCTGATAAAAAGCCATGAGATAATACTATTAATCCTCTATAATTTAAAGGCTTTGATTTTGGTTCGTACAAATACGCTTGTATAAAATTATCTTTTTTAGTAAATATTTTAATAGGTGTTCTATTTATATATGGCTTATAGTCAGAATAGTCTATATATAAAGGACCTATTAGTGCTTTTTCATGGTGATGAAAAAGTTTAAAATGCAGAACTTTAAATATAATTAATAGTGTTAAGTAATATATAATGAATAATCCTAATAAGGATAAGAAAATGTATAGTGCAATCATATCAACTAGTTTACTACAATTGAGTAATAAAAGATAACTTAAAGAATAAAATGTTAAAAAATTAGCACTTAGCTATTGACAGTGCTAAAAATGGTGCTATAATATATTTAGCAGTCAGAGATACTGAGTGCTAAAAGGAGGTGCTAATATGGCAGATCAAAAATATACAAATAAAGTTATTGAAGTAATTAACAATGCTACTGCAATAGCTAAAAAGAATGACCAACCTTCTGTTGATGTCCCACATTTGTTAAGAGCTTTGTTTGATATCTCAGATTCGTTTTATGTTAATGTTTTAACCAAAGCAGGAGTTAATACTAAAAACGTATCACAGACAATTGATGGATTTATAAATCAAATATCAAAAACAAGTTCTAGTGAGGAACCTTTCCCAAGTGTTGACTTTAAGAATTTGCTTTTTAATGCTACAAAATATGAGGAAAGCATGCAGGATGAGTACCTTAGCGTTGAACATTTAATATTAGCTCAATTTGATAGTAAACATTCTATCATCTCTAAACTTTGTGAATTAGAAAACTACAATAAAAAAGCTTTCACAAAAGCAATAGATGATATAAGAGGTGGAAATCATGTTACTAGTGATTCACCAGAAGATACTTATGAAGTCTTAAAGAAATATGGCCGTGACTTAGTTGATGAAGTAGCAAAAGGTCATATTGATCCAGTAATTGGTAGAGACGAAGAAATAAGAAGAGTAATTCAAATTCTTTCAAGAAAGAGTAAGAATAACCCAGTACTTATTGGTGAACCTGGTGTTGGTAAAACAGCTGTAGTTGAAGGCTTAGCTTGGAGAATATTCAAAGGAGATGTACCTCTTTCACTTAAAAATAAGACAGTATTTGAACTTGATTTAGGTTCGTTAGTTGCAGGTGCAAAATATCGTGGTGAATTTGAGGAAAGACTAAAATCTGTTCTTAAAGAAGTAGAAAAGAGTGAAGGAAGAATTATTCTTTTCATCGATGAAATTCATATGCTTGTAGGTGCTGGTCGTACTGATGGAGCTATGGATGCAGCTAACTTATTAAAACCATTGTTAGCTCGTGGTTCATTGCATTGCATTGGTGCTACGACACTTGATGAGTACCGTAAATACATTGAAAAAGATGCAGCATTTGAACGTCGTATGCAAAAGGTTATGGTCGACGAGGCTACACCTGAAGATGCAATTTCAATCCTCCGTGGTATTAAGGAAAGATATGAAATGCATCATGGCGTAAAAATAACTGATGATGCAATTATTTCTGCAGTTACATTATCTAATAGATATATTTCAGATAGATTCTTACCTGATAAAGCTATAGACTTAATCGATGAAGCTTGTGCTAAAGTTCGTATGGAAATAGACTCTATGCCAGAAGAACTTGATGAAGTAAATCGTAAGCTAATGCAACTTGAAATTGAAAGAGTTTCATTAAAGAAAGAAGAAACTGACAGTGCTAAAAAGAGATTAGAAGAAATGAGCGAGGAAATTTCTAATCTCAAATCTAAGAAAGATGAATTAACAGCTAAATGGCAAAATGAAAAAGCAGCTTTGGAAAGTTCAAAGCAAATTAAAACTGAACTCGATAAGGCTAAACTTGCACTTGATAAAGCTTTAAATGATGCCGATTATAACGAAGCAGCTCGACTTCAAAACTTTGTTATTCCATCTTTAAATAAAAAGTTAAAAGAAAATAGCAGTAATTCTGGTGATAATAGAATGTTAAACGAAGTTGTCACCGAAGAAACTGTTGCAGAAATTGTCTCTAATTGGACTGGAATACCAGTAAGCAAACTTACAAAATCAGAAAGTGCTAAACTTTTAGGACTCAAGAGTGAACTTGAAAAAAGAGTTATTGGACAAGACCAAGCTCTTGAACTTGTATCAAATGCAATTTTAAGATCTAGAGCTGGTATTAACGATTCACATAGACCACTTGGTTCGTTCTTATTTTTAGGACCTACCGGTGTAGGTAAGACAGAAGTTGCAAAAGCTTTAGCTGAACAACTATTCGATTCTGAAAGTCAAATTGTCAGAATTGATATGTCTGAGTATATGGAAAAGTATTCAGTTTCTAGACTTTTAGGAGCCCCGCCAGGCTATGTAGGATATGAAGAAGGTGGACAATTAACTGAAGCAGTTAGAAGAAAACCTTATTCTATAGTCTTACTTGATGAAATTGAAAAGGCTCATCCAGACGTATTTAACGTTTTGCTTCAAGTTCTTGATGATGGTAGATTGACAGATTCTAAAGGTAGAATAGTCAACTTCTCAAATACAATCTTAATTATGACAAGTAACCTTGGATCCGATATATTACTTAATGGTAATGGTGAAAAAGAGAAAGCAGAAGTTAATGAATTGTTAAAGAGAACATTTAAACCTGAATTCTTAAACAGAATTGATGAGATTGTCACCTTTAATTCTTTAAGTGCTAATGTTGTTAACGATATTGTTAAGAAATTCTTAAATATCTTAAAATCAAGATTAGCTGATAAAGATGTTACATTCGAATACACTGATGCTGCTGTTGAGAAGATTGCTAAAGATTCATATGACCCAATATATGGTGCTAGACCTATAAGAAGATACATTCAAAAACAAGTAGAAACACCTTTAGCAATTAATATCTTAAGTGGCAAAGTGTTTAAACATTGCAAACTCGATGTTAATAGCGATGAGTTTACTTTCACTGAATAAGTAAGTAAATAGTACAAATAATAGTGTTATGGAACGTAGAATATACCAATACATAACACTATTTTTATTTTGTTCTTTTGCGGGATATATTATAGAAGTTACAGGAATATATCTTACAGAAGGAATAATCGAAAAAAGAGGATTTTTAACTTTACCACTTCTTCCAATTTACGGCTTTGGATCAGTGTTAATAGCTAGATTTTTTCAAAATAAAAGACAAAGCTCTTTAAAAGTTTTACTTTTTTCAATAATTATTGCTTCATTTTTGGAGTATATAACTGGTTATTGTTTGTTGAAATTTGCAAATTTAAGATTGTGGGATTATTCAAAATATACAATTAATCTTAATGGATTTATAGCTATGTGGAGTTCTATTTCTTTTGGTATAGGTGGAGTAATAATAGTTAAATTCATATATCCTTACATAGTAAAAATAACGAATAAGTTTCATATTATTTCATTAAGAGTAATATTACTTCCTATCGTTATTGTTTTAGTTATTGAAATAGCAGTTAATATAGCTATTAAGCTAATCAACTAAAAGCATAGAAGAGAATTTAGTATATGTATTCAAATAATCTTGTACAGTTTGTTTATATAAGCTAATACGTTCTTTGTGTCTATTTTCAACTTTTTCTAAAAACTTTAATGCTCCTGTTGTGCCCATTGATACAGTTTTGGCAATATATCTTATTAATTTTCGATCAGTCTTTATAGTCATAAGCTCCATTTTGGTAAAAAAGATAGCTCTCTTTTGGAAAAACGTCATCTCAGGTTCACTCATGTTATAGCTGTTACGATATAATTCTAAAAGTTCTTTTAATCTAGCTTCATAAACTTCTATTGAGCTATTTAATTCGTTTATGATAGAAATATCGCTTGTTTTCTTTTTGAATAACTTTAATATTTCTATCCCCATTTTTTGACCTTTTATAAAGTGTGTAATTTCTTCTTGTTCTTTCATAAATTTATTATGTCACCTCATTATAATTATGGCTTTATTTTATGAATCTATAAAAAATATAATATTTAAATTTTATAAAACACTTTTTAACGTTATTTTTTTCTAAATAGTAATAAAATAACTGTTTTTACTTTACTTTATCAGCTAAATTTAGTATATTAAATGAGCGTCATATGGCGGCTGTGGTGAAGTGGCTAACACAACTGGCTGTGAACCAGTCATTCGCGAGTTCGATTCTCGTCAGCCGCCCCATTAAAAAAGCAATGGTTTGATACAATTTGTGTCAGACCTTTTTTCATTGCGAATAGGAACTTTTATCCTTTCCGCCACCACGTTTCAGAGTCTTGTAGAAGTGCCAAATGGCATTTTTATGAGGCTCTTTTTCTTTTTATATATTGCTACGGAACGAAAGCCTTATGCTCAAGAGAAATATTTAGAAGAAACAAATCATAATAAAGAACCGATTGCTTATAGTATAAAATTTTTATATGAATAACCGATTAAAAAAATAAAATAGAAATTATATTTTATTTTTGCTAAAATTAAAATGTAGTTAATATCAAATAGGAAATGCAAAAAAGTTTGATATGCAAAAGGAGAATACAAATGAAAAACAAATATTTATTGGTTGTCTCACTATTAAGTTTGTCATCAATATTATGTATGACAGGTTGCTCTAACAAAGTCAAAAATAACGAATATAATGATTACTATAAAAAAGTAAGCAAAATAATTAAAGATTTTGATAATGCTAGTAAGATTTCTACTTCTAATAAACAAAATAAATTAGCGTTAAAGAAAGTTGATGAGAGAAATGATGATATTATTTCAATTATAGATAACGCTGATGGAAAAACACAAAAGCCAGATATTGCTAACGCATTTGAACAATCATTTTATATTCCGATTATAATGGGAAAAGGCTTAACTGAATATAGAAAACAAACAAATTTTTATAATATTGCAGCATTTGTAGATGAACAATACTATATTAAAACTTTTTTAGAAAGTGAGTCTATTTCAACTTATGTTTATATTCCTGGTGAATATAGCTTTGATGGTGTAAGTCATTACATTTATTTTAGCGTTAATTATATCGATAGCAATAACTATACATTTGGCGGTATAGAAATTTCTGATGATAACAACACAGAATGGTATTTTTATGGCGATAGTTCACTATTATTTATCGAATATTCAAAAACAAGTGAAAGAACTGTAATTAACTATCAGTCAGCGGATATGACTCAAAAAGAAATTAATGATCAAAGTGTCATTTCTGAAGTAAGAAACAAGTTAAATGATAGCTTTTCATTGATTAATCCAAGCACTTTAAAAAATTTAAAAAACGAGTCTAAATTTGAAATTACAAAACAAGAATATTCAAAGATAATGGATAAAATATTTCCTAATAGAGGTGGTATTTCAGTTGATCAGGGATTACAAGTTTCAAATGGTGTTGCTTTAGGATATGTTAGCGATGGAAGTGAAACTACAATAACTTTACCAAGTAATGTTACAGCTATTTCTAATAACTTTTATATCTTCGCTAGTGGAAATATAAGAGAACTTTATATTCCAAAATCAATTACTAGAATAACTGATCAAGAAGGAAATACTGTTGATATTAAAACTTTTAATATTGAATATTATAATGATAATGTTCATTATTATTTAGAAAATATAATTGTCGAAGAAGGTTCAACCTTATTTAAAGTTGAAGATAATCTATTGACTGATACAAATAATAGTACTCTTTTATATTTAATGAATAAAAAAGTAGATAATTTAGATTTACTTCAATACAATAAATATTCTGATTGGTTCTTTAGAAATCAATTGCCAAATATATTTATAAATATAAAGTCCTTAAAATATAATTTAATTTATGATGAAAATAATTATGAATTTGATATTTTTGCTAACATATTTTTATCAAGTGACACTCAAGCTCACTTTGAATATTTAGAAGTTGGAAATGCCTATGATCAATATAACTTTTCAGTATTAAGTGATAAAGTTAATATAGATAAGTTAGTCTTAAGTGGTACTTTTGATAAAGTTTATATATCTGATGAAAAAGGTGCAATTAAAAATATAGAATTAAACTCAACTAAGCCTTATGCTACTTTTGGAGGTTTTGTAAATGGGCTTGAAACAATTGATATATATTTCAATAATAGTATTGATGGACTCTATCCTATTAATTGTTTGAACATTAAAAAAATAGTTGTTCATGAGGGAGTTACTGAATTTTCATTAAATCAATTCGAAATAGATTATAATTTAGATAGAACTATAAATATCTATTTACCTTCAACATTGAATAGAATTAACTATGATAGACTTCAATATAATGCCACCACAAAAATTAAACTAATATCTAAAGTAAATAATGCCGTATTTACAGATTTTTCAAATATTAAAAATTATGGATGCGAAATTGAGATTGAAGACGATAGCGAGTTGAATAGTATCATTAACGATTATGAATATGTTGGCTATTCTTATAATAAAGAAACAGGTGAAATAGACGATAGTTCAATTCGTTTAATAAACTATTGTGGAAATAGTGAAGAACTATTTGTTCCTGCTACAATAAATGGAAAGACAGTAACTGACTTTACTATTTCAAGTAGGTCAAATATAAATAGTGAACCTATGAAAAACACTAAAACTCTTAAAAAATTACATTTACCAAATACATTAAATAGTTTTTCTTTCAATCAAAGTTATTTTATAGATGGTACTGACTATAGCGATGAAAGAAATTATCATCTTGATGCTCTTTATTATGATGGGACATTAGAAGAATTTAAAAATAAATTTGAAATTACTAACAGTTTATTTGATAGAGAATTCTGTAAAGAAATCGTTTGTTCTGATCAAACTTTAAAAAGCAAAGAAGACAATCCTACAGTATATAAGAATTATGAAGATTTAACCATAGAATTAGAAAATGGGGAACAATTAATTTTCACAAATGTTTATGTAAGATATAAAGATAAATCATATAGTTTACACTTTAATATTTATGAAAAAGATTATGTTATTGAACTAAATGACAAAGGTGAATATTATATTGGAATAACACAATACGATACAATTGATTTAATGGAATTTATGTATAGCACAAAAGGTGATTTATTAACTGTTCGATTCAAACTTTTTAATGTAGAATACATGAAAAATTTTCAAGGAAATTAATTGCTTTTAAAAACACAATCAAATACTTCTTTTGTTCATTCCTGTGAGTGGCAGAAGAAATAAAATGTACCCAGTGAAATGGACACTTAATAAAAAAGTGTTCTACTCACTGGGTTTTCTTATGCGATAATAAAAGAAAGAAAGTGACATTATGGGAAAATATTATTTTACAAATGAGCAAGTCGAATTATTAAAAAAGAATAAATATGTAAAGCATGTTTCAAATAAAAGTATTACATATACTTTAGAATTTAAAAAATTATTTATTTCAGAATATGGTATTAAATCAGCTACAATTATTTTTGAAAAAGCTGGTCTTCCAAAATCAATACTTGGATATGAGAGAATTAAAGCTTCAATTTCAAGTTGGAAAAAACAATATAATGAACGTTCATCTCTAGAAGATACACGTAAAGATAATACAGGTAAACCTATAACTAGAGATTTAACTCCTGAAGAAATTATTGAAAAACAAAAGCTTCAAATAGAAACATTGAAGCAAGAAAATGAATTCTTACGCCAAATACGAAGGCTAAAACGACGTTACCAGCCTCAAAAAACCTCCGTCAAAGAAAAATACAAAATGATTCAAAAAGCATTATCAAACCCAAAAAATCATTTGTCTATTTCTATGATGTTTAAGGAATTACATGTTTCTAGATCTGGATTTTATAATTACTTAAATTATCAGAAAAATCCAACAATTAAAGAAGTAAAAGATCAAGAAGATTTTAAATTAATCAAGCAAACATATGACTATAGAAATCGTCATAAAGGTGCTAGACAAATTAAAATAACTTTAAGTAATACCTTTGATATTAAAATGAATTTAAAGAAGATTAGACATTTAATGAAGAAATATGGATTATATTGTCAGATTAGAAAAGCAAATTCTTATCGTCGTATGATAAAAGCTATGAAAACCAATAATTATGCTTTCAATAAATCAAATCGTAACTTTAAATCATCTAAACAAGGAGAACATTTACTTACAGATATTACTTATATCTTTTATGGTAAAAAAAGAAAATTATATTATTGTTCCACTATTAAAGATTCATCAACTAATGAAATATTAGAAAAAGAATATTCTGAATCACTAGATGTTCAATTTGTTCTTGATACAGTTATACAATTAAAAAAATTCATTTATCAATTTTAATCGTTGTCTAATTCATAGTGATCAAGGAGTTCATTATACTTCAATTGCTTTTACTTCATTGCTTAAAGAGTTAAATATTGCTAAATCAATGTCTAGAAGAGAAAATTGTTGGGATAATGCTCCTCAAGAATCATTTTTTGGACATATGAAAGATGAGCTGCATTTAAAAGAATGTAATTCATATGAAAATGTATGTAAAGAATTAGATGATTATTTTGATTATTATAATAATGATAGATGCCAATGGGGATTAAGCAAAATGACTTCTATTCAATATCGTAATTATTTAATTAATCAACCTGGAACAAGTTTGATACTTTACAACGTGAAAGAACTTGCTGTTACACAAGTTCTTCTATAAAATATTTGATTTTCTGATATCCCTAGGGATATCAATGATTATTTATTAATATATACCTTTTTTATTTATTGTCCTTGACATAGGGTACACATTAAAATATCTGTGAGAATGGTTGTGAATTATCAGGTGGAGAACGTCAAAGAATTTCTATCGCCGTGCATTTTTAAAGGATGTTCCAATAATTTTACTCGATGAAGCTACTGCAAGTTTAGATGTAGAAAATGAAACACTTATTCAAAGTGCGTTATCAAGATTAATTAAAGATAAAACTGTTCTTGTGATTGCTCATAGAATGAGGACTGTAGCTGGAGCAGATAAAATAGTTGTCCTATCTAATTGTATTGTAGCAGAGCAAGGAAAACCAGATGAACTATATGCGGAAAATGGAATATATACTCATATGGTTGATTTACAATCAGATAGCGGAAAATGGAAGATAAAATAATTTTAAACATTACACCTCATTAATTTAAGTGAGGTGTATTTTTTGACTTTAAATCTATATTTTTACTTTTATTAAGTGATCGTGTTAAAATTTTTATGTGTTATTAAAATAAGTAATTTAATACTTAATATTTTGGAGGTAATTAAATGAAATTGACCATGCTTGGTACTGGAAACGCCTTAGTTACAGAATGCTATAATACATGCTTTGTATTAGAAGAGAATAATCAGTATTTACTAGTTGATGGTGGAGGAGGAAATGGTATACTTCATCAATTAAAACATGCAGGAATTAATTGGAAAAATATAAAGAGTATATTTGTTACTCATAAGCACCTTGATCACATCACAGGTATCATATGGATAATTAGAATGATTTGTCAACACATGAAACAAGGCGAATACGATGGTGATGCAACAATATATGCTCATGAAGAAGCAATAACCTTATTGATTGATATATCACAAAAACTTTTACAAAAAAAGGATGTTGAATTTATTAATAAGCGCCTTCATTTTAAAGTAGTTGGAGATGGTGAAAAAGTAAATATTTTAAATAGAGAAGTTACTTTTTTTGATATTCAATCAACTAAGGCTAAGCAATTTGGTTTTTGCATGAAGTTAAATAATGGAAAACTAACTTGTTGTGGTGATGAACCTTATAATATTTGTGAAGAAAAATATGTTAAAGATAGCAAGTGGTTACTTCATGAAGCTTTTTGTTTAAATAGTCAATCTGATATATTTCATCCATATGAAAAACATCATTCAACAGTTAAAGATGCTTGCGAAATAGCTGATACTTTAAATATTGAAAATATAATTTTGTATCATACTGAAGATCACAATTTAAAGAATAGAAAAGAACTCTATATTGGTGAAGGAAAGAAATATTTTAAAGGCAATATATTTGTACCAAATGATTTAGAATTTTTTGATATCGAATAAGTAAAATAACAAGTGAATTTTTTAATTGGATTTATAGAATAATAATATCTTTTATTAAAATATTTTCAATGATAAGAATAAATAATTTATATAATTTTATATAATAAAATACATATAAAACTTAATACTTAAAGGGAGAAATATATGAAAAATATTCAAGCTTTTAAAGATGCAAAATATGGACTAATGATTCACTTTGGTTTATATAGCTTGCTAGGAGGAGTATATAGAGGTAAAAGAGGTCCTACATATGCTGAATGGATCGAATGTGAAAAGAAAATACCTAATAGTGAAATGGATAAACTTGCAAATATTTTCAATCCAATATATTTTGATGCTGATTATATATGTAGTTTTGCAAAGGAATGTGGGATGAAGTATATAGTGATAACAACAAAACATCATGAAGGATTTGCTTTATTTAAATCTAAGGTTGATAAGTTTAATTGTTATGATTCATCTCCTTGTAAAAGAGATTTGATTAAAGAATTAGCTGACGCATGTAAAAAATATAATTTAAGGCTAGGATTTTATTATTCGCAGTGCATCGACTGGCGTGATCCTAATGGTGGAGGTTATACAGTTGATGGGAAAGGCTCTTCTGGTGGTTCCTGGGATAACAATTGGGATTATACTGACAGGAGTATAAAGAATTACGAAATATGTTTTAATAATAAAATTATTCCTCAAATAAAAGAACTAATGTCTAACTATGGAAAAGTATTTTTAATGTGGTTTGATATGCCATTAGATTCAACAAAGGCGCAAAGTAAAAAAATATATGAATTAGTTAAAAGTTTACAACCTGATTGTTTAATTAACTCGAGACTAGGTAATGGTAATTTCGATTATGTTTCTTTGGGAGATAATGAAATTCCTGATGAAATACCAAACAATATTTCGGACGATATCGATTATAACGATATTGGTGGCTTCAAAAAGTCTCCATTTGGTTTATATGAATCAGCGTGCACACTTAATAATTCTTGGGGTTATAGTTCAATAGATAATAATTGGAAAAGTCCTGAAAAAATTTTAGAAAATAGAATTAATCTAGAAAAATTAGGTATTAATTACTTAATTAATATTGGACCAGATTGGCTTGGAAGAATTCCATATGAAGCTGAACAAATTATTAGAAATGTTCAAGAATTATACAAAAAAGCAGGTAAATAATTTAAAAAATAGATTTTAGCTCTTAAATAAAAGTAAAAAAGAAATTAGATGATCCTTTGCTTGGTTTACTATCAGCTAGAGACATTGATGGGCTAGTGCTTAATAATTGCTCTTTCTATCTACCAAAAGAAGCATCGATATATTCATCATCTGGTATGGTTGATTTATTTACTGGATGGAGTAATGTTACAATCAAAAATTGTACATTAGAAAACCACTCTTCAACAGTTGCAGGAGGTGGAATAGGAATTAGAGATATTTATAAAAAAGGCTGTACTAACGCTACTATTGAAAATAATTATATATATTCTAACTGCAAAGATGAAGTTATAGCGGTTTTTAGCGGTGGTGATACAAGTTTATATCCAAATGAAACTGGTGGAGGGAATTAAGCTGGGTAATAGATGACTTTGTCGAATTAAATAATTTTGAAGGTAAAACAATAATTCCATTTGGCACTTCAGCTTCATCAGGTTTTAGTACTAGTAATCTTGAAAAATTAGCTTCAAATACAAATTGGCTTAGTGGTCAACGATTTTCTTCCAGGGTTTCTACAAATGACGTAGAAAATTTGGTTGATAGTTTAAAACTATCTATTTAAAGGCAGATATGATGGCACTACATTTTATATGTGCATTATTATGGACAATGAGTTGTTCTTTTAATTGAAAGCATAAATTAATTTAAATAAGCAATACATAACTCCCCACAAAAACTTTCCTATATAAAACAATTACTTATCATAATTTATCTCTAAAAATTAAAAATTAAAATAGAAACCGATTAGGAACAATTCATTATATAGTTATAAGCCTCAATCAATTGAAAAACTATGCACTTCATTTTATTCTCCCAGACTACAAATATATGTTATTTGATGGTTGAGGCTTCATTGTTATTTAATAAAAAAAATACAATAACGATCACAAATGTTCGCTTTTGTATTTATTTTTTTGCTTTAATTTATTATGAAACCATTTTTATAAAATAGTCGGTTAAAGTTTCTGGTATTGTTTCAAACTTAGTGTCTATCCAATACTGTATAAGAGCTATGAAACATTCAATCATACTAGAAACTTGTAATTCTTGAGGAATATCTTTTTTTGTTACATAGTTACTTTTTATACATATTTCAGCTAATGGTTTAAGTGCACTGCGCATATAGTTGACAAATACACCTTTACTTTCGGAAGAGAAAATAGCTGTTATTAACTCTCTATCATCGTATAAGTGATAAAAGATATGAGTTATAAAATGTTTATATTCGAATATTGACGCTTTAGAAAAATCATGACTTTTCTCCTCTTGTAAAGAATGGGAAAAGACATGGTCAAAGATATTTGAACATATGGAGTGGAGTAACTCTGATTTTGTTTTAAAATGAGCATAAAATGTGCTTCTAGATACTCCTGAGAAGTTTAAAATATCTTGTACATTAATTTCATCATAATTTTTTTCTTGCAATACTTTTTTGAATGCGTCGTATATTTTTTTGTTTGTAATTTCTGTTTTCTTATTCATAGTCAAATAGTACCATACATTTTGTTTGGAGTCAATTATCTAATCGAACAATATGTATTAATAAATACAATTAATTTAAAATTAACCGAACAAAAACGATTAAAGTGTTGATTTAAATACGCGAAAATGGTATAAAAAGCCTATGTTAATTGATTATTGTAGTGGACAAATACTCGCACGTTTAAATGAAAAATATAAAACGTTAGTAAGCAATGTAGAATTTAAAATAGACTCTGGTGAATCATTAGCCCTTATAGGAGAAACTGGATCAGGAAAAACAATTATAG
This sequence comes from Clostridium sp. CAG:288, assembly GCA_000437395.1. GTDB lineage: Bacteria > Bacillota_I > Bacilli_A > RFN20 > CAG-288 > CAG-288. The sequence continues at coordinate 111,148 of FR898180.1, read as the reverse complement.
CTTATTCGATAATGAAGCTATTGCCAAGCAACGTTAAGGCAAACGAAATAAAACTTTTTTTTGATGGACAAGATTTGTCAAAAAGAAAAAGTTTACATAAATTACTTGGTGATGAAATAGTTTATATACCACAAAATGGATATGAAAATTTAAGCCAATCAAGAAAAGTTAAAGATCAAATTTTTGATAGCTTAAAAAGAATAAACACGCCTAAACAAAAAATGAAAGAAACAGCTTTAATTAAGCTTCGTGCTGTGGGATTTTCAAATCCTGAGGAAATTATGGATAAATATCCATTTGAATTATCCGGAGGAATGGCACAAAGAGTAGTTATTGCAATAGGAATTTGTTCTAATGCTAAATTTGTTATAGCTGATGAACCAACTAATGGTTTAGAAGACGAGCGTAAGTTTGAGTTTTTAGAATTGATTGATTCTTTATTTCCTAATGCTGCAAAATTGTTCATTACACACGATATATCCATTGCTAAGAAATGTAAAGAAGTTATTGTTTTATGCAATGGTAAAACAATGGAAAAAGGAAAAGCGATTGATGTATTAGAAGCTCCTAAGAGTTCTTATACAAGAGCTTTAATTAATTCATTAGTAGAAAATGGTATGGCTGAAACCCCAATAATTAGAGAACAACGTGGTAATTGTCCATTTTATTGCCGTTGCAAAGAAGCAAATGATAAGTGCTTAAATAACGGAGGTTGTCAAAATGATTAACATATGCGGAATTAAAAAATCATTTGACAAAAAAATTGTTTTAAGTGATGCAACTTTAGAAATATCAAACAATGAAATTGTTGGCTTATATGGTGATAGTGGTTCTGGCAAATCGACATTAGCAAAAATTCTTTGTAATTTAATTAAAGCAGATGATGGAGTAATATTGCCTAAAAAAAGCAATGTTCAAATGGTATATCAACAACCGTTTGCAATTTTAGATCCATCGCAAAGAATTATTGATGGTGTTAAAGAATTAATTAAATATCATAAAATATGTCCTAAAGATCAAATAGATAGTTTTATAGATAAAATGTGTAAATCTGTTGAATTAAAGCGAGATATATTAAACCATTATCCACACCAAATTTCAGGTGGAGAAGCTCAAAGAATTGCAATCGGTAAAGCTTTGTTATTAAAACCTGAACTTCTAATACTTGATGAAGCAACATCGATGCTTGATGTTTCAACTCAAGCTAATATTATTGCTTTACTTAAGCGCGAATTGAATAAAAGTATAGGAGCAATTTTAATGATTAGTCATGATAAAGAATTAATAAAAAAATGTTGTTCTAAGGTTTTTGTGCTAAAAAACGGAATAACATATGAGGTAAAAAAAGATGAATTTTAAAGATAAAAAATATATATTTCCGATATTAGCATTATGCTTAATATCTGTAAGTGGATGTAAAAATAGCAATAAAGATGTTAAACAAATAACAATTGGAACTACATCTCAAATAGAAAAAGCTCAAAGAGACGAATATGCTTATGACATGTTAGCTAGCGGAGTTTCAGAAATGCCACTAGTTAGCAAAAACGAAAATGGAGAGTATTCACCACTGGTAGCTAGTTATAGTTCTAATGATAGCAAAACATGGACGTATACAATAAAAGAAAATTTATATTGGAGCGATGGGGAAAAAGTTACTGCTGAGGATATTGTTTATTCTCTTGAATATGAATCAACGTCCGAAAATCCGGCTTTTAGTTCAAAGAATATAGTTGGAACATATGAAAACTATTCTTATTCGGATGATAAAAATAGCGTTACTTTAACTTTGACAAATGCAAATGTTAAAGCACTAGATGATATGACAACTTTTAGAATTCGTCCAAAACATATTTATGAAAATAAAACTAAAGAACAAATAACTGAAAGTGATTCAAGGGTAACATGTGGACCATATAAACTTGAAAGCTTTAATAAAGAAGCGGGTGCACTTACATTTACTATAAATGAATACTATCCACAAAAGCCTCACTTTGATAAGGTAATATATAAACTTTTTAATAATGAAGAAATAATGTATTCATCTTTATTAAATGAACAATTAGATTTCGTTTGGAATTACTCTATGGGTGTATCATCAACTTATCAAAATGTTTTAGGAAATTCTAATAAAGTTAAGTTAAGTAGTATTGCCGCAACAAATTGTCCTGCAATGTTAGTTTTTAACAATAAAAATGGTTTATTAAGTGATAAAAATATACGTTTTGCCATTTCTTACGCCTTAGATTATGAACAATTTAAAGAGTATTTTGGTAGCAAATATGCAAGTACACCAAATAGAAGTTTTGCTCCGACAACATTAGTAGGATTTAAAGAGACTGAACAACTTAAAACTAACTATGATAAAGCTAGCGAATACATGATTAGGGCTGGATACACCAAAGATGACAAATATTGGGTAAAAGATGGAATCAGTGCTGAGTTTAAACTAACAGTCAATGCTAGCAAAGAAATGCATGTCGGTTATGCTGAATTTGTTAAAACACAACTAGAAAAATTTGGTATTAAAGTAAACTTAGATACAGTAGATGCGACTACTTATAATGCTAAAACAAGTAATAAATTTGCTAGTGAGCAGGGAAGTACTGTCTCTATGGAAGCTGCTATTATGGGATATACAGCTTTTGGTATGAAAAATCTTGGAGACATGTATATTAATGGAAACCATCAAACTCAAGGTGGAGCACAAGTGTTTGATGATAGCCTTAACGAAATTATTAATAGCTTAAATAATGCAAAAACATTAGAAGAATATATAAATTATGCTGGTCAACTACAAGACTTCTACGCTCAAGAAACTCCAGCTATTGCATTATATTGGGATAGTTTAATAGTTGCATATTCAGCTTCGTTAACTGATATTACACTTGATTCAACATTTGGAATAAATAACATTAATAACTGGTTTTCTATGAAAAAATAATTTAAAAAAGAAAGGAGAGCACTAATATGAAAAAATATTTAAAACATATTATTACTGCATTAGTTTGCTTCCTTTTTATTGTTATTTTAAATTTTGCTTTACCTAGATTATTACAAGGAGACCCTATAGCTTATTTAACAGGGTTTGATGAAGAAGAAATGAGTGCTGAATTATACAATTACTATTATCACGCTCTACATTTAGATGAAAATATTTTTGTTCAATTTGGCTTCTATTTAAAGTCGCTATTTGATGGCACTTTAGGTTATTCTTATAAAGCTGAAAGAGTTGTTTCAAGCCTTATAAATGAGAGAATAGGTTATTCTTTACAAATAACTATTCCAGCTATTTTAATTTCTTTAGCATTAGGTTTATTTTGGGGCATGCATTCAGGCTATAAAAAAGAATCTTCTTTTGATAAAATATCTACCACATCTCTCATTTTTGTAAATTCGATCCCAGCTTTTGCTATTGCACTTGTTTTAGTTATAACTTTGTGTGTTCAAGCTCAATTATTTCCTTATTCAGGCTTAAATGGTCTTAATGCTAAGCCTGGTACAATACAGTACTTTTTTGATAGAATTTATCATTTAATATTACCTATTTTATCAATTGTTATTTCAACGCTTCCATCTCGATATTTATTAGTAAGAAATACTACAGCTAAATTTGTTGATGATAAGAGCGTTTTATATGCTAAACAACGTGGATTATCTGATAGAAAAATAAAGTACAATTACATGCTAAAAAATACTATTCAACCTTATATTTCCATGGCTGGTACTGCTATAGGTAGTTCTATTGGTGGAAGCATAGTTGTCGAAAATATTTTTTCTATAAATGGTGTTGGTGGTCTATTGAATAGCGCTATTTATACTTTAGATTATCCTTTGATGCAAGGTATATTATTTGTTACTGCTTTTTTCATGATTATATGCGTTATATTATCGGATTTGATTTGCATTATTATAGATCCAAAAATAAAAAAAGGAGCAAGGTCTTATGAATAGAAAAAGATTGCCTTTTTTAATTGTTGGAATAGTTATTTTATCTATATTTTTGCTATTTTCTTTGTTTCCACAACTATTTACAAATTATGGTAGAAAAGAATCGTTTGGAGTTTGGCTTCCTATTTCTTCAAAACACATTTTAGGAACTAACTCACTAGGATATGATATTTTTACTGAATTAGTTTATGGAACTAGAGAAACTTTATTAGTTGGATTGTCTTCTAGTATTTTTGCTCTTATATTAGGATTAGTTATTGGCTTATTAGCTTCAAAAAAAGGAATTGTTGGTACAATTTTTAGCGGAATATGTGATTCTTTTACAATGCTTCCAAGGTTAATTGTTTTGATAGTTCTTTCTATGTTTATAGGAAAATCAACTATAGGATTGATTGTAGTTATTAGTCTATTTAGTTGGGTTGGCATTGCTAGAGCAGTAAAAGCTAAAGTGATGCACATATATTCTTTGCCGTTTATTGAAGCTTGCAAAATGTATAAATATTCTTATTGGCACATCGCTATAAGGCACGTATTGCCAAATGTATCAGATGTTTTAATTTCAAAGTTCTTACTAGGAATAAATAGCTGCATTATGATGGAGTCAACTTTAAGCTTTTTAGGAATAGGTAATTTATATTATCCAACTTGGGGGGTAATGATTAATTTTGCTAGATCTCGTGGGGCAATAATGGTCGGAGCTTACCAATATCTAATAGTTCCATGCTTATGCATAATGCTTATATCATTAGCGTTTTATTTCGTCTCTATATACGTCGAAAGACGAAACGAAGTTATTTTAGATTCAGAAAGTATTTGATGGTGAAACTATGTGTAAAGAAAATATAAATCACACTCACGGAAAGAGTACACACACTCATCCAAAATTATCGAATATACGTTCAAACGTATATGTTGAAATGTTCGGTGAAAAAGAAAAAAATTATGATGATGAAAACGTTAAAAGAATTAAAGACGAAATTGCCATTAAAGGTGAGTCAATTGAATTGTTTTTGGAATTAACAAAGGCTTTATGTCTTCAATTTAGGTATAGAGACGCAATAAAAGTATGCGATCAAATATTAAGAATTGATTCTAATAATTACCAAGCTAAAAGAATTAAAGCTATAAGACTTTTAACTACAGCTAGACTTGATGAATCACTACGTTTATTCGAACAATTAAATAAAGAAAGCAATGATAAATTAGATATTGAATATAGAATAGCTCTCTGTTTTTTTTATAAAAAAGAATATAAAAAAGCAAAAGACATTTTTTATAGTTTGTTTCCTTTATGCCAAGATAATTCAGAAATGTATATAGCGGTACTATATTGGTATTTATTGAGCTTAATGTGTTTAAATGAAAATATTGATAAAGCTTTAAATTTGTATTTTGAAATGGATGTTGGTCATCATGTTGGATACGATTATGCTATAAAACTTTTTAAAGGAGAAGATGCAAAATATCTAGAAGAAAAGTCGAAAGTAGATAATTTGACAAATTTAATTTTCTTAGTCGGCCAGTATTTTTTCTACGAATATAAAAAAGAAAATAAGCTTGCTATTACAGCTTTAGATAAAGCTTATAGTTGCGATGAATATTGGTCAAGTTTTTCAGGGTTAGCAATTTGGTATTTTAAAGTTAAATGAAATAGTAAAAAATGTCGGATTTTATTGATAAATTCGGCATTTTATGTTACAAATATTTTTAAGAGGTATTTATGGATTCAGTAAGAATAATTGAGGTCAAACGCAGTATTTTTGATGACAATGATAAAGATGCAGAAAAATTACGCACTGAATTAAAAAATAAAGGCGTATTTTTATTAAATCTTATGTCATCACCTGGTAGTGGTAAGACAACTACATTAATAAAAACTATCAATTTGTTAAAGAACGAACTAAGAATAGGCGTCATGGAAGCAGATATCGATTCAGATGTTGATGCAAAGAAAATTGTTGAAGCAACTGCA